>JAFXZT010000103.1 GCA_017541145.1 Bacteroidales bacterium | reverse complement strand
TAATCCTTGTGTTACTTCTGTTTGACCAATGTAAAAATTGTTTAATTTAACAGAATGAATTGGATATTCATCACTGGTATTGCTTTGTTGTTCGGGAGTTGCTCCCATCTGAAATGTGCCACCTGGAACAAATATCATCTTAAAATTATAGTCGTCTACATCAATTGTCATTTCGGGAACATCAACATTTTCAGTGCTATCACTATCTGCACCCAAATAATCTTGGTCATTCTCTTCGGACAATACACTATCATTTACAGTATCCGTTGTATCATTTGACGGAATAACTATTGTTTCCGGTTCTTTACCGAATTTAGCATAAGTCAAAACACTAATACCCAAAATCGTAACCAATAATCCAATTATAACCGCAGTTCTTTTCTTGGAGTTATCATTTGGTTGGTTGTTATCTCCATTTTCAATTTTCGGTTTTTCTGTTTTTGGAGCTGGATTTGTTCCTTTTTTGGGTTGAGTAGACTCCAAAAGTTTTGAACCATTGAAGTTTACAGCATCCGCCGGTTTAGGTGTTAACTTCGGTTTTGTTGGAGTATTGACATAATATTTGATTATATCTTCTGTAAACTTATCGAAGTCAATAGTTTTAGCATTTGTATAATTAATTGCACTAAAAAATGAATAAAGTTTTCTGATATCATCAAGATAAAAACCGTTTTGATAAGCCGCTTTTTCGGTTTCTGAATGTTCACGAATACGATGAAATTCTATATCTTCATACTCGATTTTTTGGTTGTTCCAATAATGTTCCAAATCCCTGATATAATTGAAGTCTGCAAGATCAAAATCACCACTCTTGATACACATCAAACGTTTTTCGGGATACATTTTCAAAGCGGCCTTTATCTGTACAAATTCGTACATGCAATGCATTGAACGGAAATATTTGTCAGAAAATACAATAACTACTACTTCGCTGTTCCAACCGATTACGTTTTCAAAGGCGGAAATTTTATCTCCTGTTCCGATGTCACGTTTGTCAAGACGGAATTCGATGTTTCTACTTTTGAAATATCCTAACAAAGGACTCATACAATCGGAAATATGTTCCCATTCCGGCTTTTTTTTACTATTTCGTGCATACGAAAAATATACAGGACGTCCCTCATTTAAATTCATTATGTTCATAAGTCTTATCTTTAGTCATTTTATTGTGCAAATCTAATAATTTTCTTATCACACACAAACAATAAGTCAAAAAAAATTAAAGTTTTTTATTTACTGCATTTTTTTACTTTTTTAGATTGTATCTTATGACAGTTAAATGTTTGAAAATAAGTTATATCAAAAAAAACGGTGCAATTTTTTTACACCGTTTTTTTTGATTTTTTTAGATTTCAGCCAACGCTTTTTCTCTAAGTTCGAGATATTTACGAGTGAAATAAGGTTGCATTGCCGATTCACGATAGTCAAAACCGTAAGCTCTGCGTGTTATCGCAATAATCGGAGGTGCTTGAATTCTTTTTGCAACTCCCATGCCTTTGAAAAGTTTGTACCAACGTTCCAAATCCGCAATAAATTCTTTTGCTGTCGGGAAATGTTCTTTTATAAGTGCCTCAGTAAGTTCAGTTTCGGTGTCGTGATTGAGCCATGCCGCAAGATTTCCGTCAAGATAATGTTGAAGAATTTCGGTAAGCGAAGCCCTGTTCCACCATTCTTGAAGTGCTGCAAAAAGTCTGTCGTGATACGGATAAATCAACGGATCACCAAGACCTTTGTCTACCGCTTGATTTTCAGACAATTCAGCAGACGGTTTCAATGTAAAAATCTCTGTCGGAACTATTTCTTTGTTGTTGACATCGTTTATAAATTTGCAAAGCTCATAAACGGTATGTTTCCAAAGGTCACCGATTGTAGCCAAAAATCCGGCAACATCGCCGTAAAGTGTTGCGTATCCGACTGTTGTTTCAGTTTTGTTACCGTTGTTGGTAAACACTGCGCCCCAAGCACTTGCAATGGCTGCAAGAACACGTCCGCCACGGTCGCGGGCTTGAACGTTTTCCATATTGAAACTTGAAAGTTGCAACTCGAATTTTTCGCCGTCAGAATTTTTAGGTTTCAAGCCATTTATCTGACTTGCTGTAAGTTTCGCACTTTCACCAATCGGAACTGAAGTATACCAGCATCCGAGATTTTTAGCAAGTTTTTCTGCAATTCCGATTGTGGTTTTACTATTGAATTTTGTAGGCATATTCACAAGCAGAACATTCTCTTTTCCAATGGCTTCCACATAAAGAGCCGCCGCCAAAGTAGAGTCAACGCCGCCCGATGCTCCGATTACTACACGTTGCAAATTGTTTTGAGCCATGTAATTTCGGATAGCATAAATTAATGTATCGTGAATATCCTGAATATCAGAATGTTTTTCAATCGGTTTCGGATTTAATGCAGTGAGTTCCCCTTTCTCAAAATTGAAGTCAACATCTTCTTCGGTAAACATCTTGCTCTGAGCAATCATTTCGCCCTTAGAGTTCCAAGCGCAAGAGCTGCCGTCGAAAGAGAACACTGTTTTTGCATTGTTTTGAAGTCCTAACCCGTTGACATACAACACCGGACGATGCAAATTGCGGGCATGAGCCGAAAATCTGCGGTCACGTGAATTGTTTTTACCCAATGTAAAAGGTGAATAACTGATGTCAACCAAAACTTGTGCACCACATTCGGTGGTACGTTCAAAAGGCTTTATTTCATAATCATCGTCCCAACCGTCCTCGCAAATCAACACGCCGACCGACACGCCATTTACGATAACAGGCTGAAACATATCCCATTCAGACAAATTATTTTTTACCCAAAGATTGTCTTTGAAATGACGCGGTTCTTCAAATTCCCTGTAGTTTGGCAACAAGGTTTTTACTTTGTAAGTCACGCTGTTAGACTGGGCAACCCAAGCGGTATTAAGTTTTACTTTTCTGCCGTCGGTACCGGTTTTAGCGATTTTTGAAAGAGTCTCAAAAAACATCACCGTTCCGAAAATCAACGAGAAATCGGAAGTTGCTTCTTCGGCGAGTTTATGACTGTAATATTCGCAGTCTTCTATGAAATCATTCTCCTCGAATTTGTCAGCAATCAGATAACCAGGAATGGCCATTTCCGGAAGGATAAGCAAGTCGATTCCGTCCTTTTTAGCACGCTGAGCGGCTTTTTGGCAAGTCTCAAAATTCTTTTGAGGATTGCCGGGCACTATTGTTACTTGGGAATATCTAATTTTCATGATTAGTGTATTTATGATATATTTTATGTTTACATGGCAAATTTAAATAAAGGAATATTAACGCAGTATGAATTTTATGAAAAATAAAAAAATTAGAAATTTCACTTACCGATTAAAAAAATTATAGATTTTTCCGAAAGATTTTTTAATTTTGTCACCAAAAAACTTTTTTGAAACATCTGAAAAAAGTTTAATTTAAAACGAGTTAAAACAATACTTTAAATAAATGAAAATTTCATATAGTTGGTTGAAAAAATACCTGAATTGCGACTTAGACGCAGAATCTGTTTCCAAAATTCTTACAAGCACCGGTCTTGAGGTGGAAGGAGCAGAAAGTTCTGAATCCATAAGAGGCGGATTGAGAGGTCTTGTAGTCGGTGAAGTTAAAACTTGTGTACCACATCCTGACAGCGATCACATGCACGTAACAACAGTGGATGTAGGAGGCGAAAATTTGTTGAATATTGTTTGCGGTGCTCCGAATGTTGCCGCAGGTCAAAAAGTAATTGTAGCGACCATCGGCACAGTACTTTACGATGGTGACAAAAGTTTTACTATAAAAAAATCAAAACTTCGCGGCGTACCAAGCGAGGGTATGATTTGCGCTGAAGACGAAATCGGCGTTGGTACTTCTCACGACGGTATCATTGTTTTGCCGGCTGACACCAAGGTAGGAACTCCAGCAAGTGAAATTTATCACGTAGAAAACGAAACTGTTTTTGAAATCGGTATTACTCCAAACCGTATTGACGGTGCAAGTCATATCGGCTGTGCAAGAGATATTTACGCTTACCTCAAAAACAACGGTGCTGTTCCGGGCATCAAATTGGTTTTGCCTGACACTTCTAATTTTAAGGTTGACAACACTAATCTTACAATTCCTGTTGAACTTGAATCAAAAGACCGTTGTACAAGATATTCTGCTGTTACAATCAGTAATATCACAATAAAACCGTCTCCTGATTGGTTGAAACGCTCAGTAGAAGCTATAGGTTTGAGAAGTATTAACAATGTTGTGGATGTTACAAACTTCATTCTTTTTGAATACGGTCAGCCGCTTCATTCTTTTGACGCCGACAAGATAAAAGGTAACAAGGTAATTGTAAAAACATTGCCGGAAGGTACTGAATTTGTGACACTTGACGAGCAAACTCGCAAACTTTCAGCAGAGGATTTGATGATTTGTAATGCTGAAGAACCGATGTGTATCGGCGGTGTTTTTGGCGGTTTGGAATCCGGAATTACTGAATCTACTAAAAATGTATTCTTGGAAAGTGCATGTTTCAATCCGGTAAGTGTAAGGATGTCAGCAAAAAGACACAATCTTCATACAGATGCTGCATTCCATTTTGAACGCGGTTGCGATCCTAATACTACAGTGGAAATTCTTAAACGTGCTGCAATGCTTATCAAGGAAGTAGCAGGCGGCGAAATTTCTTCTGAAATCGTTGATATTTACCCGACTCCGGTTGAAAAGAAATCAATCAAAGTAGAATTTGAATATCTTCACAATATTATCGGCAAAGTAATTCCTGAGGCTCAGATTAAATCAATTCTTGAATCTTTGGATTTTGAAATTGCTGAGGAAACTGCTGATTATCTTGTTGTAAAAGCTCCGACTTACAGAGTGGATGTTACAGGACGTTGCGATGTTGCAGAAGAAGTTCTCAGAATTTACGGTTATGACAATGTTGAGATTCCAACCGAAGTTCATTCAGTGCTTTCTTATTCTACAAAACCTGAAAAACTTGCTGTTGTTAACAAAGTTTCTGATTATCTCAGCGACTCAGGTTTCTGTGAGGCGATGTGCAACAGTTTGACACAAAGTTCTTATTATGAAGGACTTGAATCGTTCAAACCGGAAAATCTCGCAATTGTAAAAAATCCGTTGTCAACACAAATGAATGCAATGAGAATGACATTGTTATTCGGTGCGTTGGAATCTGTAGAACACAATATTAATCAGAAAAACGAGTCAATAAAACTTTACGAATTTGGTAACGTTTGGTCTAAGGGCTTGAAAAAGAGCGACAACAAAGGCAATCTCGCGGAATATTTCGATGAGCAGCATTTGATGATGATTCTCAGCGGTATTATGCAACCTGTAAACTGGGCAACCGTAGAACTCAAAGCTAACTTCTTCATTCTCAAATCATACGTTTGCAATGTTTTGGAACGTATCGGTTACAATATCGAAAAAATCCAAACAGAAGAAACCAAGTTGACTGATATTTTTGCTTACGGTATTACATTTAAAATGGGTCGTGATGTTTTGGTAGAAATCGGCTCAGTAAACCGCAAACTTTTGAAGAAATTTGATATCAATCAAGATGTTTACTATGCAGAATTCAATTGGGCTAACGTATTGAAATTCATGCCGAAAGAAACCAAATACAAACCGGTTTCAAAATATCCGGAAGTAAAACGCGATTTTGCACTTCTTCTCGATAAGAAAGTAAAATTTGAGGATATCAAACGTGTGGCTCAGAAAACTGAAAAACAATATTTGAAAGAAGTAAGTCTTTTTGATATTTATGTTAACGACGAAAAACTCGGTAGCGACAAGAAGAGTTACGCCGTATCGTTTACATTCCAAAATTCAGAAGCTACATTTACCGACAAACAAATCGACAAAATTATGGAAAATCTGAGAGCCGCATTTGAAAAGAATTTCGCTGCGCAAATCAGATAATTTATAAGAAAAGACAAGTATAAATTACAAACAATCAAATGAACAAAATAGTTAGAAAAGAGTTCTTCTCTGAAAATGTTGTACAAATAGAGGTAGAAGCTCCGGAAATTGCGAGAACACGCAAAGCAGGAAACTTTGTTATCATCAGACTTGATGACAAAGGCGAACGCGTGCCGCTCACAATTTCTGCGGCTGATATCGAAAAAGGTACAATTACACTTGTAGTGCAGCGAATTGGTGTTTCTACATGGAAATTGTCACAATTGAATGTCGGTGACTATATCCACGACATCGTGGGTCCGCTTGGTCACCCGACACATATTTACAATGCAGGAACAGTTTTGGCATGCGGCGGCGGTGTCGGTGTTGCTCCGTTGTTGCCTATCGTTCAGGCATTCAAGGAGAAAGGTAACAGAGTTGTAACAATATTGGCAGCCAGAACCAAAGATCTTATCATACTTGAAGACGAAATCCGCAAATATTCCGACGAAGTAATCATCATGACCGATGACGGCAGCTACGGCAAAAAAGGTGTCGTAACTGTTGGTATGGAAGAAGTGATTGCTCGCGAAAAAGTAGATCTCTGCGTTTCTATCGGACCAGCTATAATGATGAAATTCTGCGCGTTAACTACACAGAAATACAATATCCCAACCGTTGTAAGTCTTAATACAATCATGGTAGACGGTACAGGAATGTGTGGCGCGTGTCGTGTAAAAGTGGACGGAAAAACCAGATTTGTCTGCGTTGACGGTCCTGAGTTTGATGCTCACAAAGTTGACTTCAACGAAATGCTTACACGTATGGGCGGCTACAAAGAGCAAGAAAAAGCTGCTTTTGAAGCTTACAAAAAAACTTTATAGTTACTAACCATTCAGAATTTTATCAATATCATGACAGATTATAAAGCAGAGAGAGAAGAACAATGGCGTGTTGACCTTCGCAAATCGATACCTGCAAAAGACCGTACAAATCAGCCGCGTGTTGAAATGCCAATGCAGGACGAAATTGCAAGACGCAGCAACAATCTCGAAGTTAACCTCGGTCTTACCGAAGAAATGGCGGTTGCCGAATCACACAGATGTTTGGATTGTGCTAATCCTCAGTGCGTTTTGGGATGCCCGGTAAGTGTTAACATCCCGAAATTCATCAAGAAAATCGAATCAAAAGATTTCCTTGGAGCAGCAGCTGTTATCAAAGAAACCTCGACATTGCCGGCAGTTTGCGGTCGCGTTTGTCCTCAGGAAAAACAATGCGAATCACAATGTTTCTATACACAAAAACTCAAAAAACCGGCAGTAGCAATCGGTTATTTGGAGCGTTTTGTAGCTGACTATGAACGTGAAAGCGGTAAAATGGCAGTTCCGGAATGTGAAAAACCAAACGGAATAAAAGTTGCTGCAATCGGTTCGGGTCCGGCTTCATTGGCTTGGGCTGCCGACATGGCCCGTAAGGGTTACGATGTTACTGTTTATGAGGCACTTCACGAAATTGGCGGTGTATTGAAATACGGTATTCCAGAATTCCGTCTTCCGAAAAAAATCGTTGATGCTGAAATTTCTAACCTCGAAAAAATGGGCGTTAAATTTGTTACCAATACAATTATCGGTCGCACAATTTCGCTCGAAACTTTGAGAGAAAGAGGTTTCAAAGCATTCTTTATCGCAGCCGGTGCGGGATTGCCACGTTTTATGAATATTCCGGGCGAAAATGCAAACGGTATTTTCTCTTCAAACGAATATCTTACACGTGTTAACCTTATGCATGCTGCTGATCCTGAGTACGATACTCCGGTTATCAAAGGTAAAAACGTAATAGTAGTCGGCGGTGGTAATACAGCAATGGACTCTGTTAGAACCGCGAAACGTCTTGGTGCTGAGCGTGCTATGATTGTTTATCGTCGTTCAGAAACTGAAATGCCGGCTCGTTTGGAAGAAGTTCATCACGCTAAACAAGAAGGTGTTGAGTTCCTTACTTTGAACAATCCTATTGAATATATCGCTAACGAAAAAGGTCAAGTTCAACAAGCAAAAATCCAAAAAATGGAACTTGGTGAGGCTGACGCATCAGGACGCCGCAGTCCTGTTCCGGTAGAAGGTAGCGAGTATCTTATTGATTGTGACACAGTTGTAGTAGCTGTCGGAGTTTCTCCAAACCCGATTATTACATCTGCAATCGAAGGCTTGGATGTAGATCCGAAACGTCGTACAATAATTGTAAATCCTGAAAATAATCAGTCAAATATCGCTGATATCTTTGCCGGTGGTGACATCGTAAGAGGTGGAGCAACAGTTATTTTGGCAATGGGTGACGGTCGTAAGGCTGCTGCCGGTGCTGACGAATGGATTAAATCTCAAAAATAAGATTTTATTTTATATTTTTGTTTCATATAAGGCGGCTGCTGAGTAATTGGCAGTTGCCTTTTTTTTTGACATCTTTTTATCAGATTACGAACAGTTAGAAGTCATAAAATTAATCTTAAAAAATAATTTTCGTATTTTGAAAATCGTTTTTTAATTTTGTTTTATAAAAAAATAGCCATTGGCTTATTGAAAATACTATCGAAGTTTTTTTTACACAAATATGATTAAAGCACTTTTTTTTGATATTGACGGAACATTGGTGAGTTTCAAAACGCATAAAATTCCGCAAAATACCGTTGAGGCTCTGAAACTTGCAAAACAAAACGGAGTAAAAATATTTATTTCAACCGGCAGACCAAAAGCCTTTATTACTTCAAATCTTGACATCATAAAGCCGTTAATTGACGGTTTTATTACAAACAACGGTGCATTAGCCGACATCAACGGCGAAAACATTTTCAAGCATAATATCTGTAAAACCGATGTCGATAAAATCATGGAAGATGCCATAAAATTTGATTATCCGATGATTTTGATGAGTCGCAACGATTTTGCCGTTTTCAATCACAAACCGATAGTAGAAAAGATTTTTAATTTGGGACTGAATATTCGTGTAGATATCAACACGATACCTGTAGAAGAGATTGTAAAACAGGAAATTATGCAAATTACAGCATTTTTTGATATCAATCACGAGCAAATTCTGATGCAAAACATGGAAACATGCGTTTCCGGTCGTTGGTCGCCGGAATTTGTTGATATTACGTCAGTTAATGCCGACAAAGGCAAGGGTTTGGAAGCCGTGGCAAATTATCTAGGAATAGGAATCAACGAAACGATGTCGTTTGGCGACGGCGGCAACGATATTCCAATCATTCAGAAGGCGGGAATCGGTATCGCAATGGGCAACGCAATGCCGGGTGTTCAGCATCATGCCGACTATGTTACAACTTCTGTGGACGACAACGGAATTTTTAATGCTCTCAAACATTTTGAAGTTATTTAAACTTATTTTTTACTACGAAAATGATTATCAGTCTGAACAATTTTGATTCCAAACGTGTTGAACAGCTGGATGATATAATGAAAAACAACGGTGCAATTTTCGACGTTTTGGCGGATTATGTCAACAACAACGAAAAATTTATAACGAAAGAGATGTTGATGCAAATAGTTAACGACTACGAGATGAACCCGTCGATGGCATTTGCAATGCTTATAAGTTCGGCATGCGGCATGGAAATATATTCAAATCCGATTCATAAAGAGCTGTTTCACAATTACTTTGTTCCTGCAATCAAAGAATTGAATCCTTCAGATTATAATCAAGATCCGTATTTGAAAACAATAAAATTTCCTGATAAACTTTACAAAAATTGGAAATTTACAACCACGACATATTCACCGTGTGAGGCTTTTATTTACAACGATCCGTATCAAAAATCTGATTTTACAGAGATTCCGCAAATCGGATTTTTTATGGAAGAATTTAAATTTCCCGCGGTTTTGGAAAACGGCAGAGAATGGATGTCGGTGAAACCCAACGAGATAGAAACGATGCAAATTCCGATTGAAAATGCTCACGGCAAGGTTTTGGCTTACGGTTTGGGATTGGGATATTTTGCGTTTATGGCATCTCAAAAGCGGTCGGTGGAATCGGTAACAATTGTTGAAAAGAATCCGGAAATCATCGATTTGTTTACGTCAGAATTACTTCCGCAATTTCCTAACGCTCAAAAAATCAACATCATAAATACCGATGCGTTTGAATATGCGGAAAAATCGGCACCAAACGAAAATTATGATTATACCTTTTCCGACATCTGGCACGATACCGGTGACGGACTTTCGATGTATCTGAAACTCAAACGGTTGAATTCAAAAATTGCGAATTGTGAGTTTGATTATTGGATAGAAAAATCATTGCTTTCAAGTTTGAGATACACGGTTTTCGGACAGCTTTACAAAATATTCAAATCGAAAGGCTCCTCCCCTGCCCAACCCGGCGAAAAAATTGTAAAAACATATCAAGAATTAGTCAACATGATTTCAGACAACGGACTCAAAAATCTAAAAATCAATGCATAAAAAATGTTGGCGTGTAAAACCTCAACATTTTTGAATTACAAAACATCAAAAAGCTTTAATAAAATATCCCCAAAATTAAAAGAAATATGAATTTATTAAAAAAATTAATAATAGTTATTTGGGTTATTATTCCATCAATTTTTATGTTGTTAAGCTTGCTTTATTTATTTTTTCACCCCGTTAGAGACCCCGAACCAAGTTGTAATGAACGAATAATAGAAGAATATACAGAAGGTTTGAAGAAAGATTCTGTTTTTTTGAATCAAGTGGCAGTGGAATTTGTAAAGACAAAATACAAAGGTTATTTAGGTTACAACATACAAAATTCTGGAGGTTATCATAATCTATTGAGTAATGACAGTAGGCGCGCTATTAATTTAAATGATAGCTTTCCTAAAATAAGAGAATTTATAAAAAAAAAATATCCAGACGCTAGAGATTGTTTGTATGATTTTAATTATAAGAATGGTATAGTTTTTATATCGTTAACACACGGTTCTCTATTTAATCAGAATGAAACGATAATATGGCTAATATATACTCAAAATATAAACAATTTGAAGTCATGGTTTACTGAATATAAAATATATTCAAAAGATTCAATTCCAATTGAACCATACAATTGGTTGTATCAAATTGACAAAAATTGGTATATATGTTCACCAAAAGAATATTTGAGATTATTCTAAACAAGATAAACAATGAAAACTAACCAGTTAATAATCTTGTCCTTACTGCTTGCTGCAACAACCTCTCACGCCCAGCCGTACCTCGCAGCACTTTCCAAGCCGGGGAAGGCGGGGATTGAATTGCAATGGTCGCCAATGAGTTACGAGGCGTGGCAACTCGGACTCACCGGCGGTTATATGATTCTGATATTATTCTTCTTCTTCAACAGCTATCATCTCAAACGGTACATAAAACAATGTTGAATATGTTTCGCCGTTTTCTTTAATTTCTTCATTTTCAGAATCATAGAACCATTTAATAGAAACTTCTTTGCCGGTTCGTTTGATATCTTCCAAAATTCTGAAAATATCAAAGAAAATTTGTGTTGACGAAGTGCTGAAATATTTGAAATGTATCTGAAATTCGGTTTTTGGTAACGGACTCTTTGCGTATTCTGTAAACCACTCATGCACAGGAGTATAAAAGTCAACTGGATTTTCAGGATACGAATTTCCTTTTATTTTGAAAATTCCGAGCTGTGCATCAAGAAGTACTTCAGGTGTATCGAAAGAAGCCGGTATATCTAAAACTTTTAACATGGTTTATCTGGTTAATTGTTAAAATCCTGATTGTTTTTAGTATTAATTTATGCTGTAAAAGTAAAAAAAATATTTTGTTTTCACAAAAAATCTTCACTTCTGAGCAAAGATTTAATATTAAAAGTTGTAGCAACGCATGATTTGACAAATATTTTTATCTGTTGTTGTAACTGCTAATTGTCAATAAGTCAGGCGGCTTGGTTTAACTTTGGATTGTAAAAACAGTAAAAAAAATAAAAAAATCCTTTTCCTCGAAAAAATCAGAAGAAAAGGATTTGATGTTTTGAATTTTTTATTCGTTGCAGTTAATTATTTTACTCAACTTTCGCAAGTGTGTCTTTTATCACCGAATTAAACTAATCACTCAAATACAAGCAATTCAAATTAACATCATTTTCTACCAAATTGATGTTTTGCCAATTTAACTAATTTTGCAGAAACGCCTTCTGAAACTTTTTAGTTTATTAAGAATGATTGGTTTATATTTGTTTTATCAGGAGAAAAAATACTTACAAAATCTGAATTATTTTACATATTTCATTACAACGTGAGTATTTTCATACTGTGTAACAAACGATGAAATAAAATCTTTTACAACAAGATTTTGCTTGCTTTCCACGATATTTACCATCATCGGGAATTGATATCCCGGCATTTTCAACGAAACTTCGTCGCCGACAAATTCAAGTGAAATATCAACTTTGTCACCGTTGTTGAAATTCAAAGTCAAATTCTTTGAATCTTGGCTGCAAGTATACGTGCCTTCGTAATTAATCTGATTGACGCGTTGTACAAAAGTTTGGTCTTGATTGAATGTGAGTGTTGAGCCGGATCTGAAACCTGCTTTTATCAGATTTGCAGAAAGTTTTTTGTTGAATTGGATATCAGAATTCTTTTGTTTTTTAACTTTAATTGCTGTTTCTGATGCCAAACTTGTGTTTAAATATTTCCAAGTTCCAACCAAATTCTGTGCTTTAGCCTCAGGCATTACAATAAATGCTAAAATCAAGAGCAATACTATTTTATTAAATGTTTTCATAAAGCTATAATTTAATCAGGTTAAATTTAAAAATTTTGTTAATTTGCTTGAATAACAGCAAAAACCGTTCAATTTTGTACGATTTCTGAAAATATTGTTGAAAAAAGTATGCACCTTTGAATTTAAAAAGTCTTAAAATATTGATTTTTTGGGTGTTTTAGAAACACAAATTTTTGTATTTTTCTCGTATGAAGGCACGATATGAAGATAAAAAGATGTTAAAAATTATTAGTGTCCGAAAAAACAAAAAAATCGAAAAAAAAATTGAGGAAGCCATTGAGACTTCCTCTTTTTTTTGATAATTTGTGTTCGCTAATAAATAAAATTATCATGGGCAAAGATACAAATTATTTCGGACAGCCGGTT
>JAFXZT010000102.1 GCA_017541145.1 Bacteroidales bacterium | reverse complement strand
TAATAGCTTAATATACAACATCTTATTACATACCGACGAGGATATTTGTGTCATTTGTTGTACCAAATCATCCTCTCTGTGTGAAATGTATTTGACTAATGATTTTTTTGCAACTTAGACGAATTAATTCCGCCAACAAGTGGTAAGATATTTTCTCTTGATAATATCAATCCTGATTATCTGAAACTCACCGGAGAATGTTTCGCTTACTTAGTAATCAATGATAAGCCGGAAGAGTCCGGAATATATTCATTTACAGTAAGTGTAATAATGGAACCTGACCCTGTTTCGGGCGACACTCCTAATTTCAAACCTCAAACTTTTAAATTGAATTTCTAAAATCTGTTGGCGGCAATGATTCTCAGGTTAATTACAGAAAACTTGAAAAATTAGAAGACGGTCGTGCTGTTTTGAAAGATTCCAACAATTCGTCTGAGGATTGGGACGTTTCAACTGTTGATAATCAAATCATTATCGGTCAGTACAGATAAAAAATTATAGTTAAAACATAAAAACTCCGTAAAATGAACAAATGGTACAAACTTACTTTGGCGTTTACTTTTGTCAGTTTTTATACACAGGCTCAGGAATTTAGCAATTCGAGAGCCTATACCGATTTGTTGGACACAAAACAGATTAATCTGAAGTCCGAAAATCCGGCATTTTTGCAGTTGGATTCGTTAATTGACAGAGGTTCAAGTACATTCAGCCTTTTACAAAAAGACGGTTCGTACCATTTGGTTCAGGACGGAGACAAAACCAAATCCATTTCGGTATCATCGCAAGGTATCAAAAAAGCCGGAAATTATATTGCCGCTCGTGGAAATTTTAATTTTAATCAAGGTAGGATTTACAACAAGGCTTGGAACGATTTTTACCGTTCAGAACATTCCGACCCGTATATTGCAGGAAGTTCAGTTTCAGGCGAATACGCTTCACAAGATATTAGCTTGACTGCTGACCTTGCTACAATTAAACTTAAAAATTTCACTTACGGAATCCGTGTTGATTACAATGTCGGAGATTTGTCACGATTGAAAGATCCGCGTTCGAGAGTGAGCCTTGACGATTATTTTATCACGCCGGGTGTTACATATTCTTTCGGTAACAACACGTTGGGAGTCAGCGGAAAATACCGCCGCAGGAAAGAACGTTTGTTAGGATTGTCAACCGTAGATGCCGATGCGTCGTTTATGTATTATCAAATGACGGGACTCGAACATACCAACGCAATTCAAGGCGGACACAAAGGTTTCGGTCGTGAATTTGTTGATAATGAGTTTTCTGCACAAATGAGTTACGGCTACAAAACCGAAAATTTTGAAACTCTTAACGAAATTTCGGTTGCCACTGCCGAAGAAAACGTGTACGAAAACTATAAATACGAACCCGGTACATATTTTTGGAAAGAATACAAACTCGCATCGTTCAACAGAATTAAAACCGAGAAATTGTATCATGTTTTTGACTTCAACGTGAATTTTAAGCCCGCGTTTGCCGATCAATACAAATCGCAGTTGAAAACTTCCAAAGACCCGGAAACCGGCATTGAGTCAAAATATTACGAAAAACTCATCACTTACGGAAAACGTTACGAAACTTCTGAAATTGTTGCCGGATTGCATTACAAAGCTCTTTGGTACAACGATTTGTGTAGCAAAGCGTATTTGGGCGCAATCTTCAATTACAGTTACAACAAAGACGAATACCATTTGCCGGAATCGTATCTTGAAGAAGGCGGATTTTACGCCGGAGCAGAATTCGGAATTTCAGTTTTTCAGAAAAACGGACATTCTCTTTTTATTGATACCAAAGTCGGATATTATTCAAAATTGAAATCCGTGCTGTTTCTCGACGACTTTTCAACAGATTACGCCGTAGAAGTATTGATACCCAATATGGAATATTACGGCGCATCGTTTGTCAAAGGCAATTTGAGCATTACATATCAGTTTCCGGTTTCGATAAAAGGCTGCAAATTGCTTTGGTTCGTTAAAACGGAAGGCAGTTATCTTTCCTCAAACAAAAGCACCGACGCTTATAGTGCCGGTTTAAGTATCGGAGTATATTACTAATGAAAATATTTTTTGTTTTAACATTTTTACTTTTAACAGTTTACCGTGCAGAATCGCAAGTTTTAGTACAAATTCCGGACAGCCTTTTGAACAGGGATTTCGTAATTGCGGCACGTGTAGAAAAAGTAAGTCATCAGTGGAATCAAGGCAAAATGCGAGTTTGTCCGGGATTGAGAGTGTACGACCCGCAATTGATAAAATTCAATTTACAAAACGACAGCATTTGTATAATTTCTGCTGACGGTAAAAAAGGTCCGAAAGACAAAAAAATCTTAGTAGAAAAATATCAAGACGGAGTTTTAACATTTGATATTTCGCAGTATTTACTTGAAATTCAACGCGGTGTGGATATTATTTCAGGTAAATTTCAGCCGGGAAAACTTGTAAAATCTCAAATCTGATTTTCAAAAGGATCGATTTCGCATCTTGAAACAAGAATTGATTACACATATCAAACAGATTCAGTGCCTTACGAAATTTCGGTTCGAAAATCAGTTTTGTTGTTACCGGAAATTCAAGCACCAAAATTGCCTTTTGATTCCAGAATAAGTTACCGTTCCAACAACAAGAAATTTATCAACCGTTTTGACATCTCGCATCGAGAACATCTTGTTTGAAAGATGTAAGAATCGTGGCAAGTCCTCCGATGGATTTGGCGATGGAAGGCGGTGATGATGTGAATTGGCAGTGGCCGAGATATTCATGTGATTTTGCTTTCCTTAGGGTTTATGCCAATTCCGACAACGAACCTGTTGCATACAATACTTCAAATGTTCCGTATCATCCTACTGATTATTTGAAAATTGCGGGAAATGAAGTAAATTCGGGTGATTTTGTAATGGTTGCCGGTTTCCCTTCCAAAACTCAGAAACATATTCCGTATTTTGCGATGGACAAAATCATTTTCAGCGATACCCGTCTGAGAATGGATATTTGTAAAGCAAAACTTGATTATCTGCATAGTTGCATGGATAAAGCGCCTGAGCATCTTAAATCAGGTTACGCCGAAAGAATCAGCAAAGTAAACAATGTTTATTTGCGTTCCAAAGGTGAAATTTCTTGTGCGGGAAAAACTCATGTTGTAACATTTAGAGAGCAGGACGACAACGCTTTGCAACAATTGATAAATCAAAATCCTGAACGTAAAAAACGTTACGGCGAAACTTTGATTGAGGACATGAAAGTAAATTATCTCAACAATGTTACGAAATTCAATCACATGGACGACGTTTTTGATTGTGTAGTTGCTTCGGGAGCGTCAATTATTCCGTTTGCCGGCAAGTTTGAGAAACTCAGAAATATCGACATCGCGAACCGCAAAAACCGTAAAGAAGATATGGAAGACGAAATTCATGGAATCCGTCGCACTGTTGAAGATTTTTTCTCTTCGGTAAATATTGAGGAGGATTGCGGGATGTTCAAACTCTTGTTGCCGTATTATCTGAAAGAAATGCAGCCGGAGTATTTGGATTCAATATTTTTAGACAATTATGATATTGATAGTTTATATAAACATTCAGTAATTACAGATAAACAGAGGGTTACAAATTTTTTAGATAATGCAGTAGAGCAAGGTACCGATTTGTTGGACAACGATTTGCTTTACAAGATGTGTATCGCGTTTTATGTAACAAGAGTTCAGAAAGTAACACGAGCAGCTACAAAATGCCGTCGTATTTTGCTTGACGATTTCAAAACTTATATGCGTGCTTACACTGAGTTTAACGAAGGCAAACAATGTGATTATGATGCAAATCATACATTACGATTGTCGCCGGGAAAAGTTTTTGACAAGACACAAAAAAAGGACGTTCCTGTATCATGTTGTTTTACAGCCAATGCCCAAACATGGTCGGGTAATTCAGGCAGTCCGGTTTTGAATGCCAAAGGCGAACTTGTAGGATTGAATTTCGACCGTGAGATGTCCGGTTTGTCATCAATTTATCGAAGCAATAATGTACAAGCACGAAATATCTGCGTTAACATCCAGTACGTGATGTGGGTAATAAGAAACAAATCGAAATCACAGTATATTTTGAATGAAATATATTCCAAGAAGTAAATGGTGACATGCTCGGATGTTGAGACACAGTTTTCACGTCTTAATTATCGTATCTTGAATTAAAATTTTTTTTATTGTGAAAAAATTATGGAATTAAAGTCCAAAAATAATCTGTTATTGTAGAAAATTATAAAAATTACTACGAAGATTTATTGATTTTTTCAGAGAAAAGGTTTTTAGTTTAGTGGATATTGAGAAAAAATGGGTTGTAAAAAAAATTACAGCCCATTTTTATTTTATTCAATTTCCAACTTTCAACTTCCAACTTTCAATTTTCAACTTTCAATTTCCAATAATTGGTTTCGCTTTTATAGAGATTTATTTTATTACTTGTACTAATCTAACCGGTTCGCCGTAGTAACGATTACCGTAATACCAGCCAAAACCTCCCGAAAAGATATATACGAAATATGCGCCTTGTTCGTCAATCGTTGTAGACGACCAGTAGACTCCGTAGCGATTGTATTTAAGCAATCCTGTTCCGAAACGCCAACCTGTTGCGGGCAAAAATACTGCTCCGGCTTTTTCCATTTTTTCCCATTCTTCCGGCGTATACTTATTGTTTTTTGGGTAAGCTTCTTCATCATCTTCTTCTAAAAAACCGCTTTTGAAAGTTACGCCCTCAGGCTGTTTCCAAGTATCCGGCAAAATTACAAGACCGTTCATATCGTTTATTCTTACTGAGCCTATTTTAGTTCCGCCGTTACGATCTTTTAAATACGACCACTCTTCTTTGTTTAAAATAGTCCATTCTGCTCCGATTGTGGAAAGTTTGCTCTGGTCATAAAAATATTTGGAGTCATCAGTTTCCGACAGCATCGGGTCTTTGCCTTCTTGCCATGTTCCCCAACCGAATAAGTCGCGGATGCCGTTTTCTCCCGTGTTTGCTCCACCATCGCCGATTACATCATATTGATGTTCTGCAAATTGATATTTCTGAGTTTCGGTGTTGTATTGTAAGTTGCCGCAACTGAAATAAACTTTTTTGGTCGCAGAAACTGAAAAAACACCATGAATGCAGTTAGGCGGAAATTCCGGATCTGAAACATTCGATAACTTCAAATCGAAGTTTTCATCATTTGTCATGGCAATGACATTTGTTGTTCCATTCTCGTTGAAATTGAGATTCACATTTTCCGTTGAGTTTGCATTGTTGTTATTTGCGAATAGCATTCCGACCGTAGCCGAAATAATTACTGAATTAAAAAAGGTCATATTTTTTATTAATTTAATTTTTATTCTTGGAATTTTTTTTAGATTGAAAAAAACTATTTATTCATTTCAAGCATTTGATTTATAATATCTCTGTTGTTTTCCAATCTTGGAATTTTGTTTTGACCGCCGATTCTGCCTTTGGATCTCAACCAATCTTCAAAAAGATTTTCTCTTGCGATTGTAATTTCCGGTGCAGTCAGCGAGAGGTCTTTGTATCGTTTAGCATCGTAATCCGAATTAAGCCGTCTGAGCTCAAAATCCAATGTCTTGGCAAAATTTTCCATATTGTTTGGTTGGATATTGAATTCTATCAACCATTGGTGACGACCGCGTTTATCAGTTTCCATATAGACCGGAGCCGCTGTATAATCTTTTATGTCAGCACCTGTAGCCATACATGCCGAGCGAATTGCTCGTGAAGCATTGTCTTCTATGAGCTCTTCACCGAAAGCATTGATAAAATGTTTTGTACGACCGGTAATTCGTATTTTGTATGGTCTTACAGAAGTAAATTCTACAGTATCTCCGATTATATAGCGCCATAATCCGCCGTTTGTTGTAATTACAATAGCGTAATTGATACCGGTTTTTACTTCACAGAGCGGTATTGCCTGACGGTTTTCGTTGTTGAATTCGCTCATCGGGATAAATTCGTAATAAATACCGTTGTCAAGCATCAACAACATGTCGTCTTTATCTTGTTCGTTTTGAAATGCGAAAAATCCCTCCGAAGCATTGTATGTTTCCAAATATGTCATCTTGTCGGACGGAATCAGTTTTTCGTATTGACTTCTATACGGTTTGAAACTTACGCCGCCGTGCATAAACAGTTGTAAATTGGGCCATACTTCCGAGATATTGTTTTTACCTGTGATTTCCAATATCTTGCGCATCAATACCAATGTCCAACTTGGTACGCCTGATATACTTGTAACATCTTCTTTGCAAACAGCTTTTGCCATGGCTTCTATTTTTTGATCCCAATTTTCCATCAATGCGATTTCAATATCGGGAGTTCTTCTTTTGCGAACCCATGACGGAAGATTTGAAATCAGTACTGCCGAAAGGTCACCACAAAACAAATTGTCAGCCAAACGGTTAACTTGACGGCTGCCTCCAATGGCGAGTGCTTTGCCGGTAAAAACTGTTGTATCCGGAAATTGTTTCAAATATATAGAAAGTACATCCTGACCACCGTTGAAATGACATCTTTTTAGACTGTCACCGGTAATTGGAATGTATTTGGATCTGTCATCTGTTGTGCCGGAACTCATTGCAAACCACTTGGTTTCTTTGGGCCAAAGTATATTTTTTTCGCCCTTGGCTACCCGTTCGATATACGGTTTCAACAATTCGTATGGTGCTACAGGTACACGTTTGGCAAATTCTGACGGACCGATTTTTAGTATTTCGTCAAATCCGTATTGCTTTCCAAATTCGGTTTTGTGCGCTTTTTTCAATAAATTGTTGAATACTTGAAACTGTGTTTCGTCCGGGTATTTCAAGTAAAGATTTACGCGGTTGTAGTTCCGTTTTAAGAACACGGATAAAAGTGTGTTTGTTAATGACATAAAAACTAAGTTGTTGATTGATGATGCAAATGTATATTTTTTTCTTATTATTTTAGTTACTTACTATCGAAAAAAGTTACCAAACTTTGAGTTCGTTGTAGAATGTGTCACGCTCTACGGGTACAAGGTTTACGGATTTTATCAAATCTACAAGTTGTTCCACGGTTTGAGTCTGCTCGCCCGTAACGCCTGCCATGGTATAAATTTTTGTAGAATCATTTACAGTTCCGTCGATATCATCAGCACCGTATTGAAGTGCAAGTTTGGTAGTTTCCAGTCCGGACATCACCCAATAGGCTTTGATATGAGGAAAATTATCCAAATAAATTCTTGCAATAGCGTAATTTTTAAGGTCTTCTGTTATTGAAACCTCGCCTGTTGACGACATCTGATTGTTGGCTTTGCGGTATTTCAACGGAATAAACGCCGAAAAACCGTGGGTTTCGTCTTGAAGTTTCCTTAATCTCGACATGTGGTCAACACGCTGAGCATAACTTTCTTTGTGACCGTAAAGTATTGTAGCATTGGTTTCTATACCAAGTTGATGAGCGGTTTTGTGAATTTGCAACCAAACATCGGATTTTGTTTTTTCAGGACAAATTTCGGCTCTGAGTTGTTCGTCGAAAATTTCAGCACCTCCGCCCGGAATACATTGCAATCCGTTGTCTTTCAACTTTTGCAATCCGTCTTTTATACTTAGACCGGCTTTGTTAATCATGTATTCTATTTCCACGGCGGTAAAAGCTTTTACAACAATTCCCGGAATTATTTTTTTTACCTCTTGCATCAATTTGCAATAATAATCGATATCGCGATCAGGATGTACACCACCCACAATATGAACTTCTGTTGCTTTAGATCCCTTGTACTGAGCCACTTTGTGAAGGATTTCGTCCATAGATAATTCCCATGCTTGCGAGTCGCCTTGAGTTTTTTTGTACGAACAAAATCTACAATTATTTACACAAACATTAGTAGGTTCTATATGAAAATTTCTGTTGAAAAAAACTTTATTATCAGATTTCTTTTGTTTAACATCAAAAGCCAGCATCCCCAGAAGTCCAAGTTCGGCTTTTTCGTAAAGAGTAACGGCCTCGCTGTCTGAAATACGTTCTCCGTTCGAGATTTTTATCGCAATATCTTTTACGTCCTTTTCAACAAGTCCGTCGGTAATAATCTTTTTAATAAAATCGGAATTATTCATATCTGTGGTTGAAAATTTGGTGCAAATATACGTAAAAATATTTGAAAATCTGTTACCAAAAAATCTTGTTTGAGTTCTCCGATATTAACACTATATTTGCAGTTTGAAAATAATTACATAAACAAACTAAATAAATAAAACAAAATGAAAAAAGTAACACTGTATTGTGTAGCATTGATTTTTGCGATGTTGACAACATTAGAGTTGAATGCGCAGATTAGAGTAGATATTATGGCAGGCGGTGCAAAACCGATGGGCGAGGATTTTGAACAAGCTGCGAAGTGGGGCGTTGGCTATTCTGTTGACGTTACTTATATTCCCGACTTTTTGGATAAACAACTTTCTTTCGGTATCGCCCGTGACGGCAATATCGTTTTGATGGCTGAAGCAAATTACGACGATGTAAAAGTTGACTTAAAGGCTTCTACAATCGGTATTTTCGGTGGTAAGGTAAGATTTGATATGAAAACCGGTAACAAAGTATCTCCATACGCTGCCCTTACAATCGGTAACGGACGTTTGAAATGCGCTTACGCAAAACTTGACGGTGAAGATGATGAGGACGGCAGAAGTGCTTCAAGTGCTTATATGCGTAGTAATGCTTTTATTGTAAAACCTGAAATTGGAGTTTCGCTTGGCGCTTTCCAAATGAGTCTTGGTTGGATACTTCCGAGAACATATTATGGTACAACACATATCAAAGCCGGAGTATTTATGTATAACCTCGGTTTCAGGATCTTAGCAGAATAACTCAACATTCGCAAGTAATTTTTTTGTAATAGAATATTTTTTTTCACCGAATTAAATGAATTCAACGAAGATTTTTATTTTCCTTTGGAAAATTAAAAATACGAATTATAACAAATACAAAACTACAGAAGATAATATTCGTTTTTAATTCGGTGATGCTAAATTTGAGCAGAATAATTTTTGCTATGATGTTGTAATATGAAGTAGCCGGAGGTTATTGTCGTTACCTATAATAATATTAGCGGGGAGTATTGTCGTAACAGACAACCTCCCCGATTTTTTTTTAAATCCCCGGAATTATTGTCACATCTTCATCAGATACCTCTGTTGTAGAATTCGATTCCGGATGTTTACGGTCGAGATTATCACAGTTTTTCTTCAAACTATTGATAGCCAAAATAAAATCTGTACAAGAATCCTTTTCGAGGAATTTGTTGTACAGCTGTACATATAGCACAAAATCATTCCACGCAGTAATCAACGTATTTTTCGCAGCTTGTTTAGTACCTTTTATTGATTCTGAGTATACAGAACGTTCTTTGTAAAGAGCCTCATATTCAGAAAGATTGGATTGAATTCTTGTCAAGTATTTCAAAATGCCGATACGCTCACAATTTTCTGTACCAAGTTCCAAAAATTCGTTAGTGAAATGTTGTGCCCATGAAATTTTTTCAAATTTATTATTCCTTGAAAAAATCATGTACTTGTCCACAATATACAACGCCTTTTGGTTGATTTCTAATAACTCAGATTCCAAGAAGTTACAATTAGAAACAATCAGCCGTTTAACAAATGTTACAATTTTGCTAATTTGAAATAATTTATCATTCATTTTAGCAGTAGTTGAATTGGTTTTTGCAGTTTCAAAAGCATTTACCAATTGTTGATAACTATTTGCGAAATTAGTAAAATATTCGCTTTTTTGTACTTTTTCAGGCAACATCTCCGATGCTGCGAGTGCTTGGGATGCAAAGTACAGCATTTCTAAGTTTTTCAACATACCAAGACTTAATCTTAAATTTTGTGTTCTCATAATTCTTAAAAATTTAATTAGTTAATAAATATTTTTCTTAATTTGTAATATTGATTTCTTTTACCTATACATTTTGTTTTTTAATTACATAAATACATTTTTTTGTAGTAGATAATATCATTAATCAATTATTACGCTGCAAATATATAATAACTATTTTAATTGTGCAAATTTTTACAATTTCTGTTAATAGATATTACACAATTTTTTCTGTTAAAACTACCTGTTTTTGTACAAAAAACCGCGTTACAGATATCTGTAGCGCATAGATGTTAAAAAATATTAAATCTACAAAATTGACTATCAGACGGTTATAGAATTTGATTAAAAATGTAATTCGATTAGCTTTTAAAAACAGAAAATTATATAATAATTCAATGACATCTTTTTATGATTCAGATGATATAAAAGTATAAGTATAGACATTTGAGATGTAAATTTTTTTTATACTATTAATTTTTTTTGTTGAAAAATTCCGAAAAGAAATTTTCAACAAAAATTAATTTTTGATAAGAATTTTATTTGTCGATGTCATCAGAAATTAATTTTTGATGAGAATTTTATTTGTCGATGTCATCAGAAATTAATTTTTGATGAGAATTTTATTTGTCGATGTCATCAGAAATTAATTTTTGATGAGAATTTTATTTGTCGATGTCATTAGAAATTAATTTTTGATGAGAATTTTATTTGTCGAAGTCATTAGAAATTAATTTTTGATGAGAATTCCTCAATTTTTTTTATCACCTAATAAAACCAATATATACAAATCGTTATTAATAAAATAAAATCAACAAGTTGTTTTTATTTTTACTAATTCAACTAATAATTTTCAGAAGAACAATCAGCAAGATTAGTTAAATTGGTAGAACATCATTTTCGTAGAAAAAGATGTTTATTCGCTTGTTTGTATTTGTGAAATTAGTTTAATTCGGTGATAAATAAACCGATTCTCTTGTATATGTCGCTGCGTTGTGGCTGCATTTGGAGATTGTCATAGTTTCATCAACTAAAGGTTAGACGTTGCACGCAACGTCTCTACGAAAAAACAAATATTTTTTTAATTTTATCACCGAACAAATAATCCTAGTTGCAACGTGGTGACATCAAATAGCTGTGGGTGGTGTTTGATTATAGCCGGGGATGTAAACCGTAAGTTTTATTAATTACCGTAAATATAAAAGGTGTTGAGAAAAAATTACTCAACACCTTTATTTTCAGATATTAATAATCCTACTTTTTATTAGCAGGTGACTGTTATCTTGCCAAAACGTACTTATGAAGTGTGGCTCTTACTGCTCCTTTTCCTGCGAAGAGTTCTTTTACCATGCCTTCGATTTTTTCGCCTAAGCCGGCTTCGTAGAGGTCAAGACCGAAAACGTCTTTGCGGCTGTATAGTTTTTTCAATGCGCTCCAATCTTGATCGGGCTTGCCAATCTCCAAGGGAGCAACGATTGATTGCATTTCTTCGAGCATTGGGTCGGGTGAACAATCAAATGGTGTGCCGTCGTCTTTTATGCCTTTGAGGTAACGGGCATATCCTGCCAATACCAAAGGAATTAGCACAAGATTTTCCTTGTCGAGATTGCGTGCGATGTATTTTTTGAGTGTTTCACCGAAGCGGATTGGCAGTTTCTGACTTGTATCCATTGCGATACGCTGTGGTGCGTCGGGCATAAACGGATTTGGCAAACGTTTGTTGAGTACTGCACCGATAAACTCGTAGGGGTTCAAAACTCCCGGATCAACTACTACCGGCATTGCTTCCATGTATCCTATTTTTTGGATAAAGGCACGGAGGTCGTCATCTTTCATTTCGGCACTGATAAGGGTGTATCCCAACATGCAGCCGTAAATTGCCATTGCTGTGTGGAGAGGATTCAAACAGGTTGTAACCTTCATTGTTTCCACCTTGTCAACAATTTCGCGGGTGGTGTAGAGAGCGCCTCCCAAATCGAGCGGCGGACGTCCATTGGTATAATTGTCCTCGATTACGAGATACTGAACTTCTTCGGCGTTTACGAACGGAGCGGTGAATGTGTGCTTTTCGGTTTCGATGTAATTGTTGTCTTCAAAACCGTCGGCAGCCAACAATTCTTTTACCTTTTCGTGTGGACGCGGAGTAATTTTGTCAATCATCGACCACGGGAAGGTGATTGTTTTCTCGTTTTTCAAATATTCAACAAAAGCCTGAGGAACAAGTCCGTCTTTTGCCCAACGTTCTGCGTATGCGAATACACCGGCTTTTACTTTGTCGCCATTGTGAGAGCAGTTGTCCATCGACTGAACTGTCAAAGGATATGCACCTGCCTGAAAACGTTCAAACAAAAGAGCTGTTACTTTACCCAACGCAAACTTCGGTTTGAGTCCGCGAGCGAGGTCAGCCTCGTTGTATGAGTAACCTTTTTCGGTGATGGTGAATGAAATCATCTGCAAGGTTGGGTTCTTGAAGATTTCTACCAAACGGTTCCAATCGTTGAACTGCGGGTCGGCTTTGAGTGCCTCGGTAACGCTGGCGATTACTTTCTTTTCGATACTGCCGTCAGAACAGAGGTTTACACAGAGAGAGAGGTTGCCGTAAGGTGCGTATGCCTTGTCGATAACTTCAAAATCGAATGTTTCTGCTACGATAACGCCACGGTCGTATTTACCTTTGTTGAGCGCATCGTTGAGAATGGCAGCCGGGAATGCTCGGAAAATATTACCGCCGCCAAAGTGTACCCAAGTAGGTTCTTTGGCAGTCTTCTCGCGCAAAGCTTTGATGTCAAATTTAGGGAGTTGATAACCTTTTTGCTCCCATTCAGCGGCATTGAAAGTGCCGTTTAAAATATCTGTAAGTTTCATATTAGTCAAAAAATCCGGGTTGTTTGTATTCAATTCCTAACTCACGATCTACTGTTGCAAGGATTCCCTGTACCTGACCCATGGCAAACATACGTCCCAAGAGGGTGTAACCTGCATTGTGTCCGTGGTTGGTTTCGTCCATGATGCCACCTTGTTTGTCTGTGAATGTCATACCGTGGTCTACACGCATTGGAAGTTGAGGATTTTCTTTTTCAAAAATGCGGCAGAGTTCGATAAGGTCGGCACGTCCGCCAAGGTGCGATGCTTCTGTGAAGTCGCCGTTTGGGAAGATGTGGCACGAACGCAAATGAACAAAATGTGTACGTGAAGCAAATTTACGAGCCAAGTCAACCACATTGTTGTATGCTCCGGCTGAGAGTGAGCCTGCACAGAATGTAAGTCCGTTGTGTTTGTTGGGCACTGCATCAAGGAACCACTGAATATCTTCTTCGGTACGAACAATTCTCGGCAATCCAAGAATCTCGATAGGCGGGTCGTCGGGGTGAACGCACATATTCATGCCGCATTCCTCGCAGGTTGGCATTATGGCTTCGAGGAAATATTTCATGTTAGCACGCAATTCTGCCTTGCCGATGCCTTTGTAGAGATTAAGAAATTCGCGGAACTTTTGAATAGGAGCTTCGTCGTTTTCAGAGAAGTTGCCGCTGACAAAGCCTTGTGTTTTGATGACGATATTTTCCACGAGTTTGTGGTCTTTTTCGGGTGTCATGGTCTTGGCAAGTTCGTCACATTCTGCCAAAACATTGCGACCTTCGCCAAAGCCTGCCGGAAATTTGAGTTGCGCCCATTCCTCACGTGCGCCTTCGCGTTTAAGGATATAGATGTCAAAATATGCAAATTCTGCATAGTTGAAATAAAGGTTTGTAGAGCCGTTTGGATTCTCATGAAGAAGGTCGGTACGCGCCCAGTCGAGCACAGGCATAAAGTTGTAACATATTGTATGAATGCCCTCTGCCGAAAGATTGCGGAGCGACTGTTTGTAAACCTCAATTTGATGGTCGCGGTCAGGACCGCCGTATTTGATAGTTTCTACCACTGGCAGACTTTCAACAACGCTCCAACGCATACCGTAAGATTCGATATATTCGCGCAAGTCACGGATTTTTTCGCGGGTCCAAACCTCGCCAAGTGGCACATCGTGAAGAGCCGTAACAATCCCTTCTACGCCGATTTGCCGGAGTTGTGCAAGAGTGATTTTGTCTTTCTTGCCAAACCATCTCCAAGTTCTTTCCATAATATTTCTATATTTTACTATTCATAATTAAGCAGGTAGTTTTATTGACATCTCGTTATAATTGTTGTATTCAATATTGATACGAGAAGTTGATTTGAATATAAAAATCCTGCTGAGTTGTCTTGTTAAAAAAAATGTATCAACTTGTGGTATTGGAATTTTTACAACGATTAGTTTAAAGATTAAAAAAATCCGTTCATACCGCGACAAAACTTCATAACAGTGTGTTTTGTCAGTCTATGAACGGAAAAATTTCTAAACTTTAAAAATTTTTCATCATCTAAGAGTAGAGGACATTTTTTTTCGTTGTCGTTCTATTCCACAAGATGTTTTGTGATATTTCGGACAAGGACTTCGGCGCCGTCTGTTACAACGGCGTTTTGTCCTGAAATATCAAATATATTGATTATTGGTAAAAAAGTCTTGATTATTTGTTACCTCTGATTTCTTTTACAATTGCTAAAGCGTTTTTCACTTTTTCAGTAATTGTAGAAAAATCCTTAGTAAGCTGAGAACCAAGTCCTACGCAAGCCACACCGGCATTAAACCAAGATTCAAGGCTTTCACGTTCCGGAGTTACACCGCCGGAAGGCATGATGTTAGACCATGGACACGGAGCTTTGATAGCTTTTACAAAAGAAGGTCCGCCGACTTCCTTGCCCGGGAATATCTTAACGATTTCGCAGCCAAGTTCTTCAGCGAGATTGATTTCAGACAATGTACCGCAACCCGGCAACCATGCAATTTTTCTTCTGTTGCAAACCTTTGCCATTTCGGGATTCAATGACGGTGATACGATAAAGTTAGCACCCAATTGAATATAAAGTGCAGCTGTAGCCGGATCTACTACCGAGCCAACGCCCATCATCATTTCCGGACATTCTGTAGCACACCATTTATTGATTTCAGCAAATACTTCGTGAGCAAAATCGCCACGGTTTGTAAATTCAAATACTCGAGCGCCACCTTCGTAACACGCTTTTACTACTGTTTTTACTTTTTCAACATCTTGGTTGTAATACAATGGTACAATACCTGTATTAATCATTGTATTAAGTACTTCCAAACGTTTAAATCTAGACATCGTTGATTATTTTTAGTTAACTTATTATCTTGAAACACGACCGCTTGCATCGCCGCCCATCAGTTTTTCTACTTCTTCTACAGTTACTCTGTTGTAATCTCCGTAGATAGTATGTTTGAGGCAAGATGCTGCAACTGCAAAATCCAAAGCTTTTTGATCGTCACCGGTATAAGTTTGAAGTCCGTAAATCAAACCTCCCATAAACGAATCGCCGCCACCTACACGGTCTACAATATGTGTAATTTGATATTCTCTTGATTTGTAGAGAGTTTTGCCGTCGTAAAGTACACCAGCCCAATTGTTGTGATTAGCATTGATAGAGCTGCGAAGTGTAGTAATTACTTTCTTGGCATTCGGGAAACGTTGCATAATTTGTTTTGATACTGATAAATAAGCATCAGCATTTACTTTACCGTCTGTTACTGATACGCCTTCCGGTTTTATGAGCAGAGCTTTTTCAGCATCTTCTTCGTTACCCAAAATTACATCGCAATATTCTACCAATGACGGCATTACTTCATCGGCGCGTTTGCCGTATTTCCAAAGATTTTTTCTGTAATTGAGGTCGCAAGAAATTGTAATACCCATTTCTTTTGCAACTTTCAATGCTTCAAGACATACGTCGGCTGCACCTTGCGAAATTGCAGGTGTAATACCTGTCCAATGAAACCACTGAGCATCTGCAAATACTTTGTGCCAGTCAATCATTCCGGTAGTAATCTCAGAAACTGATGAATGTGCACGGTCGTAAATCACTTTGCTTGCGCGGCTTACAGCACCAGTTTCCAAATAATAGATACCGATTCTGTCGCCACCGTAAATGATGTCGTTGATGTCAACGCCAAGACCGCGAAGCTCGTTGGTACAAGCCTTTGCGATGTCGTTTTTTGGAAGACGGGTTACAAAACTAACCGGAATTCCATAATTAGCAAGTGATACTGCTACGTTGGCTTCGCCGCCGCCGAATGTTGCGTTTAATGTATTACTTTGTCCGAAACGCTCATAACCCATGGTTGCGAGACGGAGCATTATCTCTCCAAATGTTACTGTCTTTTTCATTAGTGTATTTTATTTTACTGTAATCTCAAATGGTAACGCCGGGAATCCCTCTTTATTGTAAAGATTAGGATTTTCGGGACAATCAGCCCAAGCATATCTTATGTATTTGATATTCTTGAACTTCGCTGTGGTCAATACTACTTTGTTGCCTTCCAGTTTGGCTTCTGCCCAAACGTATTTGCGATCGGAGCCTGCCACAGCAAAATATTTTACTGATTGATTTTTTGTGTTGACAGCTTTTAGACCGCCGCCAATATTATCAAATTCTACAACAGCTTTGCCTTCGCCGATAAGTTTTGCCGAAACTGCTATAGGACCTTGTGATACTATTTTTTCACCTAAGAGAGAACGCATTTGTGCTGCAATTCTCTGTCCAACAGGTTTTTTGTTGAGCGGGTGAATATCATTCCATTCTCCTAAATCGAGGTTGCAAGTAATTCCGGCGTTAGGAATTTCCTTGCTTGCTTGATATTGTACCCAACGCATTTGAGCCCAAGAACTTTCTTCCGGCTCTTTTACAGGGTCAAGGTAATTCGGTAATTGTACAATCACAAACGGAATATTTTGATTGTCAAGTACTTTTCTCCATGAATTTACCATCATCTTGAGGTTGGCACCATAATCCGACGAGTTGGAAACATTGCTTTCGCCTTGATACCAAACCATACCTTTTACATTTACACCTTTTAATGGTGCAATCATGCCGTTGTAAAGTCCGGCAGGTTTGTATTGGAAAAATGTCTGAGAATTTCCGGCAGGCATGTCGCAACCGTGTTTATGATACCAAGTACCAGAGATGTCAAGTGTATCAGATTCAAATTCAATGCGATAATTCTTGTCAGGAATAAATCCGCCTCTATAACCTGTTACCCACATGTGAACCGTAATGATATTTTCACCGGCTTTCAATACGCCTTGCGGTATCGGGTAACGTCTTGGAGGATAACAATATGTGATATTGCCGATAAATTTGCCGTTTACAAAAATCGAATCGCCGTCTTCTATTACGCCCATTACGAGTAATGCTTTTTCGTTGGCATTTTTGGCGTTTACAGTTACAGATTTCTTAAACCATTCAGAACCGCGGCCGTAAAGTCTGTGATTTTCGCCTTTGTTAACCGGTATCTTTACAGTTTCCCAATTAGAAAAATCAGTTTTGTTATCTTTCCAATTCTCTTTTACGCCTTGATCTTTGCTTGCAAGTAAATCGTTCCACAGACCGTAACCCATTGCGTCATATTTTCTTACGGTGTTTACATAATTATCTTCCTTGCATATCAAAAGTTCTTTGTAGAGATTCGGATAATTGGCTTTTATTGACTGTTCTTCCATCCAAGCTTCTACAGGAGAACCGCCGACTGCCGATACTATTACACCTTGAGGACGACCGGTTTTCTCGAACATCTCTTTCTGGAAAAAGTATGCAACTGCCGAAAATGAGGTTACATTTTGTTTGTTGCTGACTTTCCATGCGTTATCTGCTCTAAAATCATCTTTCGGACCATGGAAGTCGTAATCCATTTTTACGAAAAACTGTCGCAACTGAGGGATGTCGCACTCATTGAAAAATCCGGGATAATTCCATTCTACTCGTCTGATTGGCAATTCCATATTGCTCTGTCCTGACATCAACCATACATCACCGAAATATACATCTTTTATTTTAAGAGTATCTTTTCCCGCGATGGTAAGCAATTCGTAAGGACCTCCGGCTTTGTGTGAGGCTACTTCTACTGAAAATTTTCCATCGGCAGAAGAGGTTGAAGTATATTTCTTTTTGTCAACTACTACTGTTACAGTTGAATTTTTAGCTGTAGTTGTTCCGTTGATTTTAAAATTTTTGTCACATTGTATTACCATGTTGTCGCTGTAAATTACCGGCAATTTGATATTTTGCGCAAATACTCCAAGCGGCAACATCCCTAATAGTAACATCAAACTCTTTTTCATTACTGATGTCTTGTTTTTAAAATTGAAAATAATTTTTAGCGTTATGATAACAGATATTTGAAATAATATTACCGATTAATTCTACGTCGTTTGGCAATTCGTTGTTAACAACATCGTTAGCAAAGATGTTGCAAAGTATTCTGCGGAAGTATTCATGACGCGGATACGACAAGAAACTGCGGCTGTCGGTAAGCATTCCTACAAAACGGCTTAATAATCCGTGATTGCTTAAACAATTGATTTGCTTTTCGATACCGTCTTTCTGATCCAAAAACCACCATGCTGAGCCCCATTGCATTTTGCCGGGAACTGTTCCGTCCTGAAAATTGCCAATCATTGTTGCAAACACTTCGTTGTCAGCAGGATTGATATTGTAAAGTATTGTCTTTGCCAACTGATTTGATGAATCGAGCTTGTTGAGAAATTTACTCATCTGTTGAGCTTGAGAAAAATCGCCGATAGAATCAAATCCTGTGTCAGGGCCAAGCGAAGTTAAAAGTCTTGTATTATTGTTTCTTACCGGACCGGCATGAAATTGTTGTACCCAACCTTTCTTTGCTACTTGAAGTGCAAATCGATAAAGTGCTGCTGACTGAAATTTCAACAATTCCAATTTGTTGAGTTCTTTGCCTGAACGAACTTTAGAAAATATTTCGTTGATTTCTTTTTCAGTATAATCTTCTGCATAAAGATAGTCCAAACCAAAGTCGGCAAGTTTGCAACCTGCTGATGCAAAATGGTCGATACGTTTGTCCAACGCTACAAAAAGATTGTCAAAACTATTGATATCGACACCTGATACTTCTGACAATTTGTCGAGATAAGCATTGTAAGCTTTGGCATCTCCTGCCAACGATGCTTTGTCGGGACGCCATGTTGGTAACACTTTGAAGGGACAATCGCTGTTCTTTATTTGCAAATGATATTCAAGCGAATCAGTCGGGTCGTCGGTTGTGCAGACGGTTTCAACATTCATTTTTTTGAGCAAATCCCAAACTCTGTAATCTCCGTTTTGAAGCATATCGGCAGTTTGGTTGTAAATTCGTTCTGCTGATTCGGGGTTCAATACTTCGTCGATACCGAAATATCTTAACAATTCGAGGTGAGTCCAGTGATAAAGCGGATTTCTCAATGCGTTAGGTACAGTTTGAGCCCAAGCTAAAAATTTTTCTTTGTCGGTACCGTTGCCGGTGATAAATTTTTCGTTGATACCGTTTGCTCTCATCGCACGCCATTTGTAATGGTCGCCGTAAAGCCAAACTTGTGTGATGTTCTCAAATCTTTTGTTACCGGCTATTTGTTCCGGAATCAAGTGAGAGTGATAATCGATAATCGGTTGAGTCTTGGCGTAATTATTATATAGTGACTGCGCCAAATCGGTTCTCAAAAGAAAACCGTCATTTATAAATGTCTTCATAAAAAAATTGTGGTAAAAGGAATTATCAAATGTTAAAAAACAAAAAGTAAAAATAAAAGTAACATGATATTCAATTGCCGAAATTAATTTTTTCCCGTAATGATTACCGGGGGCTTTTTTGTCTTACTTTTTATTTTTACATAAATATCTTTTACCACAAAGTTAGAAAATAAAGTCTGGATAAAGGAAGTTTTGATATACAAATTTTTGTTAGTTTCGTATCAAATCCTTGCTTAAATGTAACATTTATCTCTTTAATCGCCGTCAAGCATGATAAAAGCAGCCCAATGTATAGGAGTTACGCCTTTCTTTTTGCGGAGATGCTGCTGAGCTTTTATGAACGAATCATGCTTAGACATGCCGGTAGAAAGATTTTTGTAAAACTGTGTCATCAATACTTGGGTGGCGTAGTCGTTTACGGGCCAAAGCGACATCACGAGTGTGTTGACTCCGGCTTTCTTGAAACCGCGTTGCAATCCGAATACTCCGTCGCTTGATACTTCTCCAAGTCCCGTTTCGCAGGCTGACATCACCACTAAATCGGTGTGTCGCAAATCCAAAAACGAGATTTCACGGGCGGTAAGTATGCCGTCTTCTACGTCTTGAGGCGCTTTGGCTGAGTTGTTGCAGCCCGACATCAACAATCCTGAAAATAATAAGGCGTTTTCTCCGTGGATTTCGTTGTCGTTGAGATAAAATCCGTGGGTGGCAATATGTATTTTACCAAAATTGCGATCCGGTAAGTTCTTGAAATTCTCTTCGTTGGCTTCTGAGCCGGTATAAAACTCAACGTAATATTGTGCCGAATCAAAAAACGCTTTGATATTGTTGGCCTCTTTTAGAGTTCCGGGCAAATACAAGGCATTGAGATTGTTTCTCAATTGCGACAGGCTTGAAGATCTGAATGCTGTAACTGCTCTTGAATCCGCCGACATGCTTTCTCTGGCTTTTTCACTTTGATTTGTCATCTCGTTGATATCAGTATCGTAGTTAACACCGCCGAAAATTGCTACAGATTCCGAAACATATTGCATGGTACGGAGTGCAAGTTTGCGGGTGGAACTCAATCGGCACATGTGATATACATCGCTCATCAATTGTGTAGAATCGATAGGAGCATATTCTATTGCTAAGGTATGAAGTTTACCCGACGGTGAGAAATATACAGTACCTTCTTTTGATATATATTGTTCCAAAGGTTGCCATATATTGTGATACATCTCAAGAGTTTCATACGGATTTTCATAATCGGCATCGCGCAATGCTACAAATTTTGGCGCGGCGAAATCTTTTTTCAGGACAAATGCTCCGAATACTTTGCTTACATAAAAGAATTCTATCGCTACATCATTAGGTTTTAACTTGTTGCGGACATCTTGCCAGTTCACTTTTATATAGTTGACCACGTCGCCGTATTGTGCCGATGAGGAGATAAGTTCGCTTTCGAGGTTCTCGGCACACAAATTCAATGAGTCAACCTTAGAATATCCGCCCGGTGTTTGTGCTATAATAGAAATCTCTTGACGTATATCCTTGAGTTTGTTGTATTTCTCTACAAGTTTTTCATCGTTTGACTTGTAAATTATCTTTTGTAACTGCAATTCTGACGACAACAACATACCTTTGGATATCAATTGTACATTGTAAGCAGCCTGTTGAGCTTGTAAATTGTCAGGTAACTTGATTGCCAATACAAGTAAATTGTCAAAACATGACTTAAAGAAGTTCCAATACTGTTCCTTCTCAACCGAAGTCATGTGAGAAAACTTGTTGATAAGTTCGTTGTAATATATTTTTATTGACTCGCTGTAATACTTAAACGCATTTTTGTAATCCTGATCTTCAAAATAGTTTATGCCGATTTGCGACAAGATATAAGCGTGAGATTCCGGTACTGAATTTACTTCTTTGGAAATATCGTAAGCCTTCTTCAAAATACTTGTCGCCTTAGAATATTGTTTGCTCGAAGTGTATGCCATAGCTACTGTAGACAAAATATTTACATATTCTTGTGACATCTTGCCTGATATGTTTTCCCACGCTTTCAGCATATTTTCGCTATTGTCAATTATATCTTGATACTTTCCTTCTGTAATATTAATTTGTGCATTAATAAAAACAACCTTGGCTTTAATAAAATCATCATCCGGAGCAGCATCTAAAGCACGTTTCAAAAAGTCGCGGGCTCTCTCGCCGTTCTTACGCTGAAAAAAAATCTGTGCTATATTAATAAGAGATCTCGCATATTGAGTGTTGTTGTTTTCACCTTTTAACTTTTTGAATATCTGTGCAGCTTTCATTTGCAATTCCAAAGCCTTGTCGAAATTAGCAACATTGCTGTATTTTACGCCCAACGCCGATATTGAGATTGCATATTCCAAACTGTTTTCGTCCAAAGATGAAAACAAATTGGCAGACTTATCTCTGTAGGTTGCAGCTTCGGTAATATTACCCATTCTGGTATAAGCATCGCACAACGTATTGATACATACAGTATAACCCGAAGTCTTAACAGCGTTGTTACTTACATAAATTGCCTCAGCCTTTTTACAGTTTGCAATACATTTGGGATAATCCTCAATCACGAAATATACATCTCCAAGCTGCCCCAACAAATCTGCATACTTTAAAGAGTTAGTACCGTCGCTCTGAGCGATAATTTCCAACGATTTGTTGTAATAAGGCAACGATTTGTAGTATTCTCCCATCTTGTAATATCCGTAGGCAGTGCTTTTTACATAAACTTTGTACTCCTCAGAATTCCTGCCTTTTACCTTTTCTACGTATGGCAACAGCTCGCCTGCCAAGTTGCAAAACTCCTCGCAGTTACCCAACCTTGCATACGATGAAGCCAAGTTGCAAAGATTCATGAAATAATATTCTGTTTTATCCAACTTGTTTTTCTTCATGAGATTTTTGGTTTCAAGAGCATACTTAGCCGCCTTCTCATTGTTGCCCGATGTGATATAAATACCAACCAAATAGACCAACGCATCAGACTTCATTTGCTCTGAATCATCACAAATTTCCACAAGTTTTTCAAAATATATAGCCGAATTAGTATAATCTTTTTGTCCGTAATAGACATTCGCGATGTTTTGAACAATATTTTTGTAATTCTGAGACTGTGTTCCATGGAGTTTTTCCATTACGGGCAGTACTTTTTGGAAATATTCTACACTTTTTGTAACATCATTCAATGACGCGTAGGCTATTGCGATATTGATTTCTGTTTTCAAAAAAGCTTCAGACTCAGTTTCGCCGAGCTTTGTAAGTACAGATTCTGCCTCAATAGCAGTATTTGCCGACGCCTGAAAATCCTTGAGTTCAAAATGACAGTCACTTATATTGATAAGTGCATAAGCGAAGTTCAAAGTATTGTCTTGACCGTCTTTTGACATCTTGTTTTTCAGTTTCTCAAAACCGGATAACGCCTTCTTGTAGTCTCCGGCTTGAAAATATTTGTCAGCAGTTTCGTAAAGGTCTTGTGCTAAGATGTTAACAGAAATTAGCATCAAGACAATCAAAGTGAAAATGTGTTTCATAAAAATTGTTAAATAAATACGGTTAATAATATTGATTTTAACGTTGCAATATATTAAAATATTTCAATAAAAATATCACTTGTTGAGATTATTATTTATTTCGTTTCAAAAATAATATTTACTTCGGGTTTATAATCTGACAATTTACCTAAGGAAATATTCATATCTGCTTATGGTTCTGACATTTTATCATTGAGCAAAAGTCACATCCGGCTCCCGATCTTACAATTTACCTGAGGAAATATTCATATCGGGCAGTAGATGAGAGTATTTACTTGAAGTAGAAAGTCAGAATCGCCACCCGAAATTACAATTTATATGCTGTCACAACTTCCAACTCCGAGTCGATATTGATATTTCTCCGAATAAATTATTCCCCGAAAGAGGGTAGGGGAGTGGTGGAGAGAAAATATAAAAGAGAATTTTCGGTTGCTGTTGATTGTGGTAATTGTAAAAATAAAATCCAAATAAAAGATGTGAATTTTTCTTTTATTTGGATTTATTGATTAGAGTAAGGAAATAAGTGTTGCGATGATGTTGATAACTCTTAGTTGAAGTATTCTACAGAAGTGTTACTCTTTGGACCTGAGAAAGTTACTTTCTCTCCCGGTTTTACTGTAAATTCTTTTGTGCCTTTTGTTGGGTTGAATAAATAGCCGTCTTTTTGTTCAACTTCGATTGTGTGTTTTACATTGGCTTTCACTTCGTAACTATAAGTACCTTTTGAAGTCCAATGGTCTTTTTTGGTACCATCGAGATAAAAATCATAGGTGCTTGATGATGAATGTTTAATTACCAATGTTCCGTATTGTTCTGTGGTTGTTGTAGTAGTTGATGATGAACTTGTACTTTGTTGAGGAGTTGTAGTTGTCGTGCTTGTTTTGGTTTTGACCTCTGGTTCATCGTCGTCTTTTGAACATGCTGTCAACATAAATACCAGCATGCTAATAGACAATAATGTAAATAAGATAGTTTTTTTCATAGGAATGTTATTTTAAATTTCCCATTGCGGTTCAGATAGGATTGTTAATAATTAATTAGATTTATTATAAAAAGAAAGCGCAAACCGCATATACTAATCATATCTGTAAACGAAGGTCCTGAGAATTACCTAAACACGAAGATACAATTATAGCAGTTCACGCCTATACGATAGGCGAAACCGCTATGCATTCTCTTGTGTTTATTCGAAAATTTCTCAG
>JAFXZT010000101.1 GCA_017541145.1 Bacteroidales bacterium | reverse complement strand
TTCTCAGGTTCTCGTTTACAAGAAAAGCATAACGCTTTCGTAAAATGTCTTATGTCGGGTTTCGGGTATGTAGAGCCGATAATCCAAACGCAAATATAATAATATAGTTGATATAATATTTTATTTTTGAATTTTTTTTTGTTTTTTTTTCTATCTCATCATGTATTTGTTTATTAATTTATCTCTTCGCACTTCACTATTTCTACTCCTCTGAATATCATCACAATTTTGTGCAACTCAGTTCCATCGGTCATATTTTTAATCTTTTTATCCTCTGCATAAATTTTTAACTGTGTCGCTGCTTCGTTGAGTTTGTTGGTGATGTCCTTTTCTGTAGATTCTGTTGTTGCGTACTTGAATTCAACGATGAAACTGTGTTTAACGTCTTTGAAACGGCGGTCGGGCATGAGGAAGATGTCGCAGTAGCCGTGGTTGAATTCTATTTCCGGACACATCAAGTAGTACGGTACAAGGTTGAGGTATGCCATAAAGAAACCTTGGATGTTGCGCTCGCCCTCAATAGAGTTGCGGTTGGAAGCGTTTTTGCCGTATGCTGTCGCTATATACATAAACATCTCTTTCCATTCTCCGAGTATTGCAGCGTTAGCAAAGAGGATGTCGAGTTCTGTTACATTGATAGCCGTTGCCTGAGGAAAACGACTGCGGATATAGTTGTAATATTGTTTGCGGATGTTGTTGTTAGGGATTCTGAGTTTTGTCAGCGCGCCAAAGCCGCCACAAACCGTTAGTAATCCGTAGTAATACATCAACGAAATGAAATTTTCGTCTTCAAGGATGTTGAGCGCATCAAAATGTGCCTTTACGTTGCCGAGAATATACTCCTCGTTGACAGCCTTGTTGATGAAACTATGTCGATAGTCGTTTCCCTTGTATTGTTCGATTTTTACAATATGGTCTAGTTTAGTGTGGTCAATCATTGTATTTGGAGCAGTCATATCGTCGGGAAATTTGCCATCTTTCATATATCGAGAAAGATAATACATCACCATCATTCCGTTGTACATCGATGGCTCGTTGGCATTGAAACTCTCTAACGAAAAGTAATAATTGTTGCACCAGGGTTTGATTTGAGAAATGATGAAGTCAGTCTGTTGCTCCAAATCGCCTTTTATCTTTCCAACAGAGTGATAGTATTTAATCATCTCTTTGACGTCAAGTTCTGAAAATCCAAGCATTTGGTTTAATTCTCTGCTTAGTGAAACATAAGATGCGATGTTGAATCCGCTTGTTAGATCGTCGAGTGTTACCGGAGAAACTCCCGTCATAAAAATTCGTTCAAATCCACCCTTGAATTTTTTGAACAGTTCTCGGTAAAAACCTTCACCGTGGGTTATCGCCCTATAAGACTTCTCTCCGTGAAGCGAAAGTATTGTATTTGTGAAGTTGTCATACTCGTCGATAATCAGGTAGAGCGGATTGTGGTAAAGATTTGCCATTGTGGTGATTATGTTGATGCGTTCTGTGGCATTTTGCTCGTTTTTGATATCATCGGCAAAACCTTTGTAATACATATCTTCGTATTTTTTCGCAAACGCATAAAGAGTATTGCCGCAATATATGTTGAAGTTTTTTTCTACATCATCAAGTCCTCCGTCTACTTTTGAGAAATCCAACTTCATTATCTGATAAAATCCTCTGCGCTCTGTCGGGTGCTCATGAATCCAAAGTCCTGAGAAAAGTTCATCGAAACGGTCTTTGTTTTTGATATCGTAATAAGCCTCCAACATGCTTACAAACAGACTTTTACCGAAACGCCGAGGCCTTCCGAAAAATACGTAACTGTCACCGCCTTCTAAGACTGAGATAAACTGAGTTTTATCAACATAATAAAGGTTGTCGCGGCGGATGCGTTCAAAGTCGTTGATGCCTGATGGCAGGAGTTTTATCTTTTCCATATTGTGAAACTGTTCTTTTTATTTAACAACAAATTTAATAATTAAAATCGTAAAGGAAAATTTTTTATTATGATGTTGACATCGTTTATGTAAATATAATATTCAAAAATAATTAGAAATGTTTCCTCTTTTTTCCTCTTGAATATATTTACATTGTTATAAAATATTAATTGTCAAAATAAAACAATTTTGGAGTGTTGTAAGAGCCAACAATTTTTTGTAATTTTGCTAACGTTTTCAGCACTAATTACTTTTTTTTAATTTAATAATGCGATATAAATATCGGTTTATATTACTTTGTATTCTTGTAACTGTTTTATCATTAGCAGCTTGCAACAAATTGAGCGATTCTCAGCTTAGAGAATTACAAGAAGATTCTCTGGAAGTTGCGAGGTTGCACGATCTTTCTATGCGTTGTAAAGATGTAGATTCTGCTATTATGCTTGTAATACGTGAACAACAATTTGAGCATCAAAATAAATTTTATTATGAGGAGCTTGATTCTTGGAACAGATTGTTTGATTTGTATGTTTCTACGGGTGACATCATGAAAGCTTTCAAGGCTGCGGACAGAGCAAGTCGTATTGCAGATTCAATAAATTATCCTTTGGGTTTGGCGCGGTGTTTTCACAATTTAGCCAAAATATCTTCAAAGATGAATAATTATTCGATAGCTAACAAAAATTACAACATGGCGTTAAGAATTTACAATCAGTATAATGACGAGCATAAAATAGCAGACCTTTTTAGAGATTTGGCACGTTCAAGTTACAATTTTTGTTTCTTTGATTCTGCCGAGGTACAGGTGATGTATGCTTACCGTCTTGATACTAAACATGGTAACAAACTTGGCGTGAAAACCGATTTGGTATTTCGGGGTGAGATGAATCTTACAAAATGTCGTAAAAATCCTTCTAAATATGGGTTGGATGTTGCCAACGAGGCTCTTACCGATTTTGTAAAAGCCTCTCAAATGGAGCTTGATACCGTTGATACAGAGATCGATGATATTATAGTTTCCGGGATGTGTGAACTTTATGCATTTTTGTCTTCAGACGATAAACTGAGTGCAAGCGACAAGCGAAACCTTATGAACAATTGTATGTCGCTTTACAACAAAGCCTTAGAAATTGTAAGGAAAAGTGGTGATATCGAGCGTGTTAACCATTTTATAATGATACGGTTGAATTATCTTTTGGAGAATGGTAAAATTAATGAGGCAACGCAAATAGCGGATTCGGTTTACAATTTGGCTTTGAAAGATACTGTAACATTTGAGAATCATGAACTTGCGATGTTTGCTTACGCTCTGATTTGTAATAATAAAGGTGAATACAAAAAAGCGGTTGAATACGGTCGCAAAGGTTTTCTGTATCACGAAAGTAATGTAAGTGCCAACAAAGGTTTTTTGATGACAATGGCACTTGCACGCGGTCAGCACGAAAGCGAAGTGATGAAAGCTCTTGGCATGGCGCGGGAATATCAAGCAAAAACGATGATTAGAAATATCATGATTATTGTTTCGCTTGTGATTTTGGTGTTGTTGGTAGTTATTGTCGTAATTGTATTTCATCATAATGTCAGTTATAAGAAAATGAATGCTGTAATTAAACAGCAAAACGGTGAAATTATGACACAAAGTCAGAAGGTTAGACAGCGAAATCTTGAAATTACAAGCAGTATCAATTATGCGAGTCGTATACAGCGTGCTGCCATGCCGTCAAAACCGGAGATGAACAAAATCCTTGGGGATAATTTTGTGATTTATCAGCCTAAAAACATCGTAGCCGGAGATTTTTATTGGACATCGATGCTCAACGGATTGAGAATACTTGTGGTAGCAGATTGTACAGGTCACGGTGTACCGGGAGCGTTGCTCAGTATGTTGGGTATTACATGTTTGGAATATACAGTCAGATATTTCGGAACTTCAAAATTTACAGCAAGTTCCATGTTGGATATGTTGCGAGTTACTTTTAAATCAACATTAAATCAAACATCGTTTAATTCCTTATCCACAGTAGATTCCATGGATTTGGGTTTAATGATATTTGATCCAAGGAATATGAAAGTGCAATTTGCAGGGGCTAACCGTCCTATGCTTTTGATTCGCGACAACAAAATTTTGAAACTTCGCGGCGACTTTATGCCGATTGGAGTTCATATCCGTGAAGTTCTGCACTTTACAAATAATGAGATTACCGTATATCCCGACGATGTGATTTATATGTATTCCGACGGTATTGCAGATCAGTTCGGTTATAATTCGGCAGAAGATTTACGTTCTCAAACATTTTCAATTCGTAAACTCGAAAAACTGTTTTTAGAGATTCATCAGAAGAATTTCGCCGAACAGAAAAAGATAATAATTGACATGATTGATGAATGGCGCAAACCTAAGGCAAAACATCATACCTATTGTGCTCAAACCGATGATATTGTATTAGTTGGAGTCAAAATACAAAATATGTTACCGCAATAATTGGCATTGCACGTCAATTTTCATTGTAGGGGCGGACATCGTGTCCGTTCCGCAAATCAACATGTTTGCGTCGTTTGGGTTTCGTGGGTTCGCACTGCTATGCAAGCCACGGCGTTTTAATTTTGCCGAGGGGCAACCCCACGGCAAAACCTGTTTCATTTAACAACGAAAAAATGTAAAAATAGAAATTTGTTCTATTCAGTTTTCGGAAGCGGAAAATCATCTTCTGTAAAGATGAAGTCTATATTGTTGATATAGTTTTTAAGTTTATCACCAATTAAATATTCTCTTGTTAAACCTTGAGCATTCATTGGAATATCACTGTTTTCTATACCGCCGATACCGATATTAAGATTGTAGAACGATTTTTCTGTACTTCCTTCGGGTTGACGTCCGCAAATAGAACCGGTGTAAGAACTGCCGCGAACATTTCCGTAAGCAATGCACGATACAATAGAACCGTTGTTGTTACCGCAAATACCGCCTGTGTAATATGCAGCATCTACGAAACCGAAACTTACGCTTGAAAGAATCTTTCCGCCGATATTATCACCGCAAACACCTCCGGCAAATGCCTGTGCTTTTACATGTCCGCGATTGATACAACCTCTAAGTTCTGAATTGTTTTTGCTGCCGCCGGTAATTCCGCCGGCGTTGTTGCCTGACGATTGTATTGTAGAATTGTTTTGACAGAAAATAATTTTACCGCCTTTACCTGCAATTCCGCCTGCCGAATACATCGCTGATACGCAACTGTCGTTGTTACATTTTATAATTGTACCGTCGTTGACTCCGCTGATACCTCCGGCACAGTCGCCGCCGATAATACGTCCGTAGTTTTGACAAAGCGAAATCGTAGAATATACATTTCTACCGGAGATTCCGCCCGTATTGTCTGTACCTTGTATTACTGCTGTGTTTGTACAATAATTAATTTCTGCGGAGTTGGAACCCGATATACCGCCGATTCCTGACATCCCACTAATCAGACCTGTATTAGTACAAGAATCAATTCTGCCGGTATTTGATCCGGTGATACCTCCTGAGTAATAATCGCATTTTACAGCACCGATATTTTTACAAAGTGCAATAGTTCCAACGCTGTATCCGGCAATACCTCCGGCATAATTGCTACCGTTTACGGATGCCGAGTCGTGAGAACATTTCTCAATTCGTCCGGTATTATATCCTACAACTCCGCCGGAATAATAACGTCCGATAATTGTAGAACGGGACATCACTAAGTTTTTGATTGTTCCGCTGTTGAAACCTATAAAACCGATATTGTCCAAATCCTCGTGACGGCTGTTGAAACTGGTAATCGAAAAATTGTTACCATCCAAAATACCTTTGAACGGAAACAAATAATTACCAATCGGAGTTTGATTTACACTGCTTGGACATACTATATTGTTTGTGATTTTAAAATGTACATCTTTGAAACCGTCAATACATGCAAAACCTTTGTAATCACCGCCAAAGTTTACAGCGTTTCTTAATGCGTCGATATCGCTGTATGATGAAATCAGTAACGGACTATCTTCTGTACCGCTTGGCTCAAGTGCCGGATTGGTTACTCTGATAATCAGTTTTTTGCTTACATTACCGTCAGTTATCGTAAGTGTTACAGAGCCTTGACGAAGCGGAAGTGCCTTGTCTTGACTGAGTTTCAATACACTGGGTTGTGTACATTTATATTCAATACCTTCATGATCGAGCAATACGATAAACGAAATCAAATTCTTGATATTCTCGGTTTTGGATACAAAAACCGGAGTAGAAGCTACTAATGCAGCAGAGTGGTAATCTACTGAAAGTATTTTCGGGTACATATCGTCTTCGTACTGAAAATCAAATGAAAAAGCATCTTTGCTTTCCAATTTGTTGCCAATCATATCGTTGGTAAGCAATCCTTTGCAGTTGATAATTGTAGGATTGGTTTCTGCAATAGCTACGGCATTTTTTGTAGTACTCATTTGAGTATCATAAACTGCATTTTCAATAGTTCCTCCAAAAGTTTCTCCGCAGATACCGCCGGTATATTCTTCTATACCTTCCACATTGTTAACATTTATTACCTGTGAGATTGTACCTGCATTGTTGTAACCTGCTATACCGCCTGTATAATAATGACCATGAATATTTACAGCATTGATACATTTGGTAATAAGTCCGCCATCGTTGTAACCGCAGATAGAGCCGGTATAGTCGCCACCGATAACATGACCGCCTACCAATACTATTTTCTCTATTTTACCTTTGCTGTAACCAAACAATCCGCAAAATTTCTTTCCCGGTTTTGCTATCTTCATATTTGATACGCAGAATCCGTAACCTCTGAATATTCCGCTGAATGGTGTTGTTATTGTACCGATTGGTTCCCATGCTACATCGTCAGGCATTGTAATATTATCTGTCAAGACAATTACACAATTATTAAAACCGTTGATATTTGCATAACCGTTGTAATCTGTATTATAATTTACAGCATTGGCAAATCTCAACAAATCCTCATAATTGGCAATACGTAACGGGTTTTGGTCAACAGCGTTTTGTCTGAGCTGATCGTTGGTAATTCTCAATCCGATAGTTCTGTGACACGAACCTCCTTTTATATATATATTTACACAAGCTTTCTCTTTCGGAAATCCTATATTGTTAGAGATATTCAAATACTGTTGATTTGACGAAATAAACGAAACACTGTCTGTAATTTCAAACTCAATATCTCTTGTTATATTCATAACATCTTGAGATTCAGAAATCATCAGCGGAGTGAGTGCTGCTCTTGTTGTAGGAGTCCATTGAGTGAATGTTAGTCTTGGATATCTGTTGTGTTCTACAACAAAATTATTGTCAACAAGATAACCAACTTGATTTATGATATCTCTTGTAGAAAGACCTTTGATTGTTTTTACTACAATAGTACCGCAACCGTTTTTAAGAGGACACATCTGATTGTCGTAAATACAATTGCTAATCAAAGTATTTTTCTCATCGTTGGATCCTACAATACCACCGCATTTGTTTTTTGATGATACAAAACCGAAGTTGAAACAGTTTTTAATAGTACCGTCTTCGTAATTCTTACCGCAAATACCGCCGCCGTAATTGTTACAATAAATATTAGCCGTACTTATACAGTGAGTAATAGTACCGCTATTGTGGCTGCAAATGCTTGCTCCGTAATAATCAGAAATTACATAACCGCCGGCTATTATAAGATTTTTGATAGTACCGCTGTTGTATCCGAATAGTGCGCTTGGTCCGTCGTCGTTACGTTTTATAATCATACCGGTAATACAATAACCGTGACCATCGAATGTGCCGGCAAATCTTGTAGCAAATGTCTGACCGATAGGCTCCCAACCAGCACCTATTAATGCTCCGTTCTCATCTATTGTACAGCCCAAATCTATATCATTTGACAATACAATAGTTTTGTCGGAAAAATCGTATGGTGAAAAAAAGCCGGTAGTACCGTTTACAAGTGCTGAAAGCCCTGCCAGTTCGTTTGCGGTGCTTATATGGTATACATCAGAACGGATGTTGTTGACATACCAATCCAAATCGGGTTCGAGCAAACTTTGAGTATTGTTTGTTGCGCCCAAAACTGTTTTGCTTAAGCATAGTAATAGAAATACTAATAATCGTTTCATTGCAAAATGTCCTTTGTTTTCAATATAAATTGAATTATTTTTTCCCAGATTAATGTGGTAAAAATAGTATAGGTTAAATTATTGGAGCGTGTTTGATTTTAAGATGTTAATTGTTAAATTTATAACAAATACATTGTTGTATGATTTAGGTAAAAATCGTGCCGTAAAGTTATCTAAATTTTGCGAAATAACTTTAATCAAACATTAATTTTTTTGATATCGTTGATTTTTATCATCTCTTTTGCGTACTTTGTCCAAATCCAGCTCCAACGAACAGACAACTACTCCATGATCGGATTGACATTTGTCTTGCTTTTCTGTGGTAAATGTCTGATCTATCAAATGGTCGTTGAATACATTTACTAATCCTACACGGCCTACATTACGCGGATTTTCTGTTACCAATTCCTGCGAGACCATTATATGATCCAAGCTTTCGTACATTCCGTTGTGAATATGAGTATAATAAAAATCCTGATAACTTCTTCGAGCCTGAATATCTTTCACATGATATAACAATACATCCCAAACACTTTGCTTTACCTTGTCGGGAAGACGGTGCTGAGGTACTTCGCCCGAAATTATTCTTGAGGTAACAGAGTTGCCCGTATCATTAACATCACCAAACAACACTACGGGGCGATTCTTATTTTTCATACTCCGCATCAAAATCGACCTTACAGCCGCAGTTTCAGCTGCTCTCAACATCAAAGATCTTACTTGCCCGATAGCCAAATCTACCGGATTGTTCTCGTTTTCGTTGTCGTAAAATATTGGACGTTTGGATTTTAAGTGTATTACAAAAAATGTAATCAGTCCAAATGGTTTTACATTGATATCTACTTTCAGTACCGGTCGGGTAAAAGTGTCAAAAGGTAAATATATCTTTTCGTAAACACCTCTTGGTTGTACATAAATAAGTGAATCCGGCGGAAACTTGTCGAAAACTTCCACATTTTCTATCGGATATCTTGATAATAATGCAACTCTCGGCATATCACCGACTTCGTCACCCATTACAACCTCGGCATCCCGGTATTTTTTGTTTTGATTTATTATATTGATAAGAGCTTGGCGGTGAAAACATTCTTGAAAACCAATTACATCAGCATTCATCTGAGTAAGCATGTGATTAATCCAAGACGATTTGCGGTTAAATTCCTCTTGAGTATATTTCATTCCGCCAAACACTTCCCTATTAGGAAGCATCAGGTTCATCAAGTTGAAAGTTCCTACTCTTATTATTTTTGTATTTTGGTACATGATATCCTTCTGTTTTAAAAAATTTGTTTGTATAAAATTTATACGAAAATCAAGCCAAAAAGTTTTTTTCAAAAATTTAAAATTTATAAAATTGCGTTTGGGAGGTGTTTAAGTGTAAATTATCAAAACAAATTGGTTTTTAATGACGATGTTGTTTATCCCTATTTTCTCATGTTGATTCAATCAACATGATACCTTTCTCATGTCGATTTTTTGCGAAAAAATCGACATGAGAATTTTTCTAATTACTGATAAAACCCTATATTTGTAGCCGATACATAACAATAAGAATATGACAAAAGATATCAATAAACCAAACAATGATTTACGAAAACTGCCACCGGAAGTAAATTTTGAAACTCCCGAAATATATCGTGCTTGCATAAAAGCGAACAAAGCCCTTGCTGAACTTAAAGGTTGTTGTCTGAGGTTGCCAAATCCTGAAATGTTGTTAAACACTATAATCTTACAGGAAAGTAAAACATCAAGCGAAATTGAGAATATAGTAACAACTCAAGATGATTTGTATAAAGCAACCCTTGATGATATTGAAAAGATTGTAAATCCGGCTGTTAAGGAAGTTATTCTGTACAGAGAGGCTATATATAAAGGTGTAGAACTATATAGGCAACGCGGTATTATTACTTCAAATATGCTTATAGAAATAATGCAGACTTTGCGCGGTACACAAGAAGGTATAAGAAAAATTTGTGGTACAAAAATAGCCAATCCTGTAACAAAACAAGTAGTTTATACGCCACCGGAATCAGAAAACTTGATACGTGAAAAACTGTCTGATTTGGAAAAATTTATAAATGATGATAATACGCAACTTGACACTCTTGTGAAGATGGCTTTGATACACTATCAGTTTGAAGCTATACATCCGTTTAGTGACGGTAATGGTAGGACAGGCAGAATACTCAATATTTTATACCTGATAAAGGAAGGTTTGTTAGATATGCCAATTCTGTACTTGAGCCATTATATTATTACATACAAATCAGTTTATTACAAATTGCTAAACAATGTTACTATCTCTAACGAATGGACTGAGTGGGTTTTATATATGGTTAAGGCGGTGGAAGAAACTGCAAAATACACGTTAAAACAAATAGACGAAATCATAAGATTGAAAAATGTAACAGAACAGAAAGTTAAAGACGTATTGCAGAGTAATATTTATAAGGAATTGACAGAATTGTTGTTCTCTCACCCCTATATTAAAATTAAAGTTTTGGAAGATAAAGGTATTGCAAAACGTCAGACGTGTTCTTTATATCTAAAAAAACTTTCTGAAGCCGGAATTCTTAGTCCTATAAAACTTTGGAAAGATATGTATTATATCAATACTGCATTATTCGATTTACTTTCAAAAGGTATCGAAATGAATAACTAATATCCCTATTTTCTCATGTTGATTCAATCAACATGATACCTTTCTCATGTCGATTTTTTCGTGAAAAATCGACATGAGAATTTTTCTAAATAAGATAACTGATTGAAAATCTTTTGTTTGGATAATTTATTGTTCGTTAGTGAAAAAATGAAAAAAATTGCTTAACACAAATATCTGTTAATTGTTTATTTACACAATACTACAACAATCAAAATAAACGTTATAACTGTATTTAATTTTATTAACAACTTAAATTTATGCTATATGAACAGACACAAATTATTTGCCGTAGCATTCATCTCGGCTTTGGGTTTGTCTTGTGTATCTTGCAACAAAGATGACAACTCAAAATCACAAGACATCAAAGAAAAACTGGAACAAGCTACTACTCAGGATGAACGCAAAGAAGTAGTTACAGAATTGGCAAACACAACTCTTGACGCTCTCGAAGAAAAGAAAACCGATGACAAACCTGTTGAGATGTCTATCTCCGAAAATATCAAGGGTGAAGACCTCAAAACAATCACTGAAGAAATCGACAAGCGTGACAATTTGGAAGTGGTACTCGACCTCTCTCAAACCGAAATCACTGAAGTCCCTGCCGAATCTTTCAAAAACTCCAACAACATCACAAACGTAATTCTCCCTGAAACAGTTACTGAAATCGGAGAATCAGCATTTTCGGAATGTAGCAACATCGAAACCGTTACTCTTCCGCCAAGTGTAACAGAAATCAAAGAAAACGCATTCCAGAATTGTTCTTCTTTGCAAACTGTCAACATCGCTGAAACTCAGATTACAACAGTACCAGCAGGAGCATTCTCAAAATGTGAGAAACTCTCTGAAATCACTCTGCCCGAAACCGTTACTGAAATTGGTGCTGCCGCTTTCTCCGAATGCAACAGTATCGAACAAGTAACATTGCCTACAAGCGTAAAAGAAATCAAAGAAAACGCATTCCAAAACTGCGCATCTCTTACCAAAGTAGACATCGCTGAAACTCAAATTACAAAAGTACCCGCAGGAGCTTTCTCAAAATGCGAAAAACTTGCTGAAATCACTCTGCCTGAAACCGTTACCGAAATTGGTGCTGCCGCTTTTACTGAATGTAACAGCGTAGAAACCGTAAAACTTCCGGCTGCCGTTAATCAAATCAAAGAAAACGCTTTCAAAAACTGTACTTCTTTGAAAAACATCACAATAGGTTCCAGACTCTCAAAAGACGGACCTGTAGCTAACGGCAAAATTGGTGAATCATCATTTGAAAACTGTAAAAACCTTCTCTCTGTAATCCTCGGAAGTTCAATAACAGAAATCGACGAAAACGCTTTCAAAGATTGTGACAGCCTAAAACTCTTTGAAACCATAGCATTAATCCAAAGAATAGCAGCCAACGCATTTGAGAATACACCAATCACAACACTTGCCGACGGAATACCGGCAACTTATGAAACTGCCAAAAACGCTACTAATGTAGAAATACTTGCTCACGTGGTATCAATTCCCGATTCAGTATTCTTCCGTTGTCCTAACATCAAAAACATCACATTTGCTGCCGACAGCAAACTCAAAAAAATCGGTGATTCAGCATTCTACAATACACATATTACATCAATATCTTTGCCGCCGACAGTAAAAACATTAGGAAAAGCATTGTTTGATTCAACATTGCTTACCACAATAGAAATACCTGCCGAAGTGGAGAAACTAAGTGAAGGATTGTTCTGCTACTGCTACAATCTTAGAAGCGTGACATTTGCTCCCGGCTCAAAACTTGACTCGTTAGGCGGCTGGCCGTTTACCGGTGTTACAATGGATGAATTTGTAATACCCGCTTCAGTTTATTACATTCAGCCGTGGTGTTTTTCAGAAGCAAATATCAAAAGAATAATCTTTGAAAAAGGTTCTCCTATAAAAAAATTGTCTTTGGATAATGGATTTGCCCTTTTCGGTAAATTATGCAATGTTGAAGAACTTACACTTCCGGAAATAACAGAAGTATTTTCAAGAGAAAATACCTTCAATTCTAAATTCCTGCCAAATCTCAAGAAAATATATCTTTCGGGAGAAACAAGCAGTAATTGGTTTGATAATATCGACACTTCAAAAGTGAAATTCATCGTTCCGAAAGAAAATGTTTTGTATTATTTGAAAAGATGGGACGGTAAATTTTATGTTGAAGGCAACGAAAATACAGCTTTGAGCAATAAAATTAATACATTTGAAATCCCCTCTGATTGGACAGAAATTCCCTCAGAAGCCTTTTGGGGATTAGATAATTTGACAACAATAACATTTGCTCCTAACTGTAATATTACAAAAATAGGCTCAATGGCATTTCGGAATACCAATCTTACTACAATAGAAATACCGTCGAGCGTTACTGAACTATGTAGCAACGCATTTAACGGGGCTAAGTTAACAAAAGTAACATTCGCCTCCGGTAGCAAGCTTAGAACAATAGCCGACAGCGCATTCCTTGATTGTGCATCAACTTTAAAATCAATTGAGTTGCCGGCAAGTGTCAGAAAAATCGGATTCAATTGTTTTTATTCTTGGGACGATGCAACAATAAATGTAAAACTTAGAGGTTATGTTGATAATTGGCATCATACCAATGGGTATGTGATGGTAAATCGATTAATTATATCAAAGTTTGAAGAATCAGAGTCTTGGAAAGGTTCGTGCGTATTACTTATCGATGACGGACCATATCAAGAAATTTGTTTTTAATGATAATTATTTGTCACTAAAAAAATAAAACTCAATTACCCCGCACATCTTGTATTAAGCATGGATGTCCGGGGTTTTTTATTTGATTTGACATCTTATATTTTGAGTTACGCGGTGTATGGAAGTATTTGAGAAAAACCTTTGGAGCGTTCCGCGAGTACATCTTGAGTTTGAGAAAAACCTTCGGAGCGTTCCGCGAGTACATCTTGAGTTTGAGAAAAACCTTTGGAGCGTTCCGCGAGTACATCTTGAGTTTGAGAAAAACCTTTGGAGCGTTCCGCGAGTACATCTTGAGTTTG
>JAFXZT010000100.1 GCA_017541145.1 Bacteroidales bacterium | reverse complement strand
TAATAGCTTAATATACAACATCTTATTACATACCGACGAGGATATTTGTGTCATTTGTTGTACCAAATCATCCTCTCTGTGTGAAATGTATTTGACTAATGATTTTTTTGCAACTTAGACGAATTAATTCCGCCAACAAGTTATGTCCATAATATTTACGTGAAAATTGCAAAAAATTATCTACAAATACAGAATTACCATTCTTATCAAAAGACACCCGCACCATTTTTTTTAATACAGGAACATATACATAAAGTTTATTGTCCAAACCAAAACTCATAAAGCATGTACTTATTACTGAAAGTTTTTTTGTTGACAAACAAAAAGTTTTATAATGTTCAATATCAAGAATGCCATTTTTTACATCTATTTGCAACAAATCCATTTTATTATTATTAGTTGCTAACAAAAACAACTTGGTATTATCCAAAGAAAAAGCATGATTATAAATTCTACTATAACCTTTCAATTTATAAGAATATTCATTTGAAGTTTTTAACGTCTTTCTATCAAAAGAACCGACATATAAATCGTACCAATAATTATTTATATCTATTTGTTGAAACTCTGTTTTCAAATACAGCTCTGCATTTGGAGATATGGCACGTATATCTGTTTTGCCACAATACTTCACTTCTGATTTTGTAATGAGATATTTCGAATTATTCATAAACAACCAAATATCATGACAATTAGCATGATAAAAAGAAATATTATCAAATTTCCAACTATTTAAATCAACTTTAGTAACCGTTTTTCTTTTGATATCAACCATAGCAGTACACTCATCACAAAATAAATAAACGAGATCATCATTTCCCGGAACTGGAAGGAAAAAAGCACGATGTGTAATAATTTTCTCGCCCTCAAAAATATTATTATCTGCATCATAAACCATCCCCTCTTTTAGATTAAATATCAATGATAACTCGCCTGAAGAATTTATATAAAATGCATCAGCATAGTCAAATTTATGCTTTGAAATCTTAACCGGCAATTCATTAAAATCCAAACAATACTCTCCTAAATACCATAGGGCTGCATGCTTACTTTGAGCTGATGCTGTAAAAAAAAAATCATCTGTAGTACAAGACTACAAATGATGCTTCTAAGTATATATGTTATTACTATTGAGATTTATTTAATGTTCTAACTAAACGTAAATTACATCCACAAAGTTCATTTGTGGTTGAAAAAGGGACAATTACTCTAATAATTGCCATCAAGATCATGCCATAAAATACATTTCTTAACATCTGATTTATATGTGTTTAAAAATTATAAAAAGTAATATTACTTTTCGATGCAAATATAGAACACTTTTAATTAATATCAAAATATTTTAATACAAATAATTTTAATATTTTTTTACATAAAAAATACTTTTATATTTGTTTTTTTCAAAAAATGGCATTATATTAGCGGATATTAATTCAAAAAAAATCTTTTTAAATAAATAATCATGGAATCAAACTTTAATGCGCTAAAAGAACAATGCAGTAAAGTCGACAAATGTCCGATTTTCAGAGAAGGCGTTTTAATGAACAGTATCACCGGCGAGTCTTACAAAATGATTTACTGCTTAAAGAAAAAACACGAACAATGCAAACGATTTTTAGTAAGTAAAATTTACAACAAACCGATTCCGGTACAAGTTTTACCAAACAATTTTATGTCGCCGGAAGAAATTGTAAAAAAATTAGAACAAGGATATTGGGACAAAAAAGCCTAAAATCCTACAAAAAAATAAAACCCCGAACAATTTTAAGTTCGGGGAGTTTTTTTAGAAATATCGTGTAGAAAGATGATGTTCTTTCAACATGTTTTGAACTTTACAAATTTGCTGAATCATTTTTTGTGCATCAGAATCAGGAAACTGCTCTTTTAAATCCTCTGCGTATTGACGCGCCAAATCCAAGAAATCCAACGCGTAATAAATTTCAACAAGATTGCACAACATATATTCTTTGCTACGTCCTTGCTTTTTGTTGTTGGCATCCAACGATTCGTACAGCGATTTAAAATGGTCAATCCAAGGTTGCATTGCCTGACGTGCTGCGTTTACATCGCGATTAGCTGACAAATCGTTCAAAATTTGCTTGATTTCCGCTTTTGCCTGTTGGTGCTTTTTGTAATTTTTGTTTTTGGAAGAGTCAAAAAAATATAATTTAACTTCTTCGGTTTCAAGAGTATACAAATAACTATCAAGGAAATATTTGTTTATCTCATCCATTGTACCTTGCAAATAGCTTTCTACAGAAGTTCTGAGATAATATTCTTTGTTGTCACGAACATAATTTTCTGCTAAAAACGGTTCGGGATAAAATTTTTCTACTTCTTGAGAAATTACAGTTTTAGCATTTGGGAAAACCTGATTTTCCAATTCACTACGAACAGACATCGCTCTGCTAATCAAGCAATCAAAAACCGGTTTAAAAACAGTTCTGCCATGCGGATCTACCAACTGAACAGGACGCACGTTGTCAATTATCAAATCTTTTAATGTAAGCGAAACCACTACAAATGCTTGCGACGGATCGTCTACTTCTTGCCAATCGCCGAAATCTACCAACGAAGATACTTTGGCACTATTGACAAACGGTTCTACTTCAAGTGTTGATTTGAAATCTATATAATACTTTTTCTCATCTTCGTATGTGAAGAAATTCGGAAGATGACGGTGCGTTACCGGAAATTTGTATGAGTTGGAATAGTACTGACTTTTTGCAGTACCGAATATCATTACCAACAAAAACAAAGTAAATACTTTTCTCATAGGTTATTTATTTTTAATATTTATGACGCAAATTTAGAAATTTTGAAATAATGTCACAAAAAAATGGTGTTACAGTAAAAATTACTATAGCACCATTTTTATATACTTCTAAAATTTTAGAAAAAATTACTTTCTAACAAACGGAAATTTTATTCAACTTGAAATCTTTCAACAATTTCCATACACATCCTTGAGTTGTGATAAGGACATTTCCACGGACCGGTTTTCTGCTCTTCGGTGTAGACTTTGTGTTCATCTTTTGACACTCGCCAATACCATTCGCCGTTTTTGTTATCAATGATATAATTTTTGATAAATTCCCAACTATTGATAGCTGCATCCAAAAACTTCTCATCGTCAGAAAGTTGGTATGCATTGATGAAACCGATTACAGATTCAGCCTGAGGCCACCAATGTTTATCGGAATCTTCCACCACGCCGTTGGTGCCTTCGCTCATAAGTCCGCCATCTTTGTCGAGACCATCGCGATATGCTTGCTCTGCCATTTTCAGACAGATTGGTTTGCATTGTGCAAGAACGTCCTCATCGCCAAGAACTTGTGCAGCTTCCCACAAAAGCCATGAACCTTCGATATCGTGTCCGTAGGAATTGTTTTCTGATTTATGTGTCCAATCAGCACCGAAAAACAAATCGAAATAACCTTTTTCTTTGTTGATTATTTTGCCAAGGAAGATGTTAACAATAAGGTTTTTCAATGCTGTTTTCAATTTGTCGTCTTTCCAAACTCTATAAAGGTTGGTGTACGCTTCAAGAATATGAAGATGTGTATTCATGGTCTTCGGATCGTTTTTGTCTTTTTCTGAAAGTCTCAAATCTTCCAAAAGAACCCATTCACGAGAATACGCTTCAAAATATCCGTTATTAACAGGATCAAAAGAATGTTGTTCTATTACCTCAAACAATTTTACAGCCTCATCCAAAGCTTCTTTTTTCTTTGTAATTCTGTAAAATTCCACCAAACCGTACATCATAAATGCCAATGCATAAATTTGTTTTCTGGTGTTGGATGGTGTACCGTCGGCATTTAGCATCCAATAGCAACCGCCAAACTGCTTATCGATAAAATGTTCTGTATTATAAAGATAAGCTCTACGGGCAAGTGTAAGATAATCAGGATTTTTGAATACTCTGTACGCTGCCGAATATGCCCAAAGTATACGGGCATTGAGTACTGCTCCTTTTTCTGATTCCGGATGTTTTGTCATATCCGAATCAATAGAACCGATAAAACCGCCGTTAGCATCATCCAATGTATTTTTCTGCCAAAATCCCATGATGCTGTAGCACTCGTGTGTGAGTTCTACTTTGAGGTCTTTTATTCTTGTATCCATATTCTTAAAGTATTTAGTGTATTAGTATACATTTTTTTATTTGGGTTGTTATCAATTTACGACTTTTAATTGTACAAAGATAATTAATTGAAATAATTTTTACAAAAATATTAAGCATTTTTTATTACTATTTTTTTCCAACTTCAATAAGTCTGCACCAAGGTCGTAAAGATGTTAAACATAAAAAAATGTTACCTAGAATCACCAACTTTTTTCTCGGTTGTGAACGACGAGGCAGGGAACCCGGCTCCGTTGTAGAAATTTACGTTTTCTACCCAATCTTTGTAGGCGTAACGTACATTTTTCGGGGATTTACAGTTTTCTGACCAGACTGTAATTTTGTTGCCGTTGATTTCTACACGTGCCGGATAGCTGTGACCTTTGGAATCCACAACTTCAAAATTACGAAGTTCTTTGCCGTCTTTGCTTACCAATCCGCCGATAGTATGTGTAAACGAAACAATGATTTTATTATCTACGATTTCCAACGTATCGTATTCAGGACCGCAAACTTCTGCATTTTTTTTGTATAAATCGTGCAACGGCCATGCTGCAAGACGGTTGGCAATGAGCTCTTTGTCTGAATATTGACAGCTTGCTTTTAGTGCGACATCAATTGTGGTTGTCATTCCTGAATTTGGAATTAAATACTGACAACGGCGCTGAGCTTCACGCAGTTTGAACGATTCTACATCACCGCTGTATATCCACGGTGAAATCTGCGTATAGTAAAACGGCATTTGCGGATTATCAAATGTACGACGCCAACAATCTACTAATGCCGGGAAAAATGTCATATATTCTCCCGCACTACCTACGTTGTTCTCTCCCATCGCGCAAATTACTCCTGCAAATTTGAAATTTTTCAACGGATAAATCATACCGTTGTAAAGTCCGGAAATTGTTCTCATATCAAGAGAAATAACCGGAGGACGGTTGAAAAAATCCATTTTTTTGTAATCGTAAATATAATATGTATTGTCTCGTTTTTCTACGGTCGGCAAATATTTCCAAGCACCGGCCAAGGATATTGCCTGCTCTTTGTGACCTTCGGGATAAACACAAAATTCTTCTTTATCGGCGTACATCCCGCCGGCATCTCCGTTATCAATTACACGGATTGTAATCAGCAAATCGGTACGAACAATACCGGGTTCTATGATATATTCTCTATGGAAATCCCATTTTTTATCCTCAAGAGTCTCTCCTACTTTTTCACCGTTAACAAATGTTACATCCATATCGTCGATTGGTCCGAGCGAAAGAATAAGACGTTTGCCAACCCAATCTACCGGAATCTGAACCCATCTTCTAAACCATACAACACCATCAAAAGCTCCAATTCCTTCAGGAGAATCCATATAACCGGGCAAATTCATTGACGGCCATTTATCATCGTTGAAATACAAACGCGGGATGTCTTTGTCATTAAAATCTACACTCTTGAAACGGTTTGCATAATCAGGGCCGAATTGCAATTGAGGATGAGAATTAATCCAATCGAAAAGCTCTTTTTGTTTAGGTTTTGCGTTTCTAACATCGTTAATTTCTTTTTTTAATGTCGGTATCGATGCACAAGCATCAACATCAACCCAAGCCTTGGATTCGCTACTACTCCAAGTTGTGGTAACAATACCGACAGGAACACCGGTTTCTTCATTAATTTTCTTTGCGTAAAGATAAGCCAATGCACTAAGCGTATTTACGTAGGTAGGTTCGGCACGCCACCACCAACAAGCCACATCTTTTTCCAAATCAAACGAAGCTTTTTGCATAACATTGGTAAGTCGTATTTTTTCATTATAAGACTCAGCAATAAACTTTTTGGAATTAGTAACTGTATCAAGAGGAGGCCAACCCATAAGCGGCATTCCCATATTAGCCTGTCCTACTGCAAGCCAAACTTCTCCGATAAGAACATCAGTAAGACTGATGTAGTTGTTACCGATTAAATCAATAGTATAAGGACCACCGGCTTTGGGTGTTTTTACTATTACTTGCCAACAACCTTCACTGTCGGTTATTGTGCTGGTTTCTACGCCCCAAGATGTTTTTACAGTTACTTTTTCATCTACAGAGCCCCAACCCCACAGTTTACAATCCGATTGTTGTTGTAATACCATGTGACTTGCTATGATATGAGGTAAAGTTATATCAGCAAATGCTTGGGTCGATACGGTAAAAATTAAAAAAAACAAGGACAAAAGTCTATTTTTAATCATATATATAACAATTTTTAATGTGAAATAATGATATTATCTATGCAAATATAAGAAACACTGCAAATATAACTCTAAAAATAAAAAGAAAAAATAGTAAACAGAAAAATATTACAGATTGCTGATTGTAAGAAGTTAACACATAGAATATTGAATTTATTTTTTACTTACAAATTAAAATAAAATACCGGAATAAAAATTTATTTTGACATTTTTATTCCGGTTAAACTTTTTTAATAATTATTGCAAATGTTATATTTTTGTAATCAAATATACAAAGTTACATCAAATTAAAATCAAACCTAAAAAATTCTACAAATCTTCCAAAAACAAAACTTCGCTACAATTTGCAGCGTCTTGCCACCAGTCGGTTTTTGCATGGTCAGATTTGTTCAAATCACTAAGTCCGAAAGTGTACCACGGCATGAAATACAAGAATTTACCTCCGGCAGCAAAAATTTCCGAAATCTTTGCAATGCCGCCGTTTTCGCCCAAAGTAATCATTTTATTCGGCCAAAAAAATTGAATTGTTTCAAATTCTTGTACACTTGATTCTACTTTTGATTTATTGTAATTATCACGAGCTACGATATCAACATAATCGTCACCCGGATACCATTTGTAATCATCGCTACAATACCATTTTTCGCTACCGTCAGAGCCAACGCCAATCTGAGTAGTCCAAACCCAAATCAAATTGTCTAAACCTTTGTTTTTGAAATAATTGAACATATAAATCCAAAGCTCTTTGTAAGCCTCGGCACCGTCTTTGCCCCACCAAAACCATGCATCAGAATTCTTGCCGGAAATTTCAGCATTGCCGGAAGCCTCGTGAAAAGGTCGCCATACTACAGGAATTCCGGCATTTTTGTATTTCAAAAGCACTTCTGTAGCCTTGTCAAAACTGAATTTCAAAAATTCGTTTTCCCAAGTTCCGTCTTTTACTGCATTTTTTGCCGAGAAATATACCTTTGCATTCCATGCTTTTTCACTGTTGTTAACATCATTTTTAGCCGCGTAAGCCTCTTTAGACGGAACATTCAAATGCCAACAAGCCGAAACGATTCCGCCTTGATTGTACAAATTTTGATAATACGTAATATCCTGATAAATAGAATTTTGTTCCCAAGTAGAACGGTCAGAAGTAAGTGTTACAAAACAAAAATCAAAAGTCTGCATCATCGGAGTTTTTCCCGTTGCAGCTTTTACAAGTTTTGCTTCGTTCTGATTGACAGATACATCAGCCATAGTTCCCGAAATAATCTTTTTACCGTAAAAACTCCACAACTTATCGTAAAGTTTTTGAGCATTTTGATTGCCGTTAACAAGAGTTACGGATTTTTCTTTTGGAGTTACAATTTTGTCTGCTCCTGAAAATGAAAAACTGATTTCGCTGTCGTACTCGTTGAAAGTTCCCGCCGGAATTACAATTTGGTACGTAACACCGGTTTCAATCTCAAAAGCCGAAAGTGATACCTCTGATCCGCTTTTTTTTAATTCCATTACCGATTTGGCTACTCCATTTACAGAATAACTTTTTGCAGAATTATTAATTGAAACTTCACCCGAAAATTTTAATGTAACAATTGTACCATTTGCTACACCGGTTTCGCCATTGGCAGGAGATGTAGAAACCAAAGTAACAATTGTCTCATTAGAATCGGAATCATCATCACTGCTGCAACTTACAAATCCTAAAGCAGTTGCAAGAATCAGCAAACTAAATATTAAAGAAAATTTTTTCATAGTGTAAATTAGTATAAAAAGTTATGTCAAAATAAAAACTGTATCATCCTCACTATTGGTGCAAAAACCATAACAATCAACACTTAGGCTGATAAAAAACAATGTTTTCATAATAGTGAAATCTGAAATTTCGTCAAATATACGTAAAATATAAAAGATAACAAAAGCTATTAATATTTTATTAACATAATATCTCAAACCGCATCAGCAGTATAAATATAGTAGTAAAAATCAAATATTTATACGAAATTCAAGATTTTAACTACATACATAAATCATTGTAAACCCAATTGAAAAACAAAAATAAATGACAAAAAATATAGATACAAGCCTCAAAACTTTACAGCAAAAAAATACAGTTTGCACAATAAAAAATTTTGCTTTTATATTCGACTGATTTTCAATTACTTATAATTAAAATAAGAAAATTAACATAAAATTTTTAAAGAATATTAACATAATCCATAAAAAATGTTTATCTTTGCGGTGTAAAAATAAGGAAAGTTAGGTAAAACAATTAAATATAAACAATTTTTAAAAATTAAAACAAAATGAAAAGAATTTTCTCAATCGTAGCTGCACTCGTAGTAGCAATGGTAATGATGGTTTCTTGCGCATCACAAAACACACAAGATGCAAAAGCATTGATTGAATCAATTAGCAAAAACGATGTTGCAACAGCAACAACATTAGCTGATAAATTGTATGCTGCAAAAGATCAACTTACAACAGACGAATCTTGCGCATTGGCACTTGGTTACAATGGTTTGGCTAACTTGACAAAAGACACTGACTTAGCTCAAGCTCAAGCTTTTTCACAAAAATTTGTTGAAGTAGCAAGCGCAGTAGTTGCAAAAGATGCAGAAGGTGTTAAAAAATTCGCTGATGAATCAAAAGTTAACATCGCTGATATTTTGAATCAAGTAGTTGCTGCACAGAAAGCTGCTGAAGAAGCTGCTGCTCAAGCTGCTGCACAAGCAGAAGCTGAAGCTGCTGAAGGCGAAGCTGCTGAAGGCGCTGAAGAAGCTGCTGAATAGTTTTCGGATTTGTTTAATCAACAAAATCACAGAAAACAATATCAGGCAAAAACCTGACAATGATAAAAAATTAAGATTCTCACATCCTACGATGATGAGAATCTTTTTTTTTGTACATATACAAATTTTCTATTTTGACTAAATAATATATCAATTTATCAAAAAAATTAATTATATTTGCTGCGCTTTTTTTTAAAGATAGCATCCCGATATTTGAAATAATAATTATAACCAAACAATTGTAAACAACATTAAAAATAAAACAATGAAAAAAGTATTATCTATGATTACGGCAGCGACAACCGCAATCATGATGTTTATCTCATGCAACGAAGGTCAAGCGTTTACAGACGGCGAAGACGCCGGTGAAGAATTTGTAAAAACATATTCCGAATACGGCAACGACCCCGTAAAATTGAAAGAAACAACTGTAAAAATAATTGAAAAAGCAACAGTATATATGTCAGATTCAATCTTGATACAATCGTTTCTAAAAGGTGCACGCAACAAAATGGAAGGATATTCATCGGAAACTGCCGGTGCATTTTTCGGCATTTGGAAAGCTTTGGCTAACCAAAACGGAATTCAAATCGCAAAAGAGGTATCTAACTACTCCGATGACGCAGAATCCAAAAGCAACAACAAAAAAGAATTTGCTCTCGCCGCAAAAAAATATACGGATCTTTTTACACCTCCGGCTCCGGCTGACTGTACTTGTCAGGATTATCACACAAAAACCGGTTCCAACAGATAAAAAATAAAATACCGGGATGCAACGATTTTTTAATAAAGGCTGTCAAAAAATTTGGCAGCCTTTTTGTTTATTTTTGTAACAGCATAATAATTATTAAATTATAAAGCTAATTTTTGGAAAAAACTTATTAACTTTGCAACCGATTTTTTTAAACAAAAAAATGATTAGAAAAACAGTGAAAAAAACATTATTAACAACAGGCCTTTTGGCATTAAGTTTATCAACATTTGCTCAACAAGGAGTAAAAGAAACGTCAGAAACTGCTGTGGCAATTGACACAATCAATACCCGCGATAAATACACTAAAATTGTATTGTACGACAACAATACATGGGAATATGTAGAAATTGACAAACCCAATATCAGTGACGAAGATTTTGCTGAAAACTGGGATTCAGAATCAATACACGCTTTCAAAGATGTACCACTTTCACAACTTCCCGATTCTGTAGAATTATGTCTTGCAGACAGTCTTCACGGCTGGGCATGTCCCAAAATTGGCGCAGTAAATTCAAGTTGGAAATTCCGTCGCTACAGAGAACATAAAGGCACTGATATTGACCTTGAAACCGGCGACCCGATTGTTGCGGCTTTCGACGGTAAAGTACGAGTAGTAAGAAATTCAGGTCAAGCCGGCGGCTACGGCAACCTTATCGTAATTCGTCACGCCAACGGTCTTGAAACTTATTACGCTCACCTTTCTAAACATCTGGTAAGCGAAAATGATATTGTAAAAGCCGGAGAAATTATCGGTCTTGGCGGCAGCACTGGAAGAAGTACAGGTCCTCATCTCCATTTTGAATGTCGTTACATGGGTAAACCTTTTGATGCTGAAAGAATTTTCTGTTTTCAAACCGGTCAACTTAGAGATACAATTTTCACTCTCAAAAAACATTATTTCAACATCAATTCTCACTACGGTCAAACAGAACAACAATCAATTGCAGCAAATCAGCGTGTAATTCATGTTGTAAAAAGCGGTGATACCTTGGGAGCTCTTGCTAAAAGATATCACACTACTGTAAAACGTATTTGCCAGCTCAATAATATTTCTTCTACAACAACATTGAGACTCAAACAAAGACTTATTGTAAGAGAAGGCACTATCTAACAGAAAATTACGATAAACTGTAAAAATAAAATCCGCAGCTTGATAGATTTTCAAACTGCGGATTTTTTATTTACGATATTAATCTAATTTTTATTTTGAAGAAGCTGCACTACAAGTCCATTTCTTATTTTCCAAATCAAATGTCAAAGTATAACTTCCTTTCTTGCCGTCAATCCAAAAATGATCAAATTTATCGTGAGCTACAGCAATCGAATATTGATCGTCCCAAGTGGATTTTGGACCGTATTTTTTGCTGTCTTTGTCAGTAACGGTAAAGTTTGCATAATCAGAAGAAAACGAGAGCGTTCCTTTATATGTTCCGTCTTCTTGTTTTTCAAGAATACCAATTTCTTCTCCTGAAGTTGAGGAAATAGTAAGAACATCAAGATCAGGATTTTTATTCGGATCAGTTTCCGGCAACAAATCATCTTTCGTCATTTTTCCTGCAAACACATTCAATGTTTCCGCCGGTGAACCGTCAGACAAGAAACCGCCCATTGTATATCCGTTATAACTTGAATAACATTCAGGCTCCCAATAAAATACGCCTTTACAACGAGGAACTTCGTTTTTAGCACGGATTACGGTGTTAACAATTGCTCGTTTGCCGTTCCAAGATGCAATTGCTGATGTACCGATTTCGCAAATCATAACATCTTTATCATAATCGTTGGCAATTTTATTGAGATTGTTAATACAAGCATCAATATATGTTGAATACCAATCAGATTTGTCATAATACGGATAAAGCGAAACTCCAAGGATGTCATAATTTGCATTGCCTGATTTCATGATGTTTAGTGCCCATGAAAGTTTGTCCCAAGATTGTCCGTTCGCAAGATGAACAATAGTTTTAGCATTGGGATAAACTTCTTTAACTGCTTTTGAACCGGCATTTACCATCTTTGCAAAATTTGTATTGTCTTTTGACATCGCACCGTTGACTGTTGTTTCAGATCCGTCAGACTGTGTTTTCATCATTCCTGTTTGAGTTTCGTTACCAATCTGAACCCAAGAAACTTCGATATTATTGGTTTTAAGTTTTTCGAGCGATTCTTTCGTGTAATCGTAAACCTGTTTTGCAAGTGCTTCTACTGATTCAATATTATCCCAAGCCTTTGGTTTATACTGTTTTGCCGGGTCAGCCCAAGTATCGGAATAATGAAAGTCAATCATGATTTTGTAACCTAAAGCGGCAGCACGTTTTGATTTTGTAATCACGTCCTCGATGTCGCACATCCCGTCTGAGCCTTCTGATTTCGGATTAACCCAAACGCGAAAACGAGCAGCATTGAATCCAACACTTTTTAACAGTTTAAAGCATTCAGTTTCAACACCTTCCGAATCATAAAACTTAATACCGGCCGCTTCCATCGGAGTAATCCACGAGGGGTCGCAACCATAAGCGAAATCATTTTGGGGTTCTTCTGATTTATTGTTGTTTGGCGTATCTTCATTATTGCTATCATTTTTGTCACATGATACAAAACAGAAAGATGTTAACAACAAAATCAAAAACAAATAGTTAATTTTTCTCATATCTATCAGATTTTTAGATTTATATAATATTAGTTTTCTCAATTGCAAATATAAATCATTTAACTTGTACTTCAAAACAAAAATACAACCTAACAGTAATAAAAAAAACGAACTTCCAAGCATCGCACCAAAAGAATAAATAAAGAATCGAGAGAAAATTTGCCGAAGTTTATTCATTTCGGGGAAAATACGCAGCTGTAACTATGATTTTTAGGGTAGTTACAGCTGAGAATTTCAAAAATACGCAGCTGTAACTATGTTTTTCAAGGTAGTTACAGCTGAGAATTTCAAAAATACGCAGCTGTAACTATGTTTTTTAAGGTAGTTACAGCTGAGAATTTCAAAAATACGCAGCTGTAACTATGTTTTTTAAGGTAGTTACAGCTGAGAATTTTTGTAAACTTCAAAAAAAATACTAACTTTGCCAATAATAATAAAACAAAATATCCTCATAATATGGCACGACTTATAGGACGAAAAAACGAGGCAACACAGCTCGATAACATAATGCAATCTTCTGAACCTGAATTCGTTGTGATATTCGGCAGACGTAGAATCGGCAAAACATTCTTGATAAACCAATACTTCAACAACAAATTCACATTCAAGCATACGGGACTTGCCTTGAAGAATAAAGCCGAGCAACTTCACAATTTCGGAGAATCGCTCCGCCGGTACGGTTCGCCTTTATGTCCGGACCCGAAAGATTGGTCAGATGCGTTTTTGCAATTAAGAACATTGTTGGAAACCACCAAACCTACCAATGGCAAAAAAGTTGTCTTTATTGACGAACTTCCATATATGGCAACTGTCAAAAGCAACTTAGTAACGGCGTTGGAGCATTTTTGGAACGACTTCGGTAATACACAAAGCGACCTCGTTTTAATAATTTGCGGCTCTGCAACCTCATGGATTACCAAAAATATAATCAAAAACAAAGGCGGTCTTCACAACAGAATAACACGGAAAATATATTTAAAACAATTTTCTCTTGCCGAATGTAAAGAGTATTTCAACGCTAATAATATTATTTTCAGCCCAAAAGATATTTTGGAATGTTATATGGTAATGGGCGGAGTGCCGTATTATCTGAGCATGATTGAAAAAGGTATGAGCCTCGCTCAAAATATCGACAATATGTTTTTTAAGCGGCAAGGAAAACTTTACGGAGAATTTGAGGCTTTGTACTCGTCGCTTTTTGAAGAAAGTACCGGCTATGTAAAAGTTATCGAAGCGTTAAGCAAAAAAAACAAAGGACTTTCGCGAAAAGAAATAATTGCAGCAACAGGACTTCCCGACGGCGGAACACTATCAAAAATTCTTGACGACCTCGACAACTGCGATTTTATTCGTAAATATCAGGGATTCAACAACAAAGAGCGCAATAGTATTTTTCAACTGACGGATTTTTTCTCGCTCTTTTACTTTAAGTTCATAAAAAAATACGGAACTTCCGACAAGGAATTTTGGTCGTTACAGCTAAATTCTTCGGTTCATAATGCTTGGGCGGGATATGCTTTTGAGCAACTGTGTCTCTCCCACATCAACAAAATAGAACAAGTCCTCGGAATATCTGGCATACAGACTTCCGTGTCGTGCTGGCAGTCGCAAAAAAGCGAAAACGGTGCACAAATAGACCTCGTTATCAACCGCGCCGACAATATCATCAACATTTGCGAAATAAAATTTTGGAATACTAAATTCAATATTACGAAAAAATATCACGAAGAACTTCTAAACAAAATGCAGGTTTTCGCAGACGAAACCAAAACGAAGAAAGCGATTCATCTTGTTATGGTTACAACTTACGGACTTGTTAAAAACGAGTATTCTAGCATTGCACAAAAAGAAATTACGATGGACGATTTAATGTAAAAAAAATCCGCCGCTTGAAAATGTTTTTTCAAGCGGCGGAATATAAGAATTACAATAGAGTTTTTTTATTCTATTACCACATAAGTAACAGTATTTTTATTGAGATCTACTGTAATTGTGTATTGTTTATCCGGATCCGCCCAAAGATTAGGTCCATCAATTGTAATTGATTCAGCTGAACCGTTATAAGCACCATACCAAATTATGGTAGGTTCGTCTAAGAAAGTACCTTTCAAATAAAAATCCCATTCGCCATCTTCTCGTGACAAAATTCCATAAAATACACCGGCTTCATCTGAAGCAAGTTCTACTAAAACGGTTTCTTTATCTTTTGCATACACTGCCAATTTATCTGGCATTTTCATTTCTGCAAAAAATACTTCTTTGGTTTCAAGGTCTACATTCATTATGTATTTCATCGTAGGGTTAACCCAAAATGACTTACCGTCGGATGCGTCTGCAAAATCACGCTCAGTCACCACATTAGCGTAGCCCTCTACTGCCGAACCACAATTATCATCACAACCGTAATATACAAATCCGTTCTTTGCTGAATTTACACCTTGCAAATAATAGTTCCATTTGTTTTCACCATTATCGGATGTATTGTCGTAAGCGCCTTCGTATTTCTTTGTTTCACTATTGTAGATAAGTATTGTTCTCAATCCGTTTGCTACTGTTGCCTGTTTTCCGATTACAAGCAAAGTGTTAACATAAGCAAAATTCCAAGAATGTGTACTCGGATCGAGCTCTACGTATGCGTCACCGTAATTGAATTTCAACCACAAATGATTGTAATTACCTTCTGAAACTCCAAATGTAAACTGATCCCAACCGCCAAATGTAGCGTATTTCTGTCTATTTTCGTCTTCAAGATACATGTCTTGAGATGCCGGTTCACTGATTGGCGAAATTAGTCCGGTATATTTACCGTTTTCATTCATGGTAAGTGTACCTGTCCAATTGCCGGAAACTGTAATGGTATTTCCGTAAAGTGTTGAATACGCTTTCTTTTTGCTTAAATCGATTGTTATATAATACCAACCTGCTTTTGAAATTTCAAGGTTTACACCGTAATCTTTATCGTCTGAAACTTTGATTTCTTGTGAACCTGTTGCAAGTTTTACAAATCCGGTATAAACTCCGGTAGCAGCACCGTCAAGCAATTGTGTTTCCAATTTATTTCCACTCAATGTCAACTCAGAAGGATAAACTGTAACTTCTGCCGGTTCGAGTGTAAATTTGTATTTGGAGTTCAAACCAAGTTTCAAAGTAATTTTGTATGTACCTTTTTCTGGAATTGTAACACCGGTACCTTCTTCACCCAAAGAGAATTGTACATCGTTTTGAGTACCGGAAAATCCGATTTTAACAGTTTCGTCAGCAACATCTTGAGATGAATGATAATGTGCAGCAGCACCTGAAATTTTTACATTTGCATTATCATTTGGAACAACGATGTAAGCATACCATGCTGTTTTTGTAGCATCGTAAACCATTGATGTATTTGCAACGTCACCGCTACAAGAAAGCGATGAAATCAAATATGCGTCTGCAATTTCAGAAGTATTTTTGGTGTCCATTGTAAAATAGTAACAACCGGCAGCTGCAGTCAACCAGAAATGGTCACCACCTACAGTATAACTCAAAAATGTCCAACTTGTTGCATCTGATGTACCATAAACAGTACCGTCAGAAGTCCAAACAGCAAAATTTAACCATGATTCTGCATTGATAAAACCTTGATATTTACCGTCGTTGTTAACAGAGAACAAATATTGAGTGCTCTTTTCGGTAAATTTTTCATCTTTATCTTTTGTATAGATGTAAGCCCAATGAGAATCGATTTCCAATGGTACAACATCAAGTTTTACGGTGTTGGAATATACGATGTCTTCAATATTACGACCGAGCGATGTTGCCAAACGCAAATAAATAGTTCCCAATGAATTAGGTGTTAAACCTAAAGCCAAAGCCATGTTGTTGATGTCGTCACCTTTCAATGAAGTAATATTGCTTCCGGCAAATGTTTTTGCATCTGTAAAATCTTCTGATTTAGAAGCTTGTACTACGATGTAACCTCCGTCAAGGAAGTTATCTACATCGCCGTTTACTACTTGCAACGAACTTTTTGAATATGTAAGAGAAAGTACTTCTTCAGAAAGATTTTCTTCATCGATCTGGACTTTGCTTTCTGATACAGAGAAGTCGTCGGTCGATGTTAAATCCGAAACGGTATAATGTTCCAAGTCGTCGTCGCAGGATACCAAGCCGCCTGCCAACAACATCGAAACAGCACCGATATATAAATAATTTGATATTTTCATTTCGTTTTACCTTTAAAATTTAAATTTACTTATTATTTGTAATAAGGATCGTAAAGTGCAGAATTTGCAGAAAGTTCTGCTACAGGCAACGGGAAGAATTTGTATTTTGCATCTGCTTGAGTTCCACTCAAAACACCGCCTTTCCATTCCCAATTGTACTGAGTATCACCGGCGTATGCGTTAAATCTGATCAAGTCGGTTCTACGCAAAGATTCAAGCATAAATTCACGACCTCTTTCTTCCAAAAGATTCCAGTATTGAACACCGTTTTCAGTATTTTCCAAGTCATCAAGTGAAAATTCGGAAACACCGGCTCTTTTACGAACTTGGTTAACAAGATCAACAGCTGTTTTTGTAGCACCTGTACCGCCACGCAAAATTGCTTCGGCTTCGTTCAAGATTACTTCTGAAAGTCTCAAAACCGGCAAATCAACCATAGACAAAGTTGTTGAGAAGTCGCTTGCAATAGTTCCGTCATCGTTTGTATTACAGAATTTATTGAAAACGTAACCTTCTTTTGCAACTTTTTCATCGATAGGAGAAGGATTGTCGATAGAACGTTCAGTCTTAAAAAACATGTCACGCTCATCGCCAGATTCAAATCTCTGCGCAGCTTGTTTTCTTGCACGGAAAAGTTGCCAATAATTTTTCTCACAACCGAGAACATTGATTGCATTCAAAGTTGCGATGTTTTTATCTTCTTTTTCTCCATCTTCGTTTATTACTTGAATTATAGTAGACGAATTTGCAGAACCGCAGATCAACATCGTTGTAGAACCGTAGCCTTTGTTACCGTTTGTACCTTCTTTACCGGTGTAAAATGAGAAAATTATCTCATTGGTACGTTTGTAGTTTTCAGCATTGAAAAGTTTGTAAAAATCTTCTTCCAAGCTGTAACCACCGTTGATTACCATTTCAGAATATTTGATACAATCGTTGTAATACGAAACATCATTTGATTCTTTATAAACCGGAGCGTTGAGACAAACTCTTGACAAAAGAGCAGCAGCTGCATATTTATTAGCTCTGTACTGATCGTTTTTTTCAGGAAGAACATCCACGAGGTCTTTAAGTTCGGAAATTACATAATCGCAAATTTCATCTCTTTTAGCGATTTTAGGTTCGTAAGCTCCAACCGGATCATTTTCAGTAACAAATGCACCTACCGGCCAGAAATCCATAATTTGAGAGTATGCATAAGCACGCATAAAACGAGCTTCGTTTTTCATAAGTTCAATTTCTGCATCACCGCCTTCGCAATTACGAATAAAATCGTTGGAAAGTGTTACGATATAGTAAAGTGTATAATAAGCTCCGGCAATCCATTTAGATTGACCGTTGAGACCTTGAAGAAGACTGATTTCTTTCAACTCGTCAGAAACCGCCCAAGTAAACATAATTTCATCAGTACCACATTCTTGGAGATTGAAACATGCACGTGAGCAGTAATAAGGATCTTCTTCAATGAGGTCACCTTTGCCGCCGCCTTCTTCCTGACCACGGATTACGTATGCTGCATAAATTTTTGCAAGAGCCTGTTTGTAACCTTCGGGCGTAGAATAAACTACGTTTGACGAGGTTTCGGTTTTCGGATACTGATCCAATTCGTCACATGATGACATAAACATCATTGCAGACAAAGCGGCTGCCGCAATATATCCTATTTTTTTCATTTTGTTCTGATTCTAAAATTTAAAATTCTCAATTAATTAAAAATCAAATCCTAAGCTGAGAGAGAAAATTCTCGGTCTCGGATAAAAATTGTTGTCGATACCGTTTTCAATTTCAGGATCAACACCGGTGTATTTTGTAATTGTAAATACATTTTGAACACCAAATGTAGCGTTGAGACCAAAATATTTAGTAATTCTACCAAAATTATAACTCAAGCTGATGTTGTCCATCTTCAAGAATGAAGCATTCTCAAGATAATAATCTGAATACATCTGACGTACATTGAATTTGGTATCAAGAACAGAAGAACTGATATTAAGATTTTGGTAGTTGTTGTAACCTAAACTTTCAAAAGCACCTGTTCCGGCAGACATACCGTTGTAAACATAATTACCGATATTAGCTCTCAGTGAAGATGAAAGTGTAAACTTCTTGTATCTAAGGTTGAATGAGAATCCCATAATCCAATCAGGCAAAGCTGAATGACAGAAATAACGGTCACCTTCAGAATCATCACCGCTTTCATCAAGATCAGCGTATGCACCTTCAATAGGATTACCATCTGCATCATAAAGTTGATGTTTGAGGTAGAATGTATAAGGAGTATAACCTTCCATAAATACCTGATATTTATGAGAGTTAACAGTTTCACCTACGAGAGTTGGAGAAATTGCAGCGTTCTCTGAAAGACGAAGGTTAGAGATTTTGTTATCTTGCCATGTAGCATTGAAATTGAGGTCAAGTCCCCAATCTTTGGTTTGGATTGGTGAATAACCAAGAACGATTTCAACACCTTTAGAATCTACGTTACCAACATTTGTTGTGATTTCAGAAGCGAAGTTTGTACCTGCAGCCACCGGAACTTTTGCCATAAGGTCTTTTGTCTTACGAGTGTAATAGTCAACAGAAGCTGTTACTTTATCGTTTAAGAATCCAAAGTCAACACCAAAGTTCCAAGCTTCAGTAGTTTCCCATTTAAGGTTGGAAACATAAGCTGCCGGACGGTACATATTGTAATATGTATCACCGAATCTGTACTGAGCACCCTCGCTCGAAAGGTTGTAAGTAGAAAGATAATTATAATTACCAATACCTTCCTGCTGACCGGTAATACCCCAGCTTGCACGAAGTTTGATATTGTTAACAACATCTCTTAAACCTTCCATAAATGATTCTTCAGAAAGTCTGTAAGCAACTGCAAATGAAGGGAATGTACCCCAACGTTGATCTTTTGAAAATCTTGAAGTACCGTCGCGACGTACAGTAGCAGTAAACATATATTTACCTAACAAAGAAATATTTGCTCTGCCGTAGTATGACAACAATACGTGAGTATAATCTTCTTCAAGATGTAAAATTATCTGGTCGGCTTCGGTTTTGCCAAGGTATGAATATTCCCAATAAGATGGTGTATTGCTGTTCCATTTCTGGAAATCATAACCGGCTGTAAAATCGAAATTCATAAAATCATTTTTCTTGCTGTAAAACAAGTAACTTGTAAAAAGTGTATTCTTTTGAGTCTGTGGACCATAATCATAGTTACGACCGTATGTGCCGAAATCTTTGAACATCCCGTAAGGATATTTTACATTACCTTCACCTTTACCACCATCAAAACCGCCGGTAACGTGAGCTCTCAAATCTTTGAGGAACGGAAATGTATAGTCAACATCAACATTTGTAATGATACGTTTTACAGTAGAAGTACTTCTGTAATAGTCGAGAAGAGCAACAGGGTTGCCTGACGCATTAGTATATGGAGTTTTTTTACCGTTATCATCTACAGTATAAGGCTCGTTCCAACCGCCGAAAGCATCAGGATCGCCGGATTTTACAGCATAAGTAGGATCAAAAACTGTAGCAGTATAAATTGCACCTTGATCAGCAAAAGTATTATCATTGTAAGATGCTTTTACATTTACATTTACTTTCAAAGCATCATGGAAGAAACTCGGATTAAGATTGAGGTTTGCAGTATAACGTTTTGTATTATCTGACTTCAAAATACCGTCTTGAGCCAAATATCCGACAGAAATACGTGTAGGGAGAACCTTAGCAATAGATCCGGAAACGCTCAAATTGTTATCAGTAGCGAATGCCGGTTGGAAAATTTCTTCAATCCAATCTGTATTATTATCTTCCTTAGCGAGATTTTCAGCGAGAAGAGACTTATTAGATTCATTACCATACTTGTTGATAACATCAATAAACTCATCACGAGAAAGCATATCAGCAGTTTTTGTTTTGAAAGAAACAGAATTTGTAGAATTGAAATTAACTTTCATTTTATCCTTAACACCTTTCTTGGTATTAATAATGATAACACCGTTTGATGCTCTTGAACCGTAAATAGCAGTAGAAGAAGCATCTTTCAAAACTGACATCGATTCGATATCAGCCGGATTGATAAGAGCAAGAAAATTATTATCGTTACCTTTGATACCACCATTTTCCAAAGGTACACCGTCAAGAACGATAAGAGGGTTGTTGGTAGCATTCAAAGAAGCACCACCACGAATTTTGATAGAGCTACCAGACGATGGCGAACCGCCTTTACTCATAATCTGAACACCGGCAACTTTACCGTTGATAAGTTGTTCAGGCGAAGAAACCACACCGCCGTTGAAGTCTTTTTCGGAAACTGAGGCAATAGAACCGGTGAGGTCGCCCTTACGTTTTGTACCGTAACCGATAGCAACAACTTCATTAAGTTCTGTAACAGAAGGATTCATCTGAATATCCAACTTTCCTGATTCAGGAGCCTTGGTCATCACAGATTCGTAACCGATAAAAGAAAAGACAATTTGATTGTTGTCTTGTCCTGCCGGAATCGTAAGGGTGTATTTACCATCGATATCAGTAATAGTACCCGAAGTAGTACCCTGAACAGCAACAGTAACTCCAATTAAAGGCTGACTATTTTCGTCTACAACCTTACCAGTGATAGTTCTCTGAGCAAAGGCGACAGACGTAAGTCCCAGAAATGTTATGCATAGCAGCAGTCTTGCCACCAGATAACGCAAATTTAATGTCTTACAGTCCATTTTTTGTGTTTTAATTGTTTTAAATAAATTTAATTAAATATTTGAGAATTAGTAAGCTACCAAATCATAGATTCAGTAAAACGCTATAATTTTTTCGGTTTAAAGGTAAATAATAAAATTAATATTCACAATTAAATATTAAATTATTTTTAAAAACTCTTAGAATAATTGTTAATATCAAAACATATTTCATTGATTATCAAATACTTTATTACGAAATTAATTAATGTAATTAATACCTTAAAAAAGTATTATGATATCAAGTAACAACACCACAAATTTAAATTATTGTAAATTAAAAAAAAGAATAAATAGATATTTTTTTATAAAAAAAATATGCAAACGATTGCACAAACGTTTTAACAAGTATAAAAAGAAAAGTATAATAGAAATTAAAAATAAAAGAATCACTGTAAAAAAAGACAAAAGCCACTGTAAAAATTTTTACAATAGCTTTTGTAATTATAATATAACTATAAGAATCAATTAATTTCCGAATTATTTTTAATATGGAAAATTTAGAGGATGAAGTTAACTTTTAAAATATAAAAACCGAACATCCGCACGGCGATTTATACAAAAGCAAAACCTACTCATCAAGAAGACTTGGTGTATTATTATTCCAATTTTCAAGAACAGAACCCATTTGAGAACCTGGTGTAACAGAATTCTCACCTCCGTTTCCGGGATTTGAATTTTGATTAGCACTTGAGCAAATAATATCCTCTGATTCCAAGTTGACAATCATAAAATCAGCTTTCTCATAGACCTTTTTTTTTGAATCATAAGAAACTGTTATAATTTGTTTTTTCATTTTTATGTTTTAGTTACTAAACTTACAACAACAAAACTTTAATACAAAAACTATTGCACCCCAATTTTTTCGACTCGCAATCAGAGTAAAAAAATCGGGATTACAATAGCTTCTATTTCAAATTTAAAACATTGAAATTTATTATTTTGTGCTCTTTCCTACAAAAGATAGGATACCAACAGCACATGCTTTCTTGTTACCTTCGCCGGCTTTGAAACGGATTGAAATGTAATACATGGCTGTTTTGTTACAAATAAAGTCGAATGATTTTCTATCAGACTTTGTTGTTTTGTCGTATGTACTACCCCAAGGTTTAGAATTTTCAGGATGTTCTCCATCGTAAAGAGTCAGTACTACCTGATCTTGAAAACCTTCGGGAGCACAAAGAGAAAATCTATATTGAGTACCTTTGTTTAGTACTACAGTCCATTTCATACCAGTTTCTTCATCAGCAGCATCACGTTTCAACTTGGTATTGAAATCACGCAAATAGATAGCTTTTTCAGTTTGTGTAGCACACTGATACACCACTTGTTGTTTACATTGAGCATCTGCTTTTGAAGTTGACATTGCGATAGCCACAATTGCAAAAACTAATATAATAAACAGTCTTTTCATATTATAAAGCAATTAATTTATAATTTTATTACGAATCTTATCTGTTGTAGCAATAATTTCCTGAAGCTCTTCGCTGGAAACTGTTACAATACTTTCTTCATTTTGTTCTATTACTCCATCAGTACGCTGAGGAAGATCTGATTTTTCATGAACGGTAATTTTTACTACGTCCAATACTTCTTTCAACTCCTCCAAGTTTTGTACCAATTCAGTAAAATTCTTATCTGTATCTTTCACAAATAATTTTAATATTGGTAAAAGATGGTTAAGAATCTGTTTTTGTTCACCGATTGTATTTTTCAACTCTTCAGTTGTCTGTTCTTTCGCTACTTGAGTTACAAGATACATCGATTCAACCCATACACCTGTAACCATCAAAGCACTAAGATTACTTCTCTGATTATTTCTCAAGTGTTCATCCATGTTCTGATAACTCTGAACACACATTATCAACAACGAATCGATATTGTCGTCAGAAGTTGCCAAACGTTTCAATGATTGAAAATCAAAGAACTGCCCAAGTTTCAATTCTTCGGTTATTTGACGAATAGATACCAAGTAATCCAAAATCATTGAGGTTTTTGAATATACATTTAAGTATCCTAAGTCGGCACTTAACACACCTAAACCTAATGCTCTTTTAAAACTTGTTGTATAGTCTTTTACCATATCCGGATCGACTAAATATCGGTTGTTAAAAGGCACGTCGGAACTTTTCAGCATAGCTGCCATTTCCACAGGTGATGAAAAACTACCTATAACTTCATTCATCGCATCCGAATTGTAGTTAACATCGGTAGAACTCATGTCATCCTGTGGTAAAAATTTGATGTCATCATCTGAATTGGATTCACAGCCCCCGCAATTAAATTGCAAGAACGCCATACAGACCAACGCAAATGAATATAGCCATTTTCTGTGCATGATACTTCTCTAACTTTTGTGTTCAAATATACTAATAAATTAACTTACCAAAAGCACAAAATTATAAAAAAAATTTAGTCTTCTTTCTTTTCTTCTACGATTTCTTGTGGCTTTTGTTCGGTTTTATCTTCTATCTTCGTTTTTTTCTCTACAGTTTCCGACTTTTTATCATCAATTTTCTCAGAATCTTTTTTTATGAATTTACTCGTTATTTTGTCTGTAACTGTTTTGAAAGACAAATTACCCGCCCAATCAACTAATTTTCTCAGCAAATCAAAGTATAATGTTACGTAAAATATTATACAAAACAGCCAAAGAATTACTATATTGAATGAGAACGTATCGTAGTATCTTCCACAAAACCACTTACGTGGGGCATAAAAATGTGCCCTAAATCCAAAGAACCCTGAATTATCAGCATCCAAAAATATTGGATCCAACTGTTGAATTAAACGGTTTTTATAACGAATTATTTTATTTTTATCAAATGAATTTTTTACAATTTCTTGTAATTTTTCGTTATGATACCTGTTTTTACGATTGTTAACCCAACCCGGCTTCTGTGAATTAATATTTTCGACAAAGGCGTCTTTTGCTGCCTCTGAACTTGCTAAACGTTTTGCGTAGTAAGCTTTCAAATCTTTAATATATGAATCTACAGCATCATAAATATCTTCGTTGTATTTTTCTACTGTAAGATCTTCCAAATTATCAAATTCAACCTCTTCTACACGACGCATTTCTGCGGATATTTCTTCTCGCAACAAAGCAAGTGCTGATTCTTCAGCTGCCTTTAAACTATCTATATCACTGTCAGGATCTTCGTCCATCTTTTCCCAACATTTTTTTGCATCGAGATTAAAATCCTCAAGTTTAGGTGCATAACGTCCTTGCTTGAATTCGGCAATACTACTTTGCTTATCATATTCATAAAAATGCTTTTCATAGCTGTTGTCTTTGAATTGTTTTACCATCAACGCTTCGTAAGCCCAACGAGATGCCATTACCTCTGCAATGATAGGAACTTTGCCGACACTACCAATTACCTGATTCAATTTATCGAAACTGAACATCGAACCGCCTAATGCCATCTGTGGAATCATAAGCAACGGTATAAGGATGTAAATTGTAACAGCTGAATTGAACGCCGAGGAAATATTCAAACCCATCATGTTTGCCAACACCCACATCGGGAACAATACCAACCAGTAAGAGAAAAACATCTCTCCAAATTCCAGTATTGAGTTTCCGACAAGGATATACAACCACGATTGGATTGCTGATATCAATGTAAGAATCACAACCTTTGCCACCAAATAACTGGATCGCGAAAGATTAAGAAATGCTTCTCGCTTTAATATCTTTCTATCTCGGAAAATTTCTTCCGCCGAAACTGTCAATCCCAAGAACAACGCCACAATTATACTCATAAAAATATAAGGAACGATGTTCTCATTTTCAAAGAAAATATAATGTGGTTTGTCAGCCGCAGTATATCTAATCAAGAATGCTAAGATGAAACCCAAAAGCGGTGCCTCAATAAGATTCAAGAATACATATTGTAAATTTGAAACTTTGGCTTTGAAATCACGTCGCAAATATGTTACAAACTGTTGAAACCAATTCGGCACATGCAAATTGCGAGGTGGCTCGCTTTTTACATCAGGAATAATTTCAGGCGTTATCAACTCATGAAATTTTTTCTCCCACTCTTCCGGTTTCATCTTTCGATCGTTTGACCACGAACCGAACTCGTTTACCTTACGCGCCTCGATAATATCGAAAATCACCTCCGGAGTAGCATTACCGCAATGAGGACACTCACCTTCTTCGCTTTTTACCTGACCGTCGATAGTCTTAAAATACGAGATAGCATCAGTAGGATGACCATAATAAACCATGTAACCACCGGTATCAAGAATGATCATCTTATCAAACATCTTGTAAATCTGAGATGACGGCTGGTGAATAACCACGAAAATGAGTTTACCTTTCAAAGTCAACTCACTCAAAAGGTCCATTACATTTTCAGAATCTCGAGAAGACAAACCTGAAGTCGGCTCATCCACAAACAAAACCGAAGGCTCTCGAATCAACTCAAGTGCGATGTTCAAACGTTTACGCTGACCACCGGAAATAAGTTTGTTGAGTGAATTACCAACTTTCAAATCCTTTCTGTCGTACAGACCCAAAGATTTCAAAACAGAATCCACCTTATCCTTGATTTCCTGTTCCGGCATATCCTTGAAACAGAACTTTGCGCTGAAATACAAGTTCTCAAAAACAGTAAGCTCTTCAATAAGAAGATCATCCTGCGGGATAAGACCAATAACGCCTTCAAGTTTTTCTTTTTCTCGGTGAAGGTCGATACCATTGATTTTTACAGAACCTTGTGACGGTGTAGTAATTCCGGACAACACATTCAACAATGTAGTTTTGCCGGCACCGGAAGCTCCCATAATACCAACCAAGCGACCTTGACACTCGGAAAAATTGATATTTCTTAATCCAATAGCATTGTTTGGAAATCTGAATTCCAAATCACTGACATTGAAAGAAAGATTTGCAAAAGTTTTATCAGCCTGGAAAGTCGCTACAACGTCACTATAATAAATAGGACGACCTTTAGACATCTTAAGAGTAGCACCAGGCGCAAAAGCATATATACGGTCACTGAAGATAGGACTACCGTTCAAGAAAACATCGTGACTACCGGTATACCGCATAAAGTAAAGTTCGCCGCCTTCGGTTTCCATCTCCTGACGGAGAATGAAAATATCAGAATCCAAACCTTCGCAACGTATTTGTTTTGCTTGCTTGAATTCGTAATCATTGTCGTTGATTGAAAGAATCTGAGGATAGTCCAACTGCTCTAATTCGTTGTTGATAACGAAATTTCTGATTTCGTTGATAACCTCAGCCTTAAAATTAAAAACCTCACCGGCAGTGTTGATAATCGCCATACGTTGTTCGGTAAACTTCTTACTAGTATTTACCAATTCGTAAAGACGAACAAAAACGACAACTTTCTGCTTATTGTTAATAGTTTTGTTAATCTTTTTACAAAGACCAAGAATTCTTACAGATTCCTTAACAGAAGTAAGCTGCGCATCTTTTTCCTCACGAGCCTTTTTAGCAGGATCATTACCCAACTCCAAAGCCTTGAGACGTTCGCGCTCTTTTTTTCTGCGAGTTTTCTCATCTTCGATAAGACCAACTTGTTTCTTAAAATCTTGCATTACAGGCAGGGAAGCCTCGGCACCTAATTGCGATATAAGAAAACTTTCCACATAATGCAACTCAGATTCCTCGATACCGCCGTCTTGCTTAGCAATAAGGGCAAACATCTGGATCAAAGCTTTTAATATCTCTTCACTCATAATGCTACGATTCTAATAAAACTATACTGATTTTAAGTTAGTTGAGTTTTAATTTTAATATTATACTACAAAAATTAATCAATAGTATAAGGAACTTGTTCAAAAGGAACATCTACAATATCAGAATATTCCTCACCGGCTTCTTCCATATCTTCATCATCATCAGGATAATGCCATTTTACGAGCACATCATGACCTGCACTGTTGATGTCTTCGAGTTTCAAAAGTACATCAAGCAACAATTTTGAAGAAGCTGTATTAAAATACTCCAATTTGAAGTTAAAAACTGTTTTGTCCAAAGGATCTTTTGCATATTCTGAAAGCCAATCCAAAATAGGATTATAGAATGCAACTACATCTTCCGGCAAAGATCTGCCTGAAATTTCAAATATGTTGTTTTCCTTATCGAGGACAACTGTTGGGGTATCGTCTGAACCTTGAATTTTTATAACTGACATAATAATAAATTTTTATTCTTTAATTCTGGAAATAGTTGATGTTAATACAAAAAATGAATTGGTACTGTCTATTTTGAGAAAACTGTAAAGAAGTTTCTCTCCAGTTTTTCTCGCAATATCAATAAAACCCAAACCAGCACCGCCACGATCTGAAATATGACCGTCACGCATTTGCTGCTTATAAAGTTTATTCAACCCATCTTTATCTAATTTGTTGATATTCTCCAATATACCACGGAGTTTTTCAACATTTTCATTTTTTATAATATTACCGGTTGTAACATTATATTCGGTATCACCCTTGGAGACCATGAAAATTCCACGTCCGTCTTTGGCTGACCCGTTTGGCGCGCTTTCCGAGTGCTTACTGATGTTCTGAAGACACTCCACCATAACATGGAACACCTTCTTCTGCACAGAACTTGCATCCTCCTCCCGCGCCATATTGGTTTCGGTGAGTGAGGTGAACGCTTTTGTGATCTGATGCGTTATCTCGCCCTCGTACGCCAAATTTATCTTGTTTCGCTTCATCTTTACGTAGAAGTCATAAACAAAATCTAGCGACTCTTTATGATCCTTTATACTTGCCATAATATGATTTTTTGTAAAATATTATGAGACTATTAAAACTCTATGCCGATTAATAATATATCGTCTACTTGTTTGTTTGCGCCCTTCCATTCAATAAAATCTTTCTCAAACAACTCTTTGTATTGAGCCATTGAATAATCCGGATTTGCTGTTATCAACTCTTCGATACGTCCCGGACGATATTTTCGTCCTGCATCGCCGCCTATCTGATCCGGCAAACCATCGGAGAAGAAAAATACTTTTTCTCCTGCATTAAATTGAATTTCGTGATCTTCAAACTCTTTTTCTTTACCCTTTCTTGTCGGTTTACCACCGATAGCCTGTGGAGTTCCGCGATATTTTACCAACTCCTTCTGATTATTCAGATAATAAAGCGGTCTGTGAGCTCCTGAGAAGTGTAAAGTTTTTGTATCAAAATTAATCTTACATAAAGCAATATCCATGCCATCTCGTGCTTCTGTATCATCACGATCTTGTTTCAAAGTCTTTCTAACTCCAAGATGCAAGTCATCAAGTATCTGACCAGCATTAAGTTTGTCTGAATATTCTGCTATTCTGTTAAGATTAAAATATCCGATAAATGAAATCAACGCACCCGGCACACCGTGTCCGGTACAGTCAACTGCCGCAATATAGATGTTGGCGTCTTTTTCAAAGAACCACGGAAAATCACCGCTTACAACATCACGCGGACGATAGAACATAAAGAACTTCGGCAAACGAGCCTCTATTGCATCCAGACTCGGAATAATCGCAGACTGAATTCTTTGAGCATAGTTGATTGACTCGGTAATACTCTTGTTCTTTTCTTCAATTTCCATTTCAATACGTTTGCGCTCGGTAATATCGTGAGCCACAAACAAAATGGTTTCAAGCTCTTTTTCCTTGTTGTACTCCGGAATGGCATTAAATTGGATAATAATATCTTCTTTACCATCTCGAGGGAAAGTAGCTTCTGTATCAAACATACGCTGATTATGAACGACTTGTTCCAACGACTCCTTGAAAAATGTTGCAATTTTTTCATCAAGTTCTACTTCATCTATTTGGTGTTGCAACAAATCGTCCTTTTTAACACGCGTAAACTGTTCTGCAACAGGATTGACATAGAAAAATTTGCCTTCAGGTGAAAGTCGCAAAATTGCATCCAAAGAGTTTTCGGAAAGTGCCTGCATTTCACCTTGCATACGCTGCGCTTTTTCTGCAATTTTTCTTACGGTAATATCTCGTGTATTGAAAATAATACCTTGGATAGCAGCATTACTCAAAAGGTTTCGTCCGGTTGCTTCAAGCCACAAAATCTCATCATTCGATTTTTTGAACTGATATTCAAATGTTACAGGTTTTTCCGGCTGAGCAATCAGCTGTTTGAAAACATCATGGAATTTTTCTCTTGAGTTGTCATCAAACTTTTCGTATGCTGTTTTGCCAACAATATAATCAGGATCGTAACCCAAAATGCTCTTTGAAGACGGGCTTTCGTATGTTACAATCGCACTTTCGTCGTAAATTGAGATGACCTCAGACGCATTTTCAAGCAATGCATACTGACGTTTTTGACCACGTTCCACCTCACGAATCTGAGCCTCCAATTTCTTGTTGGTCTCTTGAAGTTCCATCTGCGCTTTTTTCATGTCTTCTGCATTCTTACGAAGTTCTTCCTCGTTTTTCTGAAGCTGACGGGTCATTGTCTGCGCTTCCTGCAAAAGTTTTTCGGTGGTTGTATTAACTTTCAAGTTGAAGATTGTCTGCGCAATAATCGCACTTACTTCTTTGATAAGTTGCAACAATTTGTCCGGCATATCTTCTTCCAAAGACGCAAATTCTATTACGCCTTGCAACTTTTCGTCGTTAATAAGCGGTGAAAGCAATAATGTACGCGGCTTTTGATCGCCCAAAATACCGGAACTTATTGTTACATAATCATCCGGAATTTCTTTTCGATATATAATATCGCGCTCAAAAGCTGTCTGACCTACAAGTCCGATACCGATTTTGAATTCTTGTGTAATATACTTCTTACGATTGTAAGCATAAGTTGCAATATTAATCAAAACTTGTTTGTCATCGTCATATAAATAAAATGCACCTTGTACAGCACCTATATATTCTATCAAATTGATAATTGTTTCGTAAGCCAACTCGTTGATATTATTTCGCTGACGAAGAATATCACCAATGATTTCCTTACCTTTTGCAATCCAACTTTGTTCGTTTTCACGTTTGGATGTTGCCACAAGGTTGTTTTTCATTATCAACAACGAGCGTCCCAAAAGGTCGTCTTCATCAATATCTGAAGTGTCAAAAAACAAATCACCTTCACCAATTCGTTTTGCAATCATAGAGTTCTTGCGGAAAATCTCATTTTTTTCTGCAAGCATAATTTCCAACTTTTTGTTTTGCTGACGATTTCTTCGAGCAAAATAGAAGAATATCAAAGCAATAACAAAAGGAGCCATATCCAACACATAAGCCAACGACGACTTATGCATGTGTTCTATACTGTTTAGGTTGAATGTTAACGACTTATCAAAGATGTACACAAAAATAGAAGCCAATGGAAACAGCAATCCTATCAGGAATCCTACAATGGTATATGTCAACACCATATTAGAACTGCCTGATGTATTAGCCTCTTGAGTTGATATGTTAGTATCCTGTTGTGCCATTATGCTTTTCAAATATTGTTGCTAAATTACGGATTTTTTTTTTACAAATAAAAATTTTACCTCATTTTTTTAGACTAATTGTCAAAACTCTTCAGCCAACTGCGATATTTATCATCGAGCGAGGTTTGTTGTCCGCTGTCAACAAGGCTGTTTACTTTCTCTATTTCACCCAATTGATTCTTCAACGAAGTCTCTCTTGTTTTGATTGTTTCCAACTGTTCAGCAAGTTCGTGGTTCTGTTTTCTAAGGGTTTCCACTTGCTTCATTGCTTGTTCCTCAATCTCTTTGTGAGAGGTGATATCAAACGCAGTATAAAGCACTTTGAACACTTTGCCATTAGTATCCCTTACAGGTGTATACTGGTTGATAAGCCAAATATCGTTTCCAGTAAGTTTACTCTTACGTTTTACTGTCATCTGGTGTAAATTACCTTCACAAACACTTTGCCATAATGACTTGAATTCAACAATTTCTTCATCCGGAATGAAGGTAAGGATGTTGGTACCTTTTGTTTTTTCAAAGTCATAACCCATGGTTTTGATGTGTTTCTGGTTGGCTGACAACAAATTACCTTCTACAGAATATTCGGCTTTCATAAGTGTTTCGTCGATAGCGGTCATGACTGACACCATCTCGATTCTGTTTTTAGCCATACTTTCCTGAGTTGCCATAAGCATTTCGGCACGCTCGGTGGATTCTGCAAGAAGGCGTTTGTTTTTCTCTTCTGTAACTTTCTGTTCTGTAATATCGTTCGCTATAAACAGAATACGTACCACATCGCCTTTTGGGTCAAATATTGATGTATACTGTGTTAAAAGCCAAACAATTTCACCATGCTTGTTTTTCTGATTGATTGTACTTTGATATGATTGTCCTTGACAAATATTTTGCCAGATAATATCAAAACTCTTAACATACTCGTCAGACAAAATTGTACGGATATTTCTGCCAATCAATTCATCTTTGCGATAACCCAATGCCGAAAGGAACTTCTGGTTAGCTGACTCAAATTTGCCTTCCGGATCCAACTCTGCTTTCAACAATGTATCGTCAACGGCCTGAAGAATACCAGCCATTTCTGCCTCACGACGCTGAGCTTCATCGCGGGCAACTGTCATTTCGTCCATGGTCTTACGAAGCTCTATTTCTCGAACCGCAAGTTCATCAGATTTTTTCTGTGACTCCTGCAACAATTCTGCTGTTCTGGTGTTGATTCTCAAAGACGCCAATGTTGACGCTATTGAATCGCAAAGCTGTTCTACAAAGAGTATCTCGTATGGTTTCAACAAGTTGAAAGATGCCAACTCGATTACTCCCAATATTTTGTCTTCTGATTTCAACGGTACAATAAGCAAACTCTTCGGCTTGCTGTCTCCAAGTCCGGATTCTATTTCCATGTAATCGTCAGGAACGTCTGTAATATATATAGTGTTCTTTTCGAGAGCACATACACCGATAAGACCGTCACCAAGAGCGATTTTTCTTGTCAAAAATTTCTTTCGATCGTATGCAAATGCCGATACCATATCCAAAAAGATGTGTTCGGGATCGGTTTCGTCTTGTACAAAAAGTCCGCCTTGACTTGCATTTATATAATGTACCAAATTTTTTACAACGTCGTCAGAAAGTTTGTGAATATTATCGTTGGAGTGACGCATAATATCACCGAATTTGGCAAGACCTTGAGTTGTCCAGTTACGCTGCTCGTCTTCCAATCTGCGCTGAGTCTGCTCGGTTTCTGTTGCCGACAATCTGTCACGCAAATCGATAAGACTCTTTGCCATAGAACCTTCCGGAGCTTCAAGACCGGCATCTGCGGTATAAACTCCTTTGGCAATTTCGTTGGAAAATTCTGTCAACCGCTTGAATAGCTCTGCTGTATGATTTACACGACTGTTGAGTGTACCAAATTCTGAATTGTCTTCTTGTAATCTGTAATCCGGAATAATACCCTGACTAAGCGGTTTGATAAAATTATTAAGTGTAACATAATTGGTTCTAAGGTATCTGATGATGTACAACGCGAGGAAAAATATTCCTAACAACAATGGTACAGACAAAATACCACCCCAAATTCTTATTGCTGAAATTCTTTCACGAATACGCTGTTCGCCTTTTACTAAATCTTTGCGGTGAGTAACATACATCTGATCCAAAGTCTTACGCATTTGGTCGAATGCACTTATTTCTTTTACGCTGAGCAATTCTCTTGCCGCATCTACCCTACCGTTGATCATAAGGCGGATAATATCTTTGTTAACATTTTGATATATAACAAACTCGCTCTTGAATTTGTCCAAAAGCTTGAGTTCGTCTGCCATCTGAAGAGAATTTTCGTATTCTTTCAATCTTACTTCATAGAATTGATTGAATTTGTTGTGGTGACGCTGTATAACAACAACATCAGTTTCGTTTTCAACAATAGCGTGGTTTTGTACAACAAGACTGTATATTTCTTCGGTAAGAGCATACAGAGGATAAATGCCGCCGGCTTGATACGAAGTAAACGACTCAACCTCGTTTCTAACCTTGCCAACCGACATAAAAACATAAATACAAAAGAACACAATATATGCCGATACAATTGAGAACAATAAGATCAATTTGCTCCTAAAGTTCAATTTATCAAATATTTGATGAATCTTTCCCATTATGTCGACGTTTGTATTTTAGTTCTAATTTGTTCAAAAAATGTGCTTATAATCCTAAAGGTCAAATTTATTAATAATTTTTTGAATAATCAGCATTAAAATCAACAAATTTTAAATTAAATAATAAAAAAAAATCTTTATTACTTGATTTTCAAAACATTATGTCTTAAATTTTATTTTAGGAATAATTTCCGGTATCAAACAGTATCAAAATACATGCCGAAGGTCTGTACTCATTTTTTTTTTTGATTTTACGCTTTTTTTTAGGTTTATTTAATAAATTTTCCTTATTTTGCATCTAAATTTATAAAGTGTTTTATGAGTTCAAACATCATTATATCAAAAGAAGAAATCAACAGGCTGCAATATGCTATTAAAAAAGTGTCATCTTATGATTTCTCAGATTACTCATACAATAGTTTTTATCGGAGAATTGAAAAAATTCTGGAAGACGATAAAATTACTATTGACTACTTAATTGACAACCTTACAAAAGATTACAACTATTTAGAAAGAGTTGTTAGAAATATAACGGTAAACACAACCGAACTATTCCGCGACCCGGAAACATGGTTTCATATCCGAATGGCTTTGGAACAAAAATATGCCGCTAAAAAATCTATTAATATTTGGCATGCCGGATGCAGTTCCGGGCAGGAAGTATATTCGCTGATGATTCTGCTCAATGAATTGGGACTTTTGGAAAAAGCGTCGATTTATGCATCGGATATCAACGAGGCGGTTTTGAATGTTGCAATATCAGGTCGTTACAAATATCACGAACTTAGCGATTATATTGATAATTTTGATAAGGCTCTAAATTCAGACGAAATCAATCACGGCAAATTTCCTCATGCGGATATCAAAAAATACATGGAAATCAACAGGTTTAAAGACTTTGTTCAGATGAAAGAATTTCTCGTGGAAAAACCTCTGTTCATAAAACACGATTTGGTAAGTTGCGAAAATATCTTCGACAGGGATTTCGACCTGATTTTATGCAGAAATGTACTAATATATTTCAATCACGACTTGCAAAACAAAGTTATAAATTTCTTTTATGACAATTTAACAAAAGACGGTTGTCTAATCATCGGACGACACGAAGGTATTATTGGTTCTATTGCATCAAACTTTCAGAAGAAAGACGCAATATATTTTAGAAGATATAGTTTATAATTTTGGCATTTTAATTGTTTAGTCTATTGAAAATCAATAATACGAGAAAAATGAAAACACTAACAAAACTATTCCTAACAACAGCATTGCTGACTTCTTTGCAATTGTACAGCAATGCCCAAACTCATAACGCTCCCGATTTGACTCTTGAGCCGGAATCTTCAGGATGCACCGGACGCCCCGTTACGGTTACGGTCGACTGCAATTCCAAAGTCTTGTACTACTATGTGGATTACGGTGATGATATACAAAGTTATGCTTTTGACGGTAACAACAACAATATACTTGTTCATAATTACACCAAACCCGGTACTTATACAATTTCAGTAAAAGTAAAATACGATGAAGATTATACAGAATCAGAAGTTGTATCAAAAACTATAACTGTAAGCGATGCACCGATACTCACGTTGTCAGATAATCATAAAAACAACACAATTACAGCAAAAACTGACATCGAATCTTCTTTTAAATGGTTCAACAGCAACAACGAAGAATTACAAACAACTACAAGCGAATTGCATTATTTGGAAAACGATATTTATAAAGCCGTAGCAATCAGCAGCGCAGGATGCTCTGATACAGCAAGTATCGAAGTAAAATATTACGAAAAAAGCGATTCGGAACCCGATGAAACTGTCATCAATGTAGTAAACAATGTAATTACTCCGGGAAATATGGACGGTATCAACGATGTACTTTACATCCAAGATCTGAAATTTGAAAATCCTTGTGTAGTAAGAGTTTACGACAAAAGAGGCAAATTAGTGTTTTCCAGCGATGATTATTCCAACACCAACGGTTTTCAAGGTTTGGACGACAATGGAAACGAACTTTTTGCAGGCACTTATTATTATGTAATAAAAAGCCAAGGCAGAAAAGGCGTTACCGGTTTTGTAGATATTATCAGATAAAGAAATGAAAACTATGATGAAAAAGATATTAAGCGCAGGATTGATGTTACTGTCATTAACAACTAACTCCAATGCTCAGTACATAAATGCAAGCGGTCAAAACTATATAAACCGGTTTTCAGTAGCACCGGCATTTGCAGGTTTTACACAAAATCACGAAGGCTGGCTCGGCTACAGAAGTTTTGCTACCGGTATTGACGGCGGTACAAAATTACTTACCGCTGATGTCAACGGCAACTTAGGCGAAAATATGGGTTACGGTGTTTCGATAATCAACGAAAAATCAGGTAACTTCAATAATCTTTTCGCCTCGGTAACATACGCTTACCACTTGAAAATCTCCGAAGATGTAAATCTTAGTTTCGGACTTTCACCGGCAGTAATCCGCTCGGCTTACAACTTGTCAAACGCAAAAACATACAGCGCAACCATCGACCCTGTTTTGGCAGATCAAGCAGGATTGTCGGGAACCGGTTTTGACGCCGGATTCTCATTGATGTTGAATGTAAAAGGATTGTTTTTCAGTGTAAACGCACCAAGACTTATTTGTCAGGATTTGAAATTTCAGAACGGAATAGCAAACTTTGACAGAACAATTTTCGGTACAGTCTCGTATAGTATAGATGCATCCGAAAAGTTTGAAATAGAACCGATAGCCGATGTAATTTACGCAATGAAAGGCGGTTTGGATTGGCGCGGCTCTCTCGCCATGAAATACAACAAACGGGCTTGGATAAATCTTTCTTACTGCTCGGCAAATTGGATTGGAGTTGGCGCAGGATTTTCCGCAACCAACAGAATTGCTGTAAATTATCAGTATGAAACCGGAACTTCTGATTTGGCGAAATCTGTAAACGGCACTCACGAAGTATCGGTAGGATTCTTGATTTCAAAACCAAAACAATACAAGAAACCTTCAGTATTCTTTGACGATGGCGACAACCCTGCTGATACCAAGAAAGACAACAAGTTAGCAAAAGAACTTCAGCAAGAGATAGAAAAACGCGAGGAAGAAATCAAACGTCTTGAAGACATGATAAAAGCCGCTCAGAAAGAAGGCACTCTCGGTGGTACAACACCTGCGCCTTCCGACAAAACTACTCCGCCGGATAATGCCAACATCCCGGAAACTGAAGCAAGACCCGACCCAAGGGTTTGGAATAAACCAATCCCGATGAACAATGTAACATTCGGTGCTAAACAAGAACTTGTACATTCATCGTATCCGGGTATCAACGCTTACGTTGCCCTTATGAAAGGCGAAGGTCTTACCAACAAAGAGTTTATGAAAAAAAGAATTCTTATCATGGTAATGACTGACGGCAGAGGTTCTGACAGTTACAACAAAAAAATTGCAGAACAAAGAGCTGCCAAAATCAAAGCCTACATGGTAACAGAAGGTATTGACGCATCACGAATCGAAATAAAAGCCGTAGGTTCAAAAGGTAACGGCAATACACCGATGGAAAGACTCAACAACAACAAAGTAATGGCTTGTTGGAGTATTAAAGATATAGAATAGTAACAAAAATCACCCAAAGATTACAAAACTATGGAAAACTACATCAAATATCTGTTGATTATGGTTTTTACTTCGGTGTTGTCGCTAACAGCTACAGCCCAGAGTATTACACCTTTGGGCACTACTCCTGCGGGCAATACCGTAAAAAAAGGCAATCTGTCGGTATCATACAGAATCGGAATGATCGGAAATGCTGTTGTCAGTAAAAATATAACTGAAAATCAAGATATTGCAGAATACAAAGAAACCAAAGTAATAAATGTAACAGCATACCCGAATCCGTTTTGCAACGAACTGAAGGTTACATTTCCGAAACCTAAAAACGAATCGGTATCCCCTGCAATTCAACTGATTGATGCAACAGGTAAAATCATAAATACAGATTATTACATCTCCAATTCAAGCGACAACAACGATGAAGTAACAATAAACGCAACATCTTTAAAACAAGGCTGTTACATCATCAGAATCTTGATTGGGAAAATACATTATAGTGTAAAAGCAATAAAAATCTAAACACCAAAATTAAAAATCATGAAACTTAAACAAATCATATTACCGGCATTACTTGCAACCGCAGGAACAACAGCTTCTGCACAAGATTTGCCCAACTCTTTTAATTATCAGGCAGTAATAAATTCCGACGACGGCAATCCGGTTGCTAAAAAAGATATAACAGTAGAAGTATCAATCTTGCAAGGTACAGATTGCGACCAAAGCAAAACATGCCCCGTACTTTGGCAGGAACTTCATACACCGACAACCAACGAATTCGGATTGTTTAATATCGAAATAGGCTCTTCATCTGCAAAAAACACTCACAAGGGTTCAGTATCGTCTTACTCGGACATCAAATGGTTGGACGTTACCGACGGGTATTACTACATGCAAGTACGAGTAGACTTCGGAGCGTCATCATATCTCAACGGTTTGACAGACTTGGGAATTACAAAATTTTCAGCCGTGCCATACTCACTTGTAGCATTACAAACCGACCTTTCAGAACGCAGCAAGACACTTACCAAAGATGACAACGGAAATGTTGACGTAAAACTCGGAGAACTCAGCGATGTAGACGTAGCATCAGCAGCAGAAGATCAGGTTTTGACATTTGACGGTACAAAATGGACACCCAAAACAGTAACAAGTGGTGGTGGCGTTTCAGTTTCCAAACTCTCGGAACTGACAGGCGACGTAGCAATATCAAGTCCGGCTAAAGACCAACACTTAATTTTCAATGGAACAAAATGGGTGAACTCAGATTTTTCCGGCGGATCTACAGCTACAAAACTTAATGATTTAAGTGATGTAACAACTGCGTCCATATCAGCACCAAATGTTTTTTTGAAATATAATGGCACCAAATGGGTAAACTCCAACATAAAATTATTAGAAGATATAACATTTCCCACAGCAACCGACGGCGCAGTTTTAACATATAGTGCAAGCTTAGATAAATGGAAAGCATCGAATCTTTCTGTTTCATTAGAAAAATTAACAGATGTAAAATTAGGAACTACCACAACAGACAAACCGAAAAACGGTGATGTTTTAACATATTCAGAAGGCAAATGGATAAACCAAGCCGGTTCTGCTGAAAGTGTATGGAAAAGCTCAACTAATGGTATTTATACAGATAAACATGTAGGAATAGGCGGAGACCCCTCGAATGTATTTGATATCAAGAAAGACGGCAGTCCAACAGCATCGACACATATACACTCTGATGGTCAACACTTATGGCTTACAGCTGGTAGCATATCAATGGGCGGAACTAGTGCAATAATAAAAGATGGTGCAAGTAGTGCCATCGCCGGTAAAAATGGAACAGCAGGTCAAAATTGTATAGCATTTGGAGACCCTGATAACACAGACAAAGCTGACGCATCTGCTGGTATAAATTGCATCGCCTTTGGACGCGCTATTACAATAAGTGGCAGACAAATTTTTGCTTTCGGAATAGGATTAAGCTCATCAACAGACAATCAATTACTTTGTGGAAAATACAATAAAAAAAATGATGATGCCTTATTCATTGTAGGCAATGGAACTGGTAAAGATGAAACAAATCGTACCAATGTTTTTGAAGTATTAAAAACCGGTAATGCAACTTTGTCCGGAACATTAAACGGCAGTTCAGATGTTCGTCTCAAAAGCCACATCAGCACAACAAACAACTGCCTTGAAAAAGTATTGAAAATGAGAGGTGTGAATTTCTATTGGGACAAAACAAAAAGACCTTCTGCCGAAAGCAAAATGCAATACGGTTTCATAGCTCAAGAAATGGAAAAGATAATTCCGGAATTGGTTTCGGAAGGTGCTGACGGTTACAAAACAATAAACTACATCGGCGTAATTCCGGTATTAACCAATGCAATAAAAGAACAACAAGACCAAATAAAAGATCTTAAACAAGAAAACGAAGAATTGAAATCTACTCTCGAAGAATTAATCAAGAGAGTAAACGCATTGGAAAAGAAATAAGGCGGAAAAATTCTCCGCCCGTCATCTTTTACTTGCAAAAAACTTTTTCATAAGTTCCGCACATTCATCTTCCAAAACTCCGGAAGTAACCTTAGTTTTCGGATGCAGTAGCGAAACTTTGTTTGGGGTTATCAGATTTTCCACAATCTGATAACCCTTTTTTATATCCTTAGCGCCGTAAACTATTCTACCGATTTGCGACCATGCCAAAGCTCCGGCACACATCACACAAGGTTCAACAGTAACATACAAAGTAGCTTCCGGCAAATACTTTCCGCCCTGAGAACTTGCCATCGTAATAGCCTGCATCTCGGCATGAGCAGTAACATCACAAAGCCGCTGTGTAAGATTATGCGCTCTCGCCACTATCCTACCCTGCACCACAACTACAGCTCCAATCGGAATTTCATCTTCGTCAAAAGCAATCTGAGCCTCACTAAGAGCTGCCCGCATAAATTTCTCGTCGTCTGTCATAATCTTTTAGTAAAAACAAATCATCGGTAAAATTTTACACTCGTGATACTTACCTCCAAGTAGGATAACATCATAGAGAAAAAAACATAATACCATGATTTTCTGCAAAAATGAAAAGATTTAAGAAAAAAACAAAATAATTTATTGAAGAAATTTTTACAAAATAAATTTTCAGACAACGTTTAAATATCAAAATTATTTGTAACTTTGTAGCCATAAAATGTTTCTAAAATAGTAATTCATAATGTATAGAACACATAATTGTGGTGAACTGCGTATTGCAGATGTCAACAAAGAAGTTACCCTTTGCGGTTGGGTGCAAAGAGTTAGAAATCTTGGCGGTATGACATTTACCGACCTTCGCGACCGTTACGGAATCACACAGTTGGTTTTCAATATCGATACCAACAAAGAACTTTGCGAACAAGCAAGAAAATTAGGTCGTGAATTTGTAATTCAAGCAAAAGGCGTTGTTACAGAACGCTCAAGCAAAAACAAAGATCTCGCTACCGGCGAAATCGAAATTATTGTTAAAGAACTTAATATACTCAACAAATCTGAAATTCCACCGTTTACTATAGAAGACAACACCGATGGAGGTGAAGACTTGTTGCTTAAATACAGATACTTGGACATCCGTCGCCGTCCTATTTTGAAAGGTCTTCAACTCAGAAACAAAATGAGTTTTGAAGTAAGAAGATATCTCGACGGACACAGCTTTATGGAAGTAGAAACCCCGATGCTCATAAAATCTACACCGGAAGGCGCAAGAGATTATGTAGTACCATCAAGAATTCATCACGGCGAATTTTATGCACTTCCACAAAGTCCGCAACAATACAAACAGTTGCTTATGGTGGCAGGTATCGACCGTTACTATCAGATTGTAAAATGTTTCCGCGACGAAGATTTGCGCGCAGACCGTCAGCCTGAATTTACACAAATCGACTGCGAGATGTCGTTTGTAGAACAAGAAGACGTACTCCAAATTTTCGAAGGTCTTGCAAAACATCTTTTCAAGACAATCAGAAACATCGATATGGATTTTCAATTCCCGCGTATGGTTTGGAAAGAAGCTATGGAAAAATACGGCTCTGACAAACCGGATATTCGTTTCGGTATGACAATCCACAATATTACCGACGTGGCTAAAGGTCACAATTTCAAGGTATTTGACGATACAGAATACATCTGTTCAATTGCAGTAGAAGGCGCAGCCGGATACACAAGAAAACAGATTGACGAACTCACTGAATTTGTAAAACGTCCTCAGGTAGGAGCCAAAGGTCTCGTTTATATCAAATACAACGAAGACGGCACATTCAAATCTTCGGTTGACAAATTCTTCAATGCCGACGACTTGAAAGCAATTGCAGACAAAGCAGAAGCCAAAGCCGGCGACCTTATTTTCATACTTTGCGGCAAAAAACTCCAAGTACTCAATCAAATGGGAGTTCTCCGTATTGAAATGGGTAACAGACTCAACCTCAGAGACAAAAACAAATTTGCCCCACTTTGGGTTGTTGATTTCCCGTTGTTTGAATGGGACGATGCTACACAACGTTTCTACGCAATGCACCACCCGTTTACTTCTCCTAAAAAAGAAGACTACGATATTCTTGAAACCAATCCGGGCGAAGCAAGAGCTAATGCTTACGACTTGGTAATCAACGGTATCGAAATCGGTGGAGGCTCTATCCGTATTCACGATTCAGCTCTTCAGGTAAGGATGTTCAAACTTTTGGGATTCACCGAAGAAAAGGCTAAAGCTCAATTTGAATGCTTAATCAACGCATTTAAATTCGGTGCACCTCCTCACGGTGGTCTTGCTTTTGGTCTCGACAGATGGGCGGCTCTTATGAACGGCTCTGATTCGATAAAAGACGTAATCGCATTCCCGAAAAACAATGCTGCTCGCGACGTTATGATTGACGCTCCTTCTGCTATTTCTCCTGAACAGTTGGATGAGTTGTCTTTAACAATTACTCCATTGAAATCCAATGAATAATCCCGAACAGGTAAAAAGCTTAATATCTCAGATGTTGCAGGCATGTAAAAATATCATGTCTGTAACATCTGATTATTCTATTGCAGACGAAATCAAAGATCAAGATTTTGTTCTTGACAACGTCTACATGAATATCGTGGTAATTATTGAAACTTACATGAAAACAGATAAAGACATTAAAGATTCAATAATTTCACAAGAAGAAATCAAGTATTTCACTGATATCATAAACAATGATTTCAGAGAAAAAGACTTGTCTAAAATACTATATGTAAGCAAACATTTTATTCCGACACTTATCACCAAACTGAACGAAATACTAACCAAGCTATGAAAATAGAATTTTTCCGTTTCAACCTTTTTGAGGTAAATACATACGTAATCTACGATGATACTAAACAATGTGTTATCATAGATCCGGGCTGTTACAGCAACAACGAACAAAATTTTCTTGTACAACACCTCGAAAAATTACAGTTGAAACCCGTATTGATAGCCAATACACATTGTCATAGCGACCACATACTTGGAATAAATTTTCTAAAACAAAAATACAATATACCTTTTGCAGCAAATCCCAAAGACAATTTCTTTTTGGAAAATGCCGCTCAACTCGCGAAACAATGGGGCTGGGATATCAATACACCTATCACAATAGATATTCCGTGCAGCGAAGGTACAGAATTGAAATTCGGTAACTCAATACTCAAATGCACTGAAACTCCGGGACATACACCCGGCGGTCAAGTAATTTATGCCGAAACCGACAAATTTATGATGTCCGGTGATACACTTTTTAAAGGTACTATCGGTCGTACTGACTTGCCGTTTGGAGATTACGACGAAGAGATTGCATCCATCAGAAACAAGATTTTAAGATTTGACAGTCTTTACGAAATATTTCCGGGTCACGGCGAACCTACTTCTGTAGGTATCGAAACTACTGAAAATCCGTTTTTTGAAGTTATATAATATCATAACTTTTACTACACGGACAAAACCAATATCAGTCAAAATAAAAAAGAAAATTCATTTACAAAAATTATAAAATAAAAATGTCCATCATACATGCCGGACATCCCAAAATGCCGTCTGAAAATTCAGTCGGCATTTTTTGTATAAAGTAAAACAATTTCTCCTCATTACAACATGAATATTTACCTCTGAAAATTGAACAGAAAATGATGTAATTATACTTTTCTCTGTAAAAAGTGTAGTCCAACAACACTTTCTTCATAGATAAAAGTGTAGTCCGACAACACTTTCTTCATAGATAAAAGTGTATTTCAACAACACTTTCTTCATAGAAACTATTGTTTATTCATAAAAAAGTCTGTAAATTTGTAGTGATAAACACCACAAAATCGTAACACATTATGGAACGCACGGCAATTAAGCAATTAGCTGAATGGAAAAATAAATCAGACCGCAAACCTCTGATTATCAAAGGAGCAAGACAAACCGGCAAAACTTGGTTGATGAAAGAATTTGGCAGAAGATATTTTGCTGAAACCGTTTATATCAACTTTGAGTATGAAAAGCGTTTCAAGGATTTGTTTGTTGAAGATTTTGATACTCAGAGAATTATTTCAACCATAGAACTCTATCACGGCAAAAAAATCGATGCTGACAACACGTTGATAATCTTCGACGAAATTCAGGCAGTAGAAAGCGGAGTTACATCATTGAAATATTTTTGTGAAAATGCCCCACAATATGCCGTAGTTGCAGCAGGTTCGCTGTTGGGCATATCTATGCACGAAAACCAATCGTTCCCCGTTGGCAAAGTCAACTTCTTGGAACTTCATCCGATGACATTCGGCGAGTTTGTTTTAGCAACCGGTAAAGATTTGATGTATAATGCATTAAGCAATTGTCAATGGAATATTCTAAAAACATTTCATGACGAACTCATTCGCCTTGTACGTACCTACATGGTGATTGGCGGAATGCCGGAAGTTGTACAAAAATGGGTTGATACTCAAGATTATTTTGCAGTAAGGGACAAACAACACGACATCCTTAATTCGTATCAAGCAGATTTTTCTAAACATATTCCAGATTTACAAGTGCCCCGCGTTACAATGGTTTGGAATTCGTTACCGGCACAATTATCGAAAGAAAACAAAAAATTTGTCTATGGAGTATTGCGCGAAGGTGCACGTGCCAAAGATTTTGAGTTGGCGATTATGTGGCTGATAAACTGCGGTTTAATTTTGAAATCTCAACGTGTGGAAGTTCCTAAAATGCCGCTCATAGCGTATCAAGATGCTGCTGCGTTCAAACTTTATATGGTTGACACAGGATTGCTGTGTGCCGCTACAGGATTGAGTTACGATATCGTGGCAGACAAAAGCAGAATATTCACAGAGTTCAAAGGTGCAATCACAGAACAATTTGTTATGCAGGAACTTACCGCTATGAATTGCGACTATATCAGTTATTGGACCAACGAACGCAACACCAGCGAGGTAGATTTTGTAATCCAAAACAACGGACAAACAATTCCTATCGAAGTAAAAGCCGGAGAAAACCTTCAAGCCAAGAGTTTTGCGTTTTTCTGTAATAAATACCAGCCGCAATATGCTTGTAAAATATCTGCTCTGCCATTCAATCAAACCAAAAATGTATTTAACTACCCGTTGTATGCTTTTATGTTTGGATTGAAAACAATAAAGTAACAATTGTTGAGAACTTTTGTTAACAGAAATATTCGGATCTTACAGTTTTTGGAATAGATGTTAACAAAGAAATTGTAAGATCGGGATGTAGTTGGAAGTTTTTTCGCGAGGAAATTGTTATTTCGGGTACAGATTCTGTGTTTTCACCTCAGGTGAAAATGCACATCCACTACCAATTCTGTGTTTTCACCTCAGGTGAAAATGCACATCCACTACCCAATCTGTGTTTTCACCTCAGGTGAAAACGCACATCCACTACCCGATCTGTGTTTTTACCTCAGGTGAAAACGCAGAATCACTACCCGATCTGTGTTTTCACCTCAGGTGAAAACGCACATCCACTACCCGATCTGTGTTTTCACCTCAGGTGAAAACGCAGAATCACTACCCGATCTGTGTTTTCACCTCAGGTGAAAACGCAGAATCACTACCCGATCTGTGTTTTCACCTCAGGTGAAAACACAGAATCACTACCCGATGTGAGTTTTCACCTCAGGTGAAAAGCTATATTTTGTACAGAAAGTTAATATAGAAGTTAAATAAATAAACTAACTGTTTAATTTAATTAGAATTTAAAGAAAATTAACGTTTCAAACGCATACCTAAAACAAAGGCTGTTCATCACTGAACAGCCTTTACAAAAATAAAACAATTAAAATAACTATTTCTCAAATGCGACGTCTTTAATATAAATCTTAAAATCTTTAATTAAACCCGGGTTTCCTTTTTCTTGGCGCGGGATTATTCTTATACCTTTCAAGGTTTCTGTTTTACCTAAATCAATTACTACCGAGTGCGGGAATGCTACGTTGTCTACTGTCTGCCAATAGGTAGATTCCTGAAGATCATAAAGTTTGTCGGCAGTATATTCTCCGGCTCTTGTTTCTTCGCTATCAGCGTAATAAACTTTCCAATCTTTGCGGTTTACAAGTTTGCCGTTTATATCAATCGCATCAAGCTCGGCGAATGATGTGATGTTGTCACCTTTGAAATTGTTGAGCGACTCTACACAAAGATAACGTCCTGTTACCGGTTTTGTAAATGTAACGGTCTGAGGTGTTGCGATGTTTTTCAACTGACCTTCTGCAACAGGTGTTTCACCTTTGAGGTTGAGTTTTTCTCCGTCTTTGCGATGTGTTTGAGGTACTGAAACTCTCAACACATCGAGTATCGGATGGTCAAGACCTGCAACTTCAGCTTTTTCAGGACCAAGTATATCGAGTACTACAATTTCGTTTTCACCTTCTTTGAGCCAACAACCCGGCATGTAAAGTGTCTGCTGTGGACCGATTTTCCATATACGACCCAATGCTATACCGTTTACCCAAACAAAACCTTTGCCCCATGTATTGAAATCAAGGAATGTATCCTCGGCTTTCTTCAATGTGAACTTGGCTCTGTAATAAGCCGGACGGTCGGTTGCGGTTATTGAATGATAGTTTTTGTTTTGTGCGAATTGGTAATCCAACGGTAAGTTATAAATTGTCCAATCCTTTAGTTCTGTATCATTTACACTAACACTTGTTGTAATACCTTTGCGGTCGTGAATTGATTTATCAAAGTTGACACGTCCCAAAGCTTCGATATAAATATCAAGTGTATCACCGGCTTTTACTTGCGGCAAGGTGCATGAGAATTCGGCTTTTCTGCGGTCGAGTTCTGCTACTTTTACTGAGTTTACGTAAACTAATGCGTAGTCATGTACTTCATCGATGTTGAGCAAAGAACCTTGTTTTATATCGTTTTCAACAATTTTTCTGTAGAGTATTGAGCCCCAACCTTGATCGAATTTCTCCATCGGCATGATGTCGTGTGACTGTTTTGCTTCAGGAAGATTTCCGAATACTTCGGCAGATTCTGTGAATGTGATTGTCGGGATATTTACTGCCGGGATTTGAGCCGGAATATCAGCCAATGTTTCACCTTCGCCGAGGTAATTTTTCATCATGTCTCTGAGTAATGTGTATTTCTCAGTAACTTGACCGTTCTCTGAAATAGGAGCATCATAATCGTAAGAGCTACACATCGCACTGTAAGCCGGATTGTTGGCACCGCCCCAGTATCCGAATGTTGTACCTCCGTGGGTCATATAAAGCGAGAACGAAATATTTTTGTCTAACATCTCTTTGAGACCGCTTACCATTACATCGGCAGGGCGTGTCTCGTGAGGTCTTCCCCAATGGTCGAACCAGCCGCTCCAAAACTCAGAACACATCAAAGGTGTGGTCGGTCTTAATTCTTTCAACTTGGCAAACTGAGCGTCGATATCGCTGCCTGTACCAAAATTTACTGTCCAAAGCAAGTCGTCGAGAGCATTATTTGTAAAATTGCTGCTCCAATCGCATTGGAAAAGCGGTACTTCGTTGAATCCGGATTTGCGAACAATATCGCGGATAGCAGAAACGTAAGGTTTGTTGGTGCCGTAGCTGCCGTATTCGTTTTCTACTTGTACCATTATGATGTTACCACCTTTTGTAATTTGAAGGTCTGAGAGTTGTTCACCGACTTTAGCCATAAACTTCTCTACGTGTGACATATAATCAGCGTCGAGAGTTCTAAGTTGTATGCTGTCGTTTTTGAGCAACCACCATGGTAAACCGCCCATTTCCCATTCTGCACAGACGTATGGACCCGGTCTTACTATGATGTACATCCCGTTTTTCTGTGCCAATTTGCAGAATGAAGCTATATCTTTTTGTCCTGAGAAATCGAATACGCCTTCTTGCATTTCGTGATAGTTCCAGAAGATGTAAATACAAAGGGTATTCATACCCAAAGCTTTACAAAGCTGTATTCTGTTTTCCCAATATTCTTTAGGTATGCGTGAATAATGCACTTCTGCTGCTTTCACTACAAAGGGTTTACCGTTGAGGAGAAAGGTATTTTCTCCCGCCTCAAAAGTTCCTTTATTGTCTTTGCAGCTACTCGCGAACAGAATTGCAAATAACAAAAAACATAAACCTAAAACTTTTTTCATATACAAGTCAATCCGTGTCATTTTTAGTGTTACAAAATTATGGGTTAATTTGATAATTTGAGGTATAAAAATCAATCAAAATACATAGAAAAATCATTCAATTTTATTAAAAATTGTGCATTTTACGGCATTGTAGCGTGTTTTTCACGGTTTTGATTGATTTTTTTATTGTTATCATCTTTGCGGCATTTGTAATATTACAGTTACCACACTCTTTGAGGGAACGGTTGCGCATTTGCCTTTGGTTTCTACCGGTTTCAATTTGCAACCTTGGGTATCGTTTGTTACGTATACTTCACTGATGTTTTTCGGAAATTTTAATATCTCCTCTTTATCAGAATAGTTGATAACTACGCTTACGATACTTCCGTCAGGATTTTTATATGAACTTATCATCAATCCTGTAGGATCTTCGGGAGTTGAAAGTCCGGCTGAAATTCTAACAGCACCTTGTTGGATAAATCTGCTGTAGTTTCCCAAGCTCCAAAGCAAGCGGCTGTCACTTAGTTTTCCGGTTTCAGCTGTCTCTTGACCGAAATCTTCCAACAATCCGTCTTTGTAATCTTCACCGATAGCTCGCCACCATTGCCATGAGCAAGCGTTGGCATATACCAAATCGTGATGAATGCAACGTGCTACATACAATGCGGTTTTCATTGTAGTATCGTAACCGCCACCGCCGCCTATTTCCTCATCGTTGCTCATGATACATTGTTCTGTCATCCAAAATCTAACACCGAATTTCTGCAATGTATCGCGAAGGTTTTCCCGCATGGTACGCAAGAAATCAAGCGGAGTATTTGTCCAATATCCGTGACCGGCAATAAGTTTGTCAACATGAGAAAGATTCAACACATTGTCTACAGAGTCAGCACCGAAGAGAGTTTGTATTGCGAAACCTCTATCTACATCGGTCTGATGTGTAGAAACCATTGCGCGATAGTCAGAAGATTCGTTTACAAGTATTTTAGTATCAATATTCTCAGCAGTAAAAACGCTGTCGAGAACACGAGTGATTTTTGCGATCTCAGCATTTGTAGCCGGAGAACCTTCTTGTTTAGGTCCGTACCAGTTCCAATGTCCGTCGGGTTCGTTTACCGGACAGACATAATTGATGTTGATGCCGTGATTTTCTTTCAAACCTTTGATAGATTTGGCGATATAATCGGCATATTTTGTATAACAATCAGGTTTTAGATTGAAACTTCCGTCTCTACCGGTATTAGTGGCAAGTCCGTTTTGAGTAAAATATACCGGCGGTGAGTTGAGGAATGCTATAAATGTATTAACACCGTATTTCTGAGCCCGTTTCATAAAATCGACCTGAGCTTTTTGTTTAGAAAAATCCCAAGTTCCGTCAGGCATCAGGAAACATTCAGTACGAGTATACGGATTGATTTGAGCGTCATCGCCTTGGTAACAGCTGCCGGCTCCAAGATTGAAACGCCAGATATTAAGTCCGACACCTTTTTCTTTAGAGAACAACCATTCAGCAGCTTGATTTACAGTAGATTCTGCCCACTGAGTAGAATTTTGCAGGGTCCAAGCATCAGAAGCGCCAAACCCGTCTATAGTCTGATACGTTTGGTCTTCGTTGATTTCTACAATTTGAGTGTAATTTTCAGTACAACTAACTGCAAAAATTAAAGGTAATAAAAATAATTTTTTCATACATCTGTTTATAAAATTCAACCACGGAAAATACCAATTACGAAACAAAAATAGTAAACAGACTAAGTTCGTAATTATGCAGTATTCCGTGGTTGAATGAAAAGGAATAATATTATTTACAATATACTATGGTTGTAACAGATTTAGCAGGAATAACAACTTTATCATCGCTCATGTTAGAACGTTCAAGTTTCTTTGACTCGTCAGTTACGAAACGAAGAACTTTGTTGTAACCTTCATAACCTGTAAGTTTTGGCTGTACACGTATTTTCTTATCTGTTAGATTGGTGTATACAGCAACCAATGTTTTGGAATCAGGAGAAATGAATGCAGTACCGATAAATGATTTATCTGCGCCGCAATCCAAATCAACACGTTTGTAATCAGGACGAATAAAACGGCTGTAGTTACCAAGTACATAAAGATTAACGTTGGCAGCCCAATTGTTGTTTACTGTAAGATCTTCAGTATAATCATCTTTGTAATCAGAAACATCAGCACCGAGTTTTATCAAGTAGAATCTGTTTTTCTGACTCCAACGTTCTTGACCCCAAACGGTCCAATAACTCCAAGATGAAACATTACCCCAAACCAAATCAGAGTAAATTACTCTTGAAAGATAGAGTGCATTATCGATGTATTTAGCATCAGCCAAACCGGGATAATTGTCGGTTGCAGCATATTCATCAAGCATTGACCATTCAGTCTGCCAAAGTCCTATACCATAACCCTCAGCCTCGAAAGCTGCATTAGAACGGATTTGCTCCAAATCAGTCCAATTGCGATCTTCCCAATATGAGTGAGCACCTATTACTTTGTGAACGTGTTTTAAATCTTTTACTGAATTTTCACCGTCACCAAAGAATTCTTGAATCTGATTTGAACGGTTTTCGTATGTTTCAGAATAAGTTGCAGTCCATTTTGCAGTTTCAGGAATGATGATTTCAGTTTTCTGATCACCGAGTTTTTCATCCAATGCTTTTACAAGTTTTGTAATTTCAGAGTTTTGCCAACCGCTACCTTCTTGTCCACCTTCCCAATTATATTGAGGTTCGTTTACAGGAGAGATGTAATCGATTTTGATACCGTTGTCTGTAAAATGTTTTGCGACATCTGCCATATAACCGGCAAAATCTGCATAGTTTTCTTCATTAAGGTTAGCATTAGCACCGCTTGCAGAAAAACCTAAACCGTTTTTTGTCCAACGTACAAGAGGAGTATTGGAAAACAAAAGCATTTTTTCAACACCGTATTTTTTAGCCTCAGTCATAAAATATTGTTGACCTGCGCATTTTGTCCAATCATAATCGTTACCATTCAAATAACATTCAGCTCTACGGGTAACATCTTCCAATTTAGAATCAGCACCTTGCTCAGCTGTACCGCCGCCGAGATTTACTCTCCACATCGAAAGTCCGATACCTGTTAAACTACCGTCTTCCAAAGTATCTTGAGAGAAAAGAAGTTTAGCCATTTTGTCTTTGTCTGTATAGTTTTTACCGACAAATTCACCGAGCCAACAATCTGAAGCACCGAAACCTTCCATTGTTTGGTAAACACTTCCGGTATTGATTTTTACGATAATATCATCATCAGATTTTTCATCAGAAGATTTTACGACTTTCCAATCAGCACCAGCTGACGGATTATCATTTACAATTTCCTCATTGTTTCTCTTTGCGATTTCTTCCGGCGACAATGCAGTATTGCTGTCGTTAGGAGTAATATCGTCATGGTCGCAAGATACCAATCCTACTGCAACCATAGCTGTCAATAAACATATATTAAATATCTTCATAATTTTTCTTTTTAATTAACCACGGAATTTTTTTATTAATTCCGTGGTTGGTATAATATTAATATCCCGGGTTTTGTTTGAGCGAACCGTTACTTTGAACAATTTCTGTATTAGGAATCGGGAAAAGCAAGTCACGCTCTTTCTTAAAATCGATACCTTCGTCTTGAGGTTCTATAAGATTTGAGGTCTCATATTCATCGGTAGAATATTTTGTATTATACAATACCCAAGTACCTTGAGGACCGAAAAGGTTGCAAGCCATTTTTTCACCATTAAGATCTGTCCAACGGCGAATATCATAAAGACGATTTGCCTCAAAAGCAAGTTCAAGACGGCGTTCTTTACGAATATCATACATCAAATTAAGATCTGTTGTATGTATTTCAGGAAGATCGACACGAGCACGAACCATGTTGAGATATTTCTGTGCTTCAACATCCTTACCTAACATATTCTTAACTTCAGCAGCCATCAAAAGAACGTCAGCATAACGCATAAGTCTGTAATTCAAAGCAATATGAGGAGCATCATATTTACCTTCAATACGTTTTGCTCTTGGGATGTAAAGTTTAGCATTTACACGCGCAGATTTATGTTTTGACGGTAATACACCATATCCGGGAACTTCTTCACCTTTTTCGTTTTTGTGTACGAAAGCTTTAGGATCTGTCTCATTAGGAATTGCCATTGCACCGTGTTTGATGATAGTACAGAATTTTCTGATTTCATCACCTTGCTCATCGTATGCATTCTCAAGGTCAGAAGAAGGACCGCCCCATGACCAACCATCGTCGTCACGGCTACCGGCTACTACTGAAATTCTCTCACCGACATTGTAAGTAATATCGCCGGAAGTCTGAATTTCAAAAACACCTTCTTCGCTGTTGTTGTAATCCATATTCCAAACTTTGGTGAAATCGTCCAACAATGCATATTCATTGCTGCTGATTACTGCGTCAAGATATTTTTCAGCCAATTCAAATTTTTCTTGATACAAATATGCTTTAGCCAAAAATGCTTGAGCAGCACCTTTGGTAGCACGACCAAGTTCGCCATTTGCAATTGTCTGTTTTCTTGTCGGCAAATAATCGATAGCATCCAAAAAATCTTTTTCAATTTGTTTGTATGTATCTTCCAAAGTTGCACGGGTAAGACCTCTTGAATCTTCTACAGTTACAGACAAAACCAAAGGAACACCGCCAAAGTTTTTAGCCAATTCAAAATAAGAGAATGCTCTAATGAATTTTGCTTCAGCTACCAAACGGTTTTTCTTTTCTTCGGAGATTGATGTTACTTTCGGAACGTATTCAATAACAGTGTTACATGTATGAATACCTTTGTAACGATACTGCCAATAGTTAGACAATGTACCACTTGTAGTTTTTCCCTGATATAGAACGAGATCGTTGTAACCGTCTTGACCTTGGGTTGTATTGTTCATCCAACCATCGTCAGTACACATATCAGCAAGGATGTATGTGTTGTAAATCTGCCACCAATCGTCGTAAGCAAGTGACTGATAACAACCGTAAACCTGCGCCAAACATTGTTCCTCGTTATTAAAATAATTGTCGAGGACTTGAGTACCTTTAACATCTTGTGTTAAAAAGTCCTCGGTGCAGCCTGTAAATCCTACAACAGCTGCAAATATGCCGTATTTTAAAAACTTTTTCATTTGTGATATTTTTTAATAACCACGGAAATATTTACTAAATGTATTTTTTTCCGTGGTTAAAAATTATACGATTTAGAAATTCAAATTAACACCGAATAAGAAAATTCTTGTATTTGGATAAGCAACACCGTCAACACCGCTTTCTGTAACTCTGCCGGTTGCAGCTGTTTCGGGGTCAAAACCGCTATACTTTGTAATTGTAAAGAGATTTTGTGCTGACAATGAAACGCGAAGTGTTCCTACATGTATTTTCTCTTTCGGGAATGTGTAACCGAATTGAATTTGTTTGCATCTCAAATAAGAACCGTTTTCTACGAACCAGTCACTAACTGTTGTAAAGTTTTGGTTGGCATCATTGTAAGAAAGTCTTGGGATGTCAGTATCTTGTCCTTCATAATGCCAAGCCTTTTCGTATGTACCAGCCCAAACATTTTGACCTGAAACTCCGGAATAGTAACCTTTGGTTTTGTTGAAGATATCATTTCCAAATGTACCGTAGAAGTTCATTGAGAAATCCCAATTCTTGTAGTTAGCTCCAAGATTGATACCCATATATAGTTTCGGGAATGCGTTACCTAGATATGTTTTGTCTTCGGCGTTGATTTCGCCGTCTTTGTTGCGGTCAACAAAAATCAAATCACCCGGTTGTGCTTTCGGTTGCAACAATTCGCCATGTTCGTTGGTGTAAGATGCAACTTCTTCCCAATTTTGGAAAATTCCGGCTGTCTGATAACCATAGAATCTTGAAATTTCTGCATCTGATTCGTTTTGGATGATGTAATCACCATTGAATCCTTGTGTTAAAATAGGATCAGAAGTTCCTAAATCTTTTGCTTTGTTTTTAACACCTGAGAGGTTAACTCCAACTTCGTAATTGAAATCTTTTTTAGGAGTGTCTTTCCAACTAAGAGAAAGTTCCCAACCGGTAGCTTCCATACTACCAACATTTGTCCAAACCTGTCCGCCCCATTCCGGATAACCGAGAATCAAAAGGTGAGATTCTTTCAAAAGCATGTCAGAAGTTTTCTTCTTATAAAGTTCGATTGTTGCTGTCAAACGGTCTTTCATAAAACCGAAATCCATACCGATGTTGTAGTCTTCTACAGTTTCCCACTGAATATTTGGATTTGCAGTACTGCTTACATAAGAGCCTGTTACCAAATCACCGTTTACTACATAGTATGTTGTACCGATTGTAGAAAGGTAAGCTGAGTTGTCAATTGATTGGTTACCAACTTTACCCCAACCGAGACGAAGTTTCAAGTTACTGAAAATTTGCTGATTTTTCATAAAATCTTCGCCCGTAATTTTCCAAGCACCTGATATTGCGGGGAATGTTGCGAATTTCTTACCTTCAGGGAATTTGCTTGAACCGTCGAAACGGATACTTGCAGTTAAATAATAACGTGAATCATAATTGTACATCACACGACCGAGGTATGATACAAGTGTTGAGAAGTGATCTGTACCTTCTGCCTTTTGGTTTTCAGTACCGGCAGATACATAACGAAGATTTTCATTATTAGAAGGAACAGCATCGCGGCTACCTTTCATATTATAGTCAGAGAACTTTTCCATTGTATAACCAACCATAGCATTTACGTTGTGTCTTTCAGCAAAAAGTTTCTGATAACTCAAAGTATTGGTCCAGTTCCAATCGTTCCAAATTACGATTTCTCTTGAAGCTGTTGAAGTTTCTGTTTTTTCAAGGTTATCAATAAAATATTCCGGAGCGAATCCGTTAGTCAAGCGGAAACGTGCATTGTCACCAAATTGAGTTCTAAATGTAAGACCTTTGATAATTTCGATATTCAAATACGGATTCATCAAGAGACCGTATTCATCAGAATGACCGGTCTGACGTTTAAGATTTGCAACAGGGTTGTGTTCCTGATTGTTGTGAGAACGTTCGTACCAAGAAAATTCGTTGTCAATAGTTTCCCAATCATAACGGAAAATAGGAGTAGTAGGATCCATTGCCATTGCTGCACCCATCAAATTAGGAGTGTCGTCCCAACGTTCGAGTTTCGGAGACAATTCAACACCAAGTTTAAAACGTCTCTTGCTGTCAAAAACATATTCTGTATTAACTCTACCGGTAAATTTGTCCCACCAACCGTAATTGTAGTGAGAATGAGAACGATAGTAACCGAAACTACCGCTGTAAACCAATTTGTCTGTACCACCTTGGAAAGAAAGGTTGTAACTTTGGCTCATTGCATATTTATCAACAGTTTCGTTCCACCAATCAGTACCTTCGGCATCGGTAATATCATTAATACCTTTATAAGCAGGAACTTGTTCGTCATTGGTATAACGAGTTTTGAAAACTTTTTCATATTCAGAAGCTTTAGCCATGTCAGGATTACCGATAACGCTCAAACCTACAGACGAAGTAAATTGGAATGTAGTTTTACCGGCTTGACCTTTCTTTGTAGAAATAATCACAACACCGTTAGAAGCTCTTGTACCGTAGATAGCAGACGCCGAAGCATCTTTCAAAACTTCCATTGATTCGATATCCTCAGGATTGAGGAAGTTGATATTATCACCAACCGGCATACCGTCTACTACATAAAGCGGATTAGAACCGTTAACTGTAGTAACACCACGGATAATAACACGAGGAATTTCTCCCGGTTTGCCTGTAGATGAAATTTGCACACCGTTTACTTTAGTCTGCAAAGCGTTCATTGCATTACCGGAATTAAACGATGTAATATCCTCACTTGAAACTGAAGAAATACTTGAAGTTAAATCAGATTTTTTTGCAGTACCGTAACCGATAACCACAACTTCATCAATATTTTTAGTATCTTCATTAAGAATAATATCCAAATGGTAAATACCATTAACAGAAATTTCTTCTGTCTGGAAACCCATCATTGAACAGACAATAGTAGTTTCGTTGTCAACCATAAGTTTGTATTGTCCGTCAACATCGGTAATAGTACCGTTGGTAGTACCTTTTTCCATAACAACAGCACCGATAAGAATTTCACCGGTTTTATCTGTCACCCTACCTGATAAAGTGATTTTCTGCGCGAATAGAGTCACACTTACCAGCATTAACGTTAGTAATGTTAATATTTTTCTCATATCTCTATTTTAAATATTAAGATTCATAATAAATTGTTATTTTTCTTTTGAAGGTACAATCTTCATACGACCCAAGTGAATATCAAAAATGATGTCGTATTTACCAGGTTTTGGAATTGTAAGTTTTGCGTGGTTGCCAACTTCAACAGCATTGTTGTATGAAGTAGTTGCTACATCATAATCAGGACGTTTATATTTACCAACCCATTTCCAAACTTCAGGATCTGTCTCTGTAGCTTTCTCAGGTTTCCATGAATAATAGTCCCACCAATTAGAAGCCTGCCAATTATGAGGATGGAACTCAAAAGGACCAGCAGAAATACGATAATTAAGAATTTCAATAATATGCTTATTTTTAGGGTTATATTTAAAGAAATCTTTTACATCCTTAGGTTCTCCATCCGATAAAATACCAATATTAAATTCACCCCATATAATATTATTATCAGGATCTTCCCATTCACCTAATTCAGCATTCCATTTGCCTCGATCGTCCCATACATTCAATTTTTGAGAACCTAACTCAATATGCAATGGGTCAACAGCCTCATCAATTGTATATGTAGTTGCAGTATAAATACCTTCTTTTGTATTAAAAACAATTTTATAATAAACTCCTGCTTTATCGAGTATAATTGGTTCTGCAACATCCGGATCAGGAGTTAGTAAATCACTATTCGGATCTTTACCGAAACAGATAGGACCGTAAGTATCTTTTTGTTGGAGGAAACGAATACCGGTTCCGGCAGTTTCGTTATAATAATATGCGGTATATTCAAATTCACCGGTGTGATCTATACGCATAGGAACACCACAAATATCTTTAGTAAGATCTTCTTCTGCTACATCGCAAAGATACATCTTTTCGTAGTCTTGAAGTTCACTTCTCCTAATAATAATTTTTTTCTCAACTTTGTTGTCATACGCATCGTAAGCAGCAATTACACCTTCATAATCGCCATATTCATCACCTACTTGAATTCTCTTAGCATAAGTATATTCTTTGCTAGTGTTTTCAATTTCCTCTTTAAGATTGAGAGTAGGAAAATCAACAACAACTTTTTTAATTATAACATTATCCGAAACACCAAATTTTAATGTAAATGAAGGCATAATAACATTTACAACTTCACTTGGTTCCACTGTAAACTTCGGATCAGTAAAATCGCCGTCCATTTGTGCAGTAAAAGTAGTAGTATTGATATTACCTACTAAATCCTCTACCGTAATAAGGATAGGGAATGATTCTACTCTGTATGCAAGTGTATCGTTAGGTGTAATCTTATAATCAAGCTCATAAGAAGTAACATCCGAACCATAAATATCTAAAATATCAATAGTCTTGTTAAGATACAAATCTTTGTTTTGAAGATTGATAGTTTTGATACCATCGGCATCAGTAATTACACCCTTAACTCTAAACTCCCTGGAGAACTCCCAATGAATAAGAGATTCCTCAAGCGCGATTGACGGGTTTTGATTGTCAACAGCAGAAAAGCCGTCGTCCTCACAACCGACTTGAGCGGTGGCCAAGATAGCAGCAGATGCTAGCCACACAAGTCTTTTTGAAATGGTCTTTTTCATATAGATATTAAATTATTAAGAAGGTTTTTTTTTTCTTTATACGTAAATTAACGCAACAAAGTTACATTAATCGAAAATTTGTTAACATATTTAAATCAATCAAAATAGATATTAAAATCATTCATGCACGATAATTGCATGATTTTTGAAATCAATCTGAAAAAAAACTATTTGTTAAAGAATTTAGTAAAATTTCAACAATTAAAAAATATTAATATCTTTGCACATTACAAAAAAGCACAAAAATTCATGAAACGTTATTATATATACACATTATTACTTTTTTTGATACAACTAACAGCTGTAGCTCAAAATTTCTCTATCAAAAAATTAACAGTAGAGCAAGGATTGAGTAATAATTTTGTAGTGAGCATTGTTCAAGACAAAACCGGCAGTATGTGGATTGCTACCGAAGAAGGTCTCAACAGATTCGACGGCAACGAATTTGAGCAGTTTTATAAAAAAGACGACAACAGCGTAGACAATTGGTTGAGCGGCAACGAGCTCAACTGCATTTTGGACGATCCTACAGATTCTATTCTTTGGATTGCAACTCAACGTGCCGGTCTTAACGCTTATAATTATCATACCAACCAATTCAAAGTCTATAAACCGCAAGAAAACGGCGAAGGCATTATCTCTGAAGCTGTTACCAAAATTGTACCCGCCAAAGACGGAAATATTTGGATTGCAACATATTGGAACGGTGTAGATTATTACGACAAAAAAAATGATAAATTTACTCATTACAATCATAATACTGTAAAAAATTGGATACTCGATAATATTTGGACTGTAACAGAAAGCAACGATGATGTTATCTATATCGGATATATTCATCAAGGCTTTGCGTCATACAATCTGAAAACAGGAGAATTCAAAAACTACGTACACAATCCCAACGACAATACATCGATTCAGGACAACGAAATTTTGTCAATTTATATCGACGATTACAATAATATTTGGGTGGGAACCCGCAGCGGACTTGCTCTATTTGACCCCACTTCAGGAAAATTTCAACGTTTCAACTTTATAACTGCCATTAGCGACCGCTCTATATTTGATATAAAAATGGCAGAACCCAACAAACTTTGGGTAGCATTGGAATTGGGCGGTATCGTGATTTTGGATATTCCTCAAGGACAATTCAATTCGCCGCAAGATATAAAATTCAGTACCATAACCGAAGGCTACGGCGATTCAGGACTTTCGGGCAACTCGGTAAGATGTATTACCAACGATAAATACGGAAATATCTGGACCGGCATTTGGTCGGGCGGAGTCAACTTTATAAATCCCGCCGGAAATATTTTCGGTCGTTACTCTTATACACCTGCAATTACAATCAACGACAACAGCCAATTTACCAACAGTCTTACGTGCAAAAGCATACTTTCTATAGTAACCGACCAAGACGATAATATCTGGCTCGGAACCGACGGTGGCGGCCTCAATGTATATAACAAATGTCAACGAATAGCAGTTTACAACATGGGAAATACGCCGAATATCACAAGCGATTGCATCCAAACGTCGTATTGCGACCGCAACGGCAATCTTTGGTTCGGTACTTTTTTCAACGGGATATTTGTTTACGATATTTCAACAGAAAAGTTTGAAACTTTTTTGCCGAACGACCTTAAAAAAATAGACGTAAGAAGTTTTTGCGAATACGATGCTCAAAATATTTTGGTAGCCACAAGTACCGGCGTTTACAAAATTAATATCAATACCAAAAAAGTAGAAGCCCATTACGATTTGCCGCAAAATTTGGTAAGAACCATATTAAGAGATACTTACGGAAATATTTGGGCAGGAACTTTCGGCGGCGGCTTGTTTATTTTGGATCAAGACCTAAAAGTGATAAAAAGTTTTAATACCGGCGAAAAATTTCCGAGCAATACAATCAATCACCTTTTAGAAGATTCTCAAAACAGAATTTTGGTAGCCACCGGCGAAGGAATGGTATGTTTTGATAATCATCAAAGTTTCGACTACAAAGTTTTCGGACGCAACGAGGGATTGGCAAATGCTCATATCCGCGCTATCAACGAAGACAAATTTCATAATATTTGGATAAGTACCAACAACGGAATTTCATGCTATTTGGAATCAGAAAAGAGAATAGTAAATTACGATTCACGCGACAAAATTCCCGCCGGCGGATTTTCTTCGGGCGCGACATCAAAAAATAAAAACGGTTACATCAATTTCGGTTCGGCAAACGGACTTTGCAGATTCGATTGTGCCAGAGTATTGTCAAACGAAGTACCGCCAAGAGCAATTATCGGCAGAATGAAAGTATTTTTGCCCGTAACAGTTGAAAATCCGGGAAATCAAAAAATAATTTCAAAATACGATTCGTCAGGCGTAATACTCGATGCAAGCGAAAACAATTTCTCAGTATCGTTTCTTACTGACAATTATGCTTTTTCAGACATCATAGAATATTCATGCAAAATAGAAGGTCAAGAATCGAATTATTACACAGTTTCCGACCCGAAAAATGTTACATTCCGAAATATCCAACCGGGAACTTATACAATTTGCGTAAAAACCCGATTCCGAAACCAAAAATGGAGCGATGATGTAACAAAACTAAAAATAAAAATACTTCCGCCGTGGTATTCCACTACTTTAGCAAAAGTAATTTACATCTTACTTTTTATAAGTTTTATTGTGATGTCGTTTTTGGCATATCGCAGAAGAGTAAAAATAACAGCTCAATTGGAATCCGAAAAGCAAAACCGTGAAAAACAAGACGCTCTCAACGAAGAAAGAATGCGCTTTTTCACCAATATTGCTCACGAAATACGTACACCGCTCAGCTTGATTGTTGGTCCGTTGGAAGATTTGTGCAACGACAAATCGTTCTCAGAAGCGGTTTCCAAAAAACTCAATGTAATAAATCAAAGCAGCCATCAATTGCTGAAACTTACAAATTATCTCATGGATTTCCGCAAAACCGAAACTCACAACAAACGTTTGTGTGTAAGTCGCGGTTTGCTCAATCAGGTAGTGGAAGATACTGTAAAAAAATTCCAAGAGCTAAACCGTAACAAAAATGTGGAAATAAAATGCGATATCGAAGAAACCAATTTTGAAATCTATTTCGACCGTCAGAGCATAATCACGATTTTGGACAACTTGATTACTAACGCAATGAAATACACCGAACAAGGTATAATAAAAATCTCGTTGCGCAAAAGCGGTTATTATGCAGAAATCGGTATAGAAGACACCGGATACGGAATTTCAGAAAGCGCATTGCCGCATATTTTTGAACGTTATTATCAAGAGCAAGGTCCGCACCAAGCATCAGGCACGGGCATTGGTTTGTCGCTTGTAAAAAATCTGATTGACCTTCACAAGGGAAAAATTACAGTACAAAGCGAACAAAACAAAGGCACAAAATTTACAGTATTTCTGAGCCTTGACGAAAAATATCCCGATGCACTTCACGCCGACAATGCTGTAGAAAACGAAGAGCCAAAATCGGAAGAAAACATCAAAAACGAAATCACTACCGCATCACAGGACAATAATGAAGAAAACAAACGTCCGATTTTGTTGATTGTGGAAGATAATATTGATATACAAGATTATATCAAAAATTCACTTGCTGATAAATACGATGTTTTAACAGCCACAAACGGTAAAGACGGCATAGAAACAGCATTGAAAGAATTGCCTGATATTGTGGTTTCGGATATAATGATGCCGGTAAAAAACGGTATTGAACTTTGCAAAACATTGAAAAACGATATCAGAACATCGCATATTCCGATTATTTTGCTCACAGCGAAAGACACAATGAAAGATAAAACAGAAGGTTACGAAGCCGGAGCTGACAGTTATATCACCAAACCATTTAGTGCCACACTGCTCACAAGCCGCATTGTAAACCTTTTGGACAAACAAAAACAGTTGGCAAAATTCTTCAAGAATTCCAATCCGAAAGACAAAGACAATGCAAAAAAACACGAAACATTTTTACAAAGTCTCAACCAATTGGATTTGGAATTTATCGAGAATATCAACAAAATAATCGAACAAAATTTGGAAGATCCGGAATTCAACGTTTCAACATTGTCGCAAATACTCTGTTTGAGCAACAGTACGCTTTACAGAAAAATTAAGGCGTTGACCGGAATAAGTCCAAACGAATATTTACGCAAAATAAAAATGAAAAAAGCGGAAGCGTACATCCTTGAAGGCAAATATTCAATCTCGCAAATAGCATTCAAAGTCGGCATGAACTCCGAATTATACTTCCGTCAATACTTCAAAGACGAATTCGGGATGTTACCGAGCGAATATATCAAAAGTCTGAAACAAGAATAAAAATTAGAAACATAACAAAAATTGGATAGGTTTGAGCCGCAAATATCGCGGCTCATTTTTTTATTTTACTCTTCCCATCTCAAAGTAATATTTCCGGTAATATTGGCACACTCTCCGTTTATAAACTCGTATTGCGCACGATAAACGTAAACTCCTTGCGGCAAAAGTTCGTTGCGATAATATCCGTTCCAACCGTAATTGACATCGTTCGATTGGAATACTTCTTTGCCATTTCGGTTGAGTATCTTGATACTGTAACGCGAAATCATCGAAATATCACCTTTAGGAATAAAAACGGTAGGATGTCCGCGCTCTATCGTAAAAGTTCCGTCGTTAGGACCGGAAACCGACGGTATCAACGCGTTAGGAAATTTCAAAGAATATTCCGGCGCAGATATCGCAAGTTCGGTCGCAATTGTATCGTAACAGATGTTATTGGAAATTATCAACTTGAGCAAATATTGTCCATAATCGGAATACAAGTGAGAAACTTTTTGTCCGACAGATTTTTTGCCATCACCAAAATCCCAAACAAATGTTGAAGCCTTGGTATTACGTGCTTCTGCAATTGCCGTTTGCATCGAAGTTACAGTTGCAATTTCGGCATGCGGCTGGGCATAAACCGTAACAGTATCGGAAAATACTTGTGCAAATGTTCCGTTTACTGTTTTTAATGTAACATAATATGTACCTTCGTTGTAATATGTTTTCTTAACATCTTGATCGTATGATACTTCGCCGTCTCCAAAATTCCAATAACAATAATCGATGTTTTTTGAAAGATTTTTGAATGTAACGGTAAAAGGCGCACATCCCGAAGACGCACTCATCTTGAATTTGCTTGTAAAATCCGGAATTACAATTTCATGTGTTTTTGTTGACTGTATATTATCCTGATTGTGAGCCGTTACGGATGTTTTAGACTGTAAATCCGATGATGTTGACTTCTTGATATTCAGATTTGAAGAATCAGAATTATCAATCATGTCATCATGAAAATCTGCCGACGGAGACTGCAAAACTGACTGATTTCCATTATCGATAAGAATTTTGCGTGTGGAACCCGAATAGACATGATGAGCCGATGTCACACCTTCCACCAACAAATCCTGATGTTCGGGTGCAGACACAGTTATCAACGCCGCAGTACCAACCACAGCAGCGAGATAGTAAATATTAAAAGTCTTGGGATTGAATTTCAGAAATCTTTGCCAAAAAAGCCTTCTCTGAATTTTCTGCCAGACTTCATCAGATGGTTTACGCTCAAAACCATCAAATTTGTTACGAAACAAGTCCTCGGGTGATGCCATAATAATTTAGTCTCCAATTTTTTTGAGTTTGTTCAATTTCCGAATGACAACCTGACGCGCTCTCATAAACTGAGTTTTGCTTGTGTTGATATCAATACCCAACATCTCAGCAATTTCCCTGTGCTTGAATCCTTCTACAACGAACATATTGAAAACAATTCTATACCCGTCAGGCAATGAATTTACAACCCCTATAAGTTCGTCGTGAGTGAATTCCTGCGATCCGAAATTAGGTTCTTCAGCAGGCAGTGTATCTGCATAATCATCGACATCTGCCAGATGTCTGTGTTTTAAATTTTGATGATACGAAGTAATGGCTGTATTAATTGTAATACGTTTCAACCAGCCCTCAAAAGATCCGTCGCCCTTAAAATCTTTTACAGCTGCAAATATTTTTATAAATGCTTCTTGCAAAATATCTTCCGCGACTTCTCTACTTGGCGCATAGCGCAAACACAAACCGAACAACACCGGCGAATACTTCTGATAAAGCATTTGCTGGGCTTTCGGGTCTTGGTCTGAGCATTTGTTTATCAGCTCCTGTTCTTCGTTGTTCATAGTCACCTCTGTCTACAAGACTATTAGTTAATAGATATGGTTGCATTATATTTTTAGAAAATTTCGATAGTACGGCTCTGAATATCACGATTCAAGAACAATTTGGCGGTTTGGTCAAACATCGTACTGTTGTCGGTAGTAAAATATTTTACTGTACCGTTTTTTGTGAGTCGGTTGTCAATTTCAGGATGTCGTGACAAATAATCTTTCAGACTGTGAGCTACAATTTCGTTTTGCGGTACAATTTTTATATTACTGTCAACAAACTTTTTAAATGAGTTCATCAACAACGGATAATGTGTACAACCCAAAATTATTGTATCGATACCCGAATCCTGCGACAAAAGCAAGTTAAGATATTTGTTAACAAAATAATCGGTTCCGGGATTATCAATTTCGCCATTTTCTACCAACGGAGCAAGCAACGGACACGCTTGTTGATAAACTTGTATTTTAGGATACAATTTTTTGATTTCCAAAATATAGGATTTTGAATTTACAGTACCAGAAGTTCCAAGTATTCCCACTTTGCCGGATTGAGTATAATCAGCAATAATTTCGGCAGTGGGACGAATTATTCCAAGTACACGGTTGCCGGGTGTCATATTAGGCAAATCGTTTTGCTGAATGGTACGTAAAGCTTTTGCCGAAGCAGTGTTGCACCCCAAAATCACAAGCGGACAGCCCATCGAAAAAAGTTTTTTTACGGCTTGCAAAGTGTAATTGTATACCGTTTCGTAAGAGCGGTTGCCGTATGGAGCACGGGCATTGTCACCAAGAAAGATGTAATCATATTCGGGCAATATTTCAAGAAATTTGTCCAATATCGTTAATCCGCCAAAACCGGAATCAAATACGCCAATCATCTGTTTTTTTTAACATTTTATACTCAAAGATGCAAAAATAATATTTTTTCAGCAAAGTAAGTTGTGACGGCGGATTTTTTTATTATAAAATTTATAAAAGCTGTCGGAAGAAAAAAAGATGTCAGAAAAAGAAAGGTAAAAAAAAGGAGTTGATGTTTTGGTCATCAACTCCTAAAAAAAAATTATTTTATTCCTAATTCTGTCTTTACTGTTGAAGTAAGATCTGTGCTTAAAGATTCATTGATAAAAAGAACAGAATTTTTGTCGTATACATAAATAAAACCACCTGCAGTAGCCACTTTCTTGATAGCAGCATCAAGCTTGTCCATTACCGGTTGGAAAAGTTCAGAACGTTTTTGTTGCAAAGTTTGCTGAGCATTTTCTTGAAAACGCTGGATACGTTCTTGAAGTTGCATGATTTCTTGTTCTTTGTCAGCGCGAATAGCTGCCGACCATTTTTCAGGAGCTGCGTCTGCCAATTGTACATTTTCCTGATAAGCCTGAACTTTGTTTTGATATTCAGTAGCCATTGCTTGATACTGAGTTTCAATCTTTTTGCCTTCGTTTTCCAAAGTTTCCTGAGCTGCTTTGTTCTCAGGCATTACATTGATAATTTCCTGTGTGTCGATGTGACCAAATTTCTGAGCATTAGCACTAATGCCCAACGAAATTACAGCTGCAAGAATTAAAAATAACCTTTTCATAATTTATATTTACTATTTAACAATTTTCTTAAGCACTACATCAGATTCATCGTATTTTTCTGATGCGTAAATTATATCTCCGGTTACTTTGTCGAAGATATAATCATAACCGCCTTCTGTTGCAACACTTTTCAAAGCATTGTAAACGTTGTCCTGAATCGGTTTGATGAGTTCCTGACGTTTTGTTGCAAGTTCGCCGTTGGTACCGAAATATTTTTTCTGAAGTTCTTTGGCTTCTTTTTCCTTGGCAATGATTTCGTCTTCACGCTTGTTTTTGGTAGCAGCCGGAAGAATATCGGCTTCGGCTTGGAACTTTTTGTACATCTCGTCAAGCTCGGCAAATTTGGCTTCTACTTCGGCTTGCCATTGTTTTGAATAAGTGTCCAACTTGGTTTGTGCCTGCTGATATGCAGGGATTTTTCCAAGAATATATTCTGTGTCTACATGTGCAAATTTCTGAGCAAATGATACTGAGCCCATCAACATTGCAACTGCTGCTGTTAAAATTACTCTTTTCATGTTTCTTAAGTTTTTTTCTAAAAGTTATTGTTTTATAATTGTTCTTTTTGTTAAAACTAACAGATTTTAATTTTCGTTACTTTTATTAATCGCTAAGGTATCAAAATAGACGACAATAAGTACACGGTTTGAACTTAATTTCTGTTAAAAAAAAACGAATTAGAAGTTTTGTCCCATTGTAAACTGCAATTGGCTACCTGATGGTTTTGTGCTACCCGGTACGCAATCAAAACCCCAACCCCAATCAAGTCCCAACATACCAAGCATCGGCAAGTATACTCTTACGCCCACGCCGGCTGCACGATATACATCAAAGGGTTTGAACTGATTGATTTTGTTCCAACAGTTACCGCCTTCAAGGAATCCGATACCGTAAATTGAAGCCGATTCGCTCAAGATTGCCGGATAACGGAGTTCCAATGCGTATTTTGCATAAACATTACCGCCACTTGAAATTGCTTCGCTCTCATAACCGCGCAAACCGATTACATCTTTGCCGTATGTATAGTAGTTCATACCATCGCCACCCATTGTAAATCCTTGGAACGGTGAGTAGCCGAGATCTTTGTTGTAGTAACATGACATTCCGAACTGTACTTTGGTGTGCAATACCAAGTCGCCAACCAATTGTGTGAAGTTCTTTGCCTCAAATCCGTATTTGTGATATTCTACCCATTCCCATTTCAACTCGTCTGAGATTGTTTTGTAATCCTTGTTGTTGAACAAAGAATACGGCGGTGTGAGTTCAAATGTAAGTGCGAATGACGAACCTCGTCTTGAATAAATAGGTGCGTCGATGTTGTTACGAGAGAATATAATTTTTATACCGGTTTCGTTGGCAGTACCATTGCTGCTGAAACCTTCAAAATACTGGTAATTTTTGAGTTTATATCTCTTGTAAAACAATTCGCTGTAAATTTGGAAATAATTGTCAGGCCAAGAAAGACGACGTCCCAAACCTACCGAACCTCCCCAAACTTGCATTCTGTAATTGTAGTATGCATAGTCAAGATAATTAACATCAGTATAGTAGAATGCTACAGAGAAAGCGTTTCTTCTGCGACCGCCCAACCAAGGTTCTTGGAACGAAACACTGTAAGTTTGATAATACTTACCATTACTTTGGAACGAAAGACTAAGTCTCTGACCGTCGCCCTGTGGTAACGGATGCCATGACTTTTTGTCGAAGAAGTTCTTGGTAGAGAAGTTGTTGAAACTTACACCAAGGCGACCTACAAAATAACCGCCACCCCAGCCTGCCGAGATTTCAAACATATCGTTTGACTTTTCTGTCAACGGATATTCAATATCTACAGTACTATTGGCATAATTCGGAATAGGATTCGGCATAAGTTTTTCCGGCTCAAAATTTCCTAACTGAGCCAACTCACGTACAGAACCAATTACATCGCTCTTAGAAAACAATTCACCCGGCAAAGTATAAAGCTCACGACGGGCAACATGGTCGTTGGTTCTGTTGTTACCGTTGATTATAATTCTGTCGATATAAGCCTGAGGACCTTCAAAAACCATAATTTCCACATCTACAGAGTCGTTGATTACAGCCACCTCTTTCGGAATAGCTCTGAAAAACAAGTAACCATCGTCCATGTAAATATTAGAAACAGCATCTTGATCAGAATTAAGGCGCTCGTCCAAACGGTTTTGGTCATAAAGATCACCTTTCTTTACATCAAGACGTCTTTGCAACAAGTCAGTACCGTATTTCTCGTTACCAACCCAAGTAATATTTCTGAAATAATATTGTTTGCCTTCGTAAACTTTAATCTTAACACCCACCAATTTTTCATCAATTTTGTAAACAGAATCTCCGAGAACCTGTGCATCACGAAAACCGTGAGCGTTGTATTTTTTGATAAGAGTTTCTTTGTCTTCTTCAAACTTTGAACGGATAAATTTAGAAGGCTTAAACATACCGTACCAACGTTTCTGTTTAGTTTGTTTCAAATATTTTCTTACTTGACGGTCAGAAAACTGTTCATTGCCTTCAGGAATAATCTCTCTGATTTTTACTTTGTGACCTTTATCAACATTAATTACAAGATTTTCAACATTTTGCATCATTGTATCTTCCACTTCTACAATTCTGACTTCCACATTGTAGAAACCTTTGTCGTAATAATGTTGAGTAATAATATTTTTGGTATTGGTAATAACATGTTCAGTAACTTTAGTACCGGGAACAAGTTTTACCTTTTCGTTCAAATCTTCTTTCTCACCGGAACGTATACCCTTGTAAGTCACCTTATTGAGTTTAGCACGTTCCTCCAGTTTAATATCAAGAAAAACGAGACCGTCAGGCGTAACATTAGTAACACCGATACTCACATCAGCGAAAAGACCTTGTTTCCAAAGTTTTTCGATAGAACGAGTAATTTCGTCGCCCGGCACTTTAATTTTTTGTCCTACCTTGAGACCCGAAATCTGAATCAAAGCCTGTTTATTAAGGTATTTCACGCCAGAAACAGTAATGCCTCCGATAGTGTATTCTTTTGGAGAGTCGTAATTAACAGCTACCTGAGCAAATGTAGAACCGGCAGCAAAAAAAATCATCAATAACAGTAATAGCAATCTGCTTTTCATCTGTGTAAGTCTTATATTTCTTAAATGTTTAGAGCTAAAAAATGTCTGTGTTTTTCGACGCGCAAATTTATAAAAAATTATTTAGAATCTTTAATTTGTTCAGAAGTTTTACCAAATCTGCGTTCACGATGCTGAAAATCATAAATAGCCTTGCAAAATTCCTCTTCATCAAAGTCAGGCCACAGAGTTTCAGTGAAATACAATTCGGAATACGAAATTTGCCAAAGCAAGAAATTTGATATACGATATTCGCCACTGGTACGGATAAGTAATTCCGGATCAGGAATTTGGGAAGTATACAAACAATCAGCAAAATCCTTTTCTGAAAGGTTGTCGATATCAAAAGGATTTTGAGAATATTTTTTCAAAAGAGATTTTGCGGCGTTCACTATCTCGAATCTGCTTCCATAACTGAGAGCAATGATAACAGTAAGACCTGTATTGGAAGCAGATTTTTTTACAACATTTTCTATATCAGTTCTTACATTATCGGGCAACATAGAATTATCACCGATAGTAAGCAATCTGACATTATTTTTAATTAAGTCAACAAATTGTTGAGCAATAGAACTTGTTAGCAAAGACATCAAACCGTTCACCTCGCTATCGGGGCGATTCCAGTTTTCGATAGAAAAAGCATACAATGTTATATACTTAATACCCAATTCGTGAGCTATTTCTACAGCCCTACGCGCTGCCTTTGCTCCGGCAGCATGACCTTCAAGACGAGGTTTACCAAGTTTTGCAGCCCAACGGCCGTTGCCATCCATTATGACAGCAACATGCTGTGGGATTCTGTCTCTGTCTAATTGTTCTTTTAGTGACATTTAATTTATAAAATTATTTTCTGTAGGCCGGGCAAAGTCTTGAATTGCCACCGGATTTACTCATCTGATAAGAGATAACTACTCCGGCAAAAGCATACCAATCTTTGTCGCCCAAGAATGATTTCTGTTTTGTAGCACCGCCAAGTTCAGCAGCATAAGTATCTTCACCTATATGATCAAGCATATCGGAGAAAAGTTTGCGGTATTTCCATTCCAATGAAAAACAAAGTCTTGGAAGCGGCGCAATCTTAACACCCAATCCGAAAGGAATACATGCCTGAAGTCCTTCGTTTGGAAATGATGCCATACAAACTCCCGCACCGGCTGCAACAAATGGTGTTACACATTGTGTTGGTGAGCCTTTTACCAACGGAAGAAAATTATATTCAAAAGAGAATGCCAATTCTGTAATCTCATTTTCAAATTTGGCACCACGAGCTTTTCTGTAAAGATCGGAGAAATCTGCATCATCGCCTTTCACCTTGCATCGCGATGCTTGAAATGTTAATGCCATTCTCTCGTTGAATCCGTGTCTCAAATTGAAACCGAATGCAAACTGTGATTTGTAAAAAGGTTGTTTAGGATTGATTTCTCCATTGTAGTAACCTACTCCCAAAAACAATCCGACTTCGTCGAACTGATTGTTTCTCGAACCTTGTGCTTCAGCTACACTGCCGGTTGCAACCATTAGTACCAAAGCTAATACTGCTGCAAAGATATGTGAAACTTTCATCTTACACTCTTTAAAATTTCTTAATTTTATTTTCATTTCTTTAAAATTATAAAATAATATTTTATAAAACTTTGAAATTAGGCTTTTTATTGTTTAAAATAAGTTTTTTTTAAACCTTATTTCGGTCAGTTACAACAAGCTTTACAAAATCAACATGTATAGGATTCTCGTCCACCGGTTTTTGCAGCCTTATCGGAAAATAACTTTTTCGCATTATCCATGACGAAATTGAATCCATCCACATCGTACCCGAAGCTCTGTCCGGATGCGCCACATCGCCCGGTATACGCGTAAAATGCAAATATTTCGACAAGAAAAATTGGCGTGGACCAAATCTTTTCATCATTACATTGTTGATACCCGTATCTTCTTTCCAATTCGGAGGTCCGATCCATACTGTTGGAATTCCGTGCGTCTGTGGTACAATTTTGTCAAAGAAACAATCCCGCTCGCCGGCATTAAATGCAAAAAGCTCGTTGGCTCCTATCACAAAAATAATATATGTTGGCTTAAACTTATTCACGAAATACTCCAATGTATCGCATATCGCGTAAGTCTTGCTCGTGGCACTCACCCATGAAACTACATGTAAATCATGATTGTTGTAATTGCAATAGTTTTGCGCCCTAAACATCAATGAATAAGCCATTGAATCACCAATTAACAATATTGACTGCCGTGAAGTATCCATCTGAGGAATTGTATCGCGGAAATTATTGAATGTATCGCATTGCTCTACACATCGTATTCTGATTTCCTGATGTGTGTAATAATAAAATCCGGCACCGATACATGCCAAAACCGCAATTACGGCAAACGCTATCAAATAAATCTTTTTCACTTTGTATTTTTCACTTAAAGGATAAGAAATCCCATTGTGATTTCTGCCGGCAAAGGTAATTAATTTTTTAATATTTTTAACACAAAAACAAAAAAAACCGCTCATAAATTACTTACAAGCGGTTTTTTTATAAAGTATAGATTTAATCTTTTTATATTCTAATAAAGATCTTTTCTTTCAACTTTGAGAGTAGAGTAATTGATTTTCAAAGCCTGAACTTTTCTAAGTTCCTGTTTGATATCAGTTACGATACCCATCTTGGCATCAGAGTCAACTTTAAGAGAATAAGTTAATCTTTGAGCGTCGTTTTCATCACGTGAACTTCTTTCGCTTTCTACATAGTCAGCAATATCAAAAAGTTCACTGATTTTGTCGTTGAGCTGAATACGAGGTTCTGTACCGTATTTTGCTTGAAAAGCTTGCAACGGAGCACCAACGTAAATATAACTTACCAACGATTTTTGTTCAAGTTTCTTTACTTCAGTAGCCTGAGGAAGTTTAATCTTAACCTTATATTCAGTTTCTTTCATTGAAGTAACTGACATAAAGAAGAAAAGCAACATGAACACGATATCCGGCAAAGATGCTGTAGAAAGTGCAGCCATTTTTCTGCCGCCAGAACTCTTCTTAAATTTTGACATAGTACTTTTCTGATTAATTTATTATTTAATACTTCTTGGCTCTGCTTCAGAAATACTCAATGGAATAGCGAGTTTTACAATCTTCTGCTGATCACTTGATAATTCGTCGAAAGTTTTTCCAAAGTTTTCTTTTGAAAAATTATCACGACAAATATCAAAAGCTGCTACAATAGCATTCTGAACAGCGATGTAGGTTTCGTATTTTGTACCACGGTCGTTCTGAAGTGAAACTACGCCTTTTGTAATTTCGGGGTCACCACAGTGATCGATAAGATATTTGTAGTTTTTGAGGTCTTCCTCTTTGGCATTTGCATCTTTCTGCAATTTTTCAAACTTCTCAGAAGCTTTTTCTTTTGCAGCAAGATTTTCATTGTCATTAGGGTTAGTCAAAAACTCTATGGTCTTATCAGTCAACATTCTTACATCAGAAAGTTCACCCTCAATAGCAAGCTGGTTATCCTTATTGATAAGAACAATAAAGATGTTTCTTTCGTTAATCTTTTCAGCATCAGCATTTTTGTCCGCAGGTGGCGGAAGTGTTCTGTTAAGACCTTGGTCAACACTCATTGATGTTGTTACCAGAAAGAATACCAACAAAAGAAACGCGATATCGGCCTGTGAACTTGCGTTAATTTGACCTAATTCTTTTGCCATATTTTTTAATTTATATTTATCAGGGATCTGACTTTTTTTATAAAAATCAGACCCCTAAAAAATAATTATCTAATAATTTTCAATAAATAGTGTGCTATTACTGCAACTACTGCAAGAATAAGCATACTCCACAAATATCTGATACCGAAATCAGACCAAAACAATTCGCCTTCGGTGGTTTCTACCATAGTAGGCATAATAGAATCGAAACCGCCATCTGATTTAACGTATGCTATAAGAGCTACAATGCCCAAAACAGCAAGAACCAAACCGATTTTTATAGCTGATTTTGGATTTTGAATTGTGTCAATAATGAATTGATAAATAGGGAATCCTATTGAAAGTACTGCACATGTACCGGCAAGTAGATAAGTCCAAATTAGGAATCCTGATGTTGTACCGCTTTCTATTTGATCTTGTCTACTATCCATTGGAACTACATCAATGAAGAAGTAGAGAAAGAAAACAACACACACCAACATCAATGCCCATTTAAATATTCTTAGGAATAAACTTGATGTATTTTGCATAACTTATTATATTAAAAATGGGAATTTACTTATTTTTTAATAAGAAGATCTACAAATGAAATAGAAGCATCTTCCATATCATTTGTCAAAGATTCAATCATAGAAAGAATCAAGTTACAGAATACCTGCAAAATCATAGCAGCGATCAAACCGGCAACTGTTGTGATCAACGCAACCTTGATACCACCGGCAACAACTGATGCAGAAATATCACCAGCTTGTTCGATAGCGTCGAATGCACCGATCATACCGATAACTGTACCCATGAATCCCAACATAGGAGACAATGAAATAAACAAGTTGATCCAGGTAACACCTTTTTCCAATTTACCCATTTCTACTGCACCGTAAGAAACAATAGCGTTTTCTACTTCAGCGATGTTTTCTTTAGAACCATCGGTGTAACGCAAAAGTCCTTGATAGAAAATTGAAGCCAACGGTCCTCTTTTGTTTTCGAGGTAAACTTTTGCATCTTCAATACCCTTACCATTAGAAAGTTCTTCTTTAAGATCAAAAAGAAGTTTGTCTTTGTTGGTGTAAGAAAGACCCAAATAAATAATTCTTTCAATACAAACTGCAAGACCAAGAATCAAAGCGATAAGAACGCATGCCATAAAACCGGCACCACCTTCGATAAATTTTGTTTTGATAGCTTTGTGAATAGGAACATCTTCCGGTTCATCTGCTGAAGCCTGTGTTGCTGTTACTGAATTGTCATCAGCTTGTGAAACTTGTTCTGCTGCTGGAGTTGTTTCGTCTTGTGCGTAAACATTTGCGCCACCGAAAACAAGCATACCAGCTATTGCCAATAATGAAAATAGCTTTTTCATGTTGTGTTTTTAGTTTTTAATTATACGAAAATTGATATTAATTATACTTATTTATTAATTTTATAAAACGTTTAAATTATTGTATTTTAAGCGTTTGCGGAGAGAGAGGGATTCGAACCCTCGATAAGCTTTCGGCCTATACACGCTTTCCAGGCGTGTCCCTTCAGCCACTCGGACATCTCTCCTATATTGCTATTTTTTCGCGCCGTGAAATTACAAATTATTTAATTCATAAAAAAATTTTCAAGCAAAAAAATAAACATTTTTTTTACAAAAACTTATTATTAGGCAAGGTGACCTGCTTTTACGCCTCTGTCAATCTTGCGCATAAGTCCTGTAAGCACGTTTCCAGGTCCACATTCTACAAATTCTGCAACACCGTTTGATATCATGTTTTGTATTGATTTTGTCCATCTTACGGGTGATGTCAACTGTGAAATAAGATTTGCCTTGATTTCTTCCGGATCGGTATGCGGCATTGCATCAACGTTTTGATATACCGGACATTTTGGAGCTGAAAATTTTGTAGCAGCAATTGCAGCTTCAAGTTCTACTTTGGCCGGATCCATCAACGGAGAGTGGAATGCACCGCTTACTTGAAGTTTTACAACGCGTTTTGCGCCGGCTGCTTCCAATTGTTTTGATGCTTCGTCTACGCCTTCTTCTGTACCGGAAATTACAATTTGACCCGGACAATTGAAATTTGCTGCAACTACAGTTTTGCCGGTTGCTGTTACTTCAGCACAAACTTTTTCGATTACTTCGTCTTCCAAACCCAAAACAGCTGCCATTGCTGATTTCTGAGTTTCACAACATTTTTGCATTGCTGCGGCACGTTTTGATACCAATGTAAGACCATCGGCAAATGTCAACGCTCCGGCTGCTGTTAATGCAGAAAATTCTCCAAGTGAATGTCCTGCTGTAACTCCCGGATTGAAGTTTTCTCCTAATGATAACACTGATATTACTGAATGTAAAAATACACATGGCTGTGTTACTTTGGTTTGCATAAGGTCTTCTGCTGTACCTTCAAACATCAATTTCTTGATTCCAAAGCCCAAGATATCATCTGCTTGATCAAATAATTCTTTTGCTATCGGTGAATTTTCATAAAGGTCTTTTCCCATTCCGGGGAATTGTGAACCTTGTCCTGGAAATATGTATGCTATCATTTTTGTTGATTATTATATTTTTTCAGTTTGCAAATATACATTAAAAATTATGTTATTATATCTTTTTTCTTCATTTTTTTTAGTAACAAAGAAAATACACACTTATTATAATTAGATATAACAAACAAATTTTGTCTGATTATTTATCAATTACAGTGTACATCTGACCGCATTTTGCAGATATTGTAAAATCGTTGTTGCTGTCGCCGGTATGTATAAGGCATGTAGCAACTCCCGCTTCTGCTTTAATTTTCGAGGGTGACAACAATTGCGCTGTTCCCGATACCGAAAATTCTACTTCGTCTGACGATGTTACTACAACAGTGCCGTTTTCGTCAAGGATGTAACAATGTACCAATACAACATCGTTGGCTGCAACAAGTGTTCCGCTTTCGTCGATTACAAGTTTTATTTTTATCGGCTTCAACGGCGTTTTTACAACCGATTCTGTTACCGGACGTCCTTCCTGATTGTATGCAATGGCTTTTATCGTTCCGGCTTTTTCGCAATCTACATCAAAATAAAAATATGAATGTTTGAGATTTTTGGTAGATGCATCTTTTACAGGTTTTTGTTTTCCTACTAACTTGTTGTCTACCATCAATTCTATTTCGCTGCAATTGCTGAATACTGTTACGCCTTTGCTGACTCCCGGAATCCAATATGATGCGATGTTGCAAACGGGCTCTGAAAATGCTTTAAGTTCTTCGGCATCAATATCTTGTTGCGATTGGAAAAAGTAATATGCAAATTTCGGCATTCTGTTGATACTCATCAATCCTGAGTATTCCAAATCGTTGGAATATCCTCTGTTGTAATCAAACATCACCCAATATCCGTCAGCAAATGCCGAAGTTGAAAGGTTATCATTATGAGCTTCAATAAGATTTTTGGCTTGTTGGAGCAAACGTTTTTCTCCTGATTCTATCGGCTGACGCGATGTGCGTTCTTCATCTTTCAAATCTTTCCAATCTTCTTGATTGAATCCGGCATTTTGTGCGTAATATTCCCAATCACCATATTCAGAAACAATTAGCGGCTGACTTGTTGTATCTCCGACCGGTCTGTGTTGACGCGCCTGAATGAAAATATCATATTTGCCTCGGCACCAACCTGCTGTGTAACAATATTCTGTCGGAAATTCTTCCTTCGCAATTTTGTTGGCATTTTGCATGAAAGATTCTGTCATCTGAGTTTCGTTGATAGAAAGTTCCCACGCCAAAACGCAAGCATGATTTCTGTCACGACGGATAAGATATTTACAATCATTGAGTTCATGAGTTTCAAAAACACTGTCACCGAAATACTGCCAACCCAAAACCGGATCCAAAACCATGATTCCGTAATGGTCACAAGCTTTCAGAAATGCCTCTGACTGTGGATAATGACTTGCTCTAACATAGTTGAAACCCGCTTTTTTGATTTTGTAAGCATCACGCCATTGGGCTTGGTCTGATACGGCGTAACCGACGTAAGGATATTCCTGATGACGGTTTACTCCCATCAAAAATTTTTGTTTGCCGTTGAGTTTCAATCCTTCTTTTGAAATTTCAATACTTCTGAAACCGAATTCTACTTCCTCGATTTCAAGAATATTGTCACCGTCAAAAATTTTTGCTTCAAATGTATAAAGCCATGGATTATCAGTATCCCAAAGTGTAATATTCTGTAATGTAAGCGAATCGGTAAAATCGCTTTCCTGTTTTGCGTCAAGAGTTCTTTTGATTTTACCTTTACCGATTACTTTTTTGTTGTGATCCAAAATTCTGTAACGGAAATCTACATCACGAGATTTTGAATAAGCATTACGAATATTTGCGGTAAAAATAACAGTACCGTGATTATCTGCTACATCGGAAGTTTTGATAAAAATACCGCCCGGATGTTCTTTTTCTTCAGCCGAATTTGTAATAGACAAAGAGTCGTTGGCACAGAGCCAAACATTTCTGTAAATACCGCCGTAAGTATTAAAATCCAATGTTTTCAGCGGTTTAGGACCTGTTACGGGATTATCATTGTTATCAAGTTTTACCACAACATAATTTTCACCGTTACGAGGTACAAAAGGAACAACAAAAGGTAAATAACCGCCAACGTGAGTTATAATTTTTTCACCGTTTACCCAAACATCGGCAACATTCATTGCACCTTCAAATCTCAGGCTCATCATCTTGCCGTTCATTTTCTCGGGAATAGTAAATTTTTTCATGTAAAAACAAATGCCTTGCCACTGATTGTTAACCACAAGCGGCTCAATATTGGCAGTGTGCGGCAGTCTTACGGTTTCCATTCCGACAACCGGAGTGCCACGCAACAACGAATTTTCTATTTCGCTAACATTTGTAGAATCAGCTTTTACAAACGTCCACGAATTGTTGAAGTCAACATCCTCAACATTTGAATATACATATTCCTCGATGCAACTCGCAAATAAAGAGAATGTTACAATCAATAAAAACAATCTAAGTCTTCTCATCACTTTAATTCATACAGATAAATAAAATACTCGGTAAAAATAGAAAGAAAAAAACAAATAAGGAAATCAATTCTTTCATTTTGTTAAAAAAATAGTCTTTCACTTAAAAAAGGTTAATTAATTGTTAACTCATAGATTAATTATTAATTTAGCACCCGTAAAAAACTTGTAAAATTTGAAACAACATGGATAAAAATAGATTAATTCACAAAATCTTGCATGAAACCGGGGCAGAAGTATTTTCATTAAACAAATTCCCTGACAACGTAAAGACTGCTTACATCTCTATGATTGCATCGTTGGCATGGGCTGACGGCAGCATTGACGATCGCGAAAAACAAATCCTTGAGTCAATTGCGAAATCCGCCGGCGAGGACATCGCCAACCGTTTGGAAGATATCATAAACGAAACTCATGATTTCAGTCTTGACAAATACGACAATTGGGTAAAAGAAATCAACGACCAGCCGCTAAAAATTGCGCTTATGGTTGATATGTTTCTAACTGCATTTTCCGACACAATTTGTATGCAATCGGAATCTATCTACATGAAATACATCGCAGGAAAACTTGGTATCGACCTCGATTTGTATGACGTAATTCGCAGAAATGTAGAAGATTACCTCAAAGAAAAATCCGGAGAAGCCAAACCGGTAACATACGAAATCGGCGAAGCTCACAAAAGGGAAAACCGCGAGGAAACCGCCAAAGAGAGTGCATTCCGTCGTTTTGTAAATTCTATTATAAAAAGTTTGCTCACTGTAGTTTAATATCTTGTAAAACAACGAATTACACTAATTAAGCATGATTGATATCAATGGCAAACAGAAAAAGACAAAAATAAATTTGATTATAAAATTTAATTATTATATTTGCCATTGATAAAAATGAATTTCAAAGTAAATCAAACTTATAAAATAAATCAATCATGCTCAAGAAAATACTATATGTCACGATGTTGGGCTTATTGCTGACATCGTGCGGGCAAAATTCAACAAAAAACACAGAGAAAGACCTTCAAGCCGATCTCTTTGAAAAAATGCGGTCGCAAGACGTTGCAGAATTTGGCGCAGTAGAATACACAATCACAAAATTAGTACAATCCAGAGACGACGAAAAAACTCTTTGGGCAAGAATCAAAAACACTTTCGGAACCCGCAAAGTGCTGATGCGCTGCAAAGCAACAATGAAAGCCGGCATCGACCTCGGCGTCGGTAACTATAGGGCTGAAGTGGACAACGAGAAAAAATCCATTATCCTCAGCCTCCCTCACGCTACGGTCTTCTCTCCTATCGATATGGATATCAACGATGTAGAAATGCTTGTGGAAAACAAAGGCGTTTTGAGAGACGATTTTACATTGGAAGAACTTGTTGGTTTTCTCCAACTCGGTGAACAACAGATTCTTGCCGATGAAACAATCAAAAAAAATATCATAAAACAAGCTGAAGAAACTGCCGAACCGATGTTTAGAGCATTGCTGATTCAGCTCGGTTTTGAAACTATCAAAATAGAATTTGTCAACTTAAACTAAGCAGGAGATTACATCATGAAATTTTATATCAAACTAATTCTTACATTGATAATTATTGCGGTAATTGGAGTCGGCGTACTGTATTTTATAAGTCAACGAAAAGCTCTTGATGTGCCGTCGGTAGTTCAAACAACAAACGCAATCGACGAAATCAAAAAACTTAACGAGCTTTCCACACTTTATTATTATGATGAAAAACTTATCACAATTCAAAAACAAAAAAGCTCAACAACACAAGCTGCTGCAAGTATTGTAAATTCGATTACTGACTTTTTTAAGTCTGACAAATCAGAAAAAACAATAAGCACAACCAACGATTTGTCGGTAATCTGCAAAGTAACACTCCGATTGGGTTACAAATTGGAAGAAGTGTTTGATTCTACGCATTTTGCAGTATCAAACGATACAGTATATCTAAAACTTCCGGAAGCTCAGATTTTGGATACAATTCTCAATCCAACCGATTGTACAATATTCGCAGAAAAAGGCAATTGGAATCTCGACGAATTGAAAACCGTAATCAGCAAAGCCAAAATGGAAGCAGTTATTGATGCAAAGAACAACGATATCTACAAAAAAGCAGGCGAATCGGGCAAAAAAGCGTTAGAAAAACTTTTCTCAACAGTCGGTTACAAAGTAGATTTTGAAGACATCAAAAATATAGAAAGACCGTCACTACAATAATTTTTACGCTTTCAACAACGGGAAACACAGAATTTTTATAAAGGACAATTTTCTCATCATTAGAAAAAAATCAGGGTTTCTGTGTTTTCCGCTGTTTAATTTTGTGACAAAAATTGAGTTGATAAAAATTTTACCACAAAAACGTCGTTAACTTTACACAATTTTCAAACAAAAAACAGTAAATTTGCAACGTAGAAAAATTACAAAAAACATCAATTATGGCAAAAGTTTTCAATCCGATATACGATACTGTTTTTAAATATCTCATGGAGGACAAGAGAGTTGCGAAAGTTCTCCTTAGCGGTATTTTGTCCAAAAACATCATAGACGTTGCCATTAAAAGTCATGAACATATAGTTCACCGTGGCGACGACTTGCAACTTCTGCGTATT
>JAFXZT010000099.1 GCA_017541145.1 Bacteroidales bacterium | reverse complement strand
TGTTCAAAAAGTGAAAGTTCTTCTTTTTCTGAAATTATCAATTCGTCTTTGCTGTGAACACCAATAAATTTGGTATTTCCGACATAAAGATAGTCATTACCTTTACCGAAATCATAGTAAACAATTGAAATTGAATATACTTTTTTGATTTTGCCATAATCATCGCCGTCTTTCATTTGCTCGGTTATAGCTTTTGACACCCCGAAAAGTACACGTTCCATGTAATGAACATAACGTGTCAACTGAATTTCAACGATAAAAATCTCACCGTTGGAGGATTTAGCTTTGATATCCACACGGTTGAATTTATCGTCTTCGTTGATGTTATTACTTTCACTTTCAAGAATTTCGATGATTTTACAATCCGGTTTGCCGAGAAAAACCTCGATAAAACCTTCAAGAACTCCGAAATTGGCTTTGTCCCGTAAAAGTTTTTTAATCGCCCAATCGAAACGGATGTAGTTAATTTTGTTCATAGCGAAGATTGATTTTGTTATTTTGCAAAAATACGGAATTTGGGCGCAAAACACAAATAATCGTAGTGTTAATTTTTGGGGGAAATTTTGAATCTAAATTGTATTGGCTAAATTTTTGAAATTTTCGATAAAGAATTTTGTTATTTTTCTGAAAAATTTTGTAATTTTGTTTTATTTCATTAATTTTATTGTTTTTTAATACTTTAATGGTCTGTCTAAATGCAGTAAGAGGTTGTCTAAAAATGAGGATTGGAACGCAGGCATCCCTGCCAGCAAGTACTTGTAAAAGGGGCAGGAAACCCGCTCTTCAACTTTTTGTACAACCTCTTACGAGTAGTTTGCAATGCAGGCGAGCCGACTGTACTACATTTTGTTAGACAACCTCATTAATTTTTTTGCTACCATATTAATTGATTTCAATCAATTAAAACACTTGAAACGAATTTGATTTTTAATTTACAAATCTATAGAGATGGACAAAACTATAACTAATGACATCCTTTATATCGGTTGTGACGATAAGGAGTTGGAACAATTTGAAGGTCAGTACATGCTTCCTGAAGGCATGTGTTACAATTCTTACCTTATTCTTGATGAAAAGGTAGCAATTATGGACACTGTCGACGTAAGAAAAAAAGATGAATGGCTTGATAATCTCGAAAAAGGTTTGAACGGAAGAAAACCGGATTTTCTTGTCGTTCAACACGTTGAACCGGATCACGCAAGTCTTATTGCCGAAGTACTTTCAAAATATCAAGGCGTAAAACTTATTTGTACAGCTGCTGCATTGAAGATGTTGCCGTTGTATTTCCCTCAAATCGATTTCTCTACTGTTGCTCAGACTGTTAAAGAAGGTGACAAATTGGAACTTGGTAAAAATACTTTGCATTTTTTTGCCGCTCCGATGGTTCATTGGCCTGAAGTAATGGTAACTTATGCAGAACAAGCCAAAGTACTTTTTGCTGCCGACGGTTTCGGAAAATTTGGAGTATATGATTCAGAACCGGATGATTGGTCATGTGAGGCAAGACGTTATTATTTCAATATTTGCGGTAAATATGGCGCTCAGGTGCAATCTCTTTTGAAGAAAGCTGCAAATCTTGATATTCAGACAATTTGCTCTTTGCATGGTCCTATCTTGAAAGGAGAGATGTTGAAAGAGGCTTTGAGACTGTATCAAATTTGGTCAAATTATGATGTAGAATCCGAAGGCATTTTTATTGCTTATTGTACAATGCACGGCAACACGGGCAACGCTGCTGAGTATTTGGCAGAATCGCTCAGAAAAAAAGGTGCGAAAAAAGTTTCTGTTTCCAATCTCTGTGTTGACGACTGGGCAGAAGGCATTGAAGATGCTTTTAAATATGGAACATTGGTTTTGGCTTCCCCGACTTACGACGGTAATTTGTTCCCGATAATGACCGATTTTATTTCGCATCTCAAAATCAAAAATTATCAAAAACGCAAAGTCGCATTCATCGAAAACGGCAGTTGGGCTCCTCAGGCAGGCAGACTTATGAAAGAGATGTTCGCTGATTTCAAAAATATACAAATCACTGAACCTGTGGTTACTGTAAGAGGTGCATTGAAAGAAGCCGACAAAGCTAATCTCGATATTTTGGCTGACGAATTGCTCAAATAATGAATCTCAAGCAACTGTTTATAAAAATCTGGCCATTTGTAAAACCTTACAAATGGCTTGTTGTTGCTACACTTGTTCTGACACTTCTTTCCGGATTGGCAAAACAAGTGAATGCTGTTGTTTTGGACAAAACTGTAGATGCAATAAATGATTTGTTGCATTTGGAAGGCGGTTTTAGTTGGTCGGCAGCCGCCAATATTTTGATTATAATTTCTGTGATTTTGCTTGGAAAAGAGATTTTGTTGGCGTTGATGACATTCGGTCAACGCTATTATGGTGAAAAACTCAAAATATTTGTTTCCAGAAATTTAGCAAAATCCGTTGTTGACAAAGTACTTACATTTAGAGTTGCATTTTTTACGCAAGACGACAACAAGCCGGGACGTGTACAAACCCGTATTGACAGGGGTGTGGATTCTATTTGTATGACTGTCAAAAACTTTTTTATTGATATCCTGCCGCTCGGTACAAGTGCGGTAGTGGCATTGATATTGATGTTTGCCGCCAATGTTTTTGTAGGTCTTACAGCGTTGGCAATTATTCCGGTTTACTTTTATATTACTTACCGTCAAGCTCTTAAACTCAAAGGGTGGAGACGGCAAATGAGAAATTGTCACGAAGCAAAATCAAATGGTATCATGAATATTTTGCAGTCTATTACTGTAATTAAAAGTTTCAACCGCGAGCCTATCGAAAACAGCAAACAATACGACCTGCAACTAAAACTTACCGAAAATGAGATGAATACGAGGAAATACAGTTTTTTCTTTGATTCGTTGAAAACATTTACCGAACAGATTGGTACTGTATTAATTATCATCTTAACTGCTTATCTTGTGTTGATTGATTATCCCGGGATGTCAATCGGTAAAATAATGTATCATGTGATGCTATTTGCCAATGTAACAGCTCCGATACGTCAATTACATTTTATTTACGATGATATCAATGAGGCTTTGGTGTATGCCGAAGGATTTTTTGATATACTCGATAACAACAAAGCTCAAGAGCCTTCCGGAAAATATCATCCCGAAATTGTGAAAGGTGATTTTGAAATCTCCGGTGTTGATTTTACTTATCCGAACGGTACAAAAGCCTTACACAATATCAATATGAAAATTCATCATGGTAAGATTACTGCATTTGTGGGATTGTCAGGAGCGGGAAAATCTACGGTTGTAAATCTTTTGGACAAATTTTATGAGCCCGATTGCGGTACTATTACACTTGACGGCGTGGATATCAAAGATTGGGATACAAAATATTTGCGTGAAAATATCGGACTTGTGTTACAAAAAAATCACATCTTTGACGGTTCGGTAGAAGAAAATATTCGTTACGGCAAACCCGATGCTACAGATGAGGAAGTTTATGAAGCCGCAAAAAAAGCTTACATCTACGATATGATTGTAAAAATGCCGGAAGGATTCAAGACCAACGCGTCAGAACTTTCGGGTGGTCAGCAACAACGAATTGCAATAGCGAGGATGTTTCTGAAAAATCCGCCGATAATATTTCTTGACGAGCCTACTGCAAGTCTTGATGCCGTTGCCACCGAACAGATTAAAAATGCAATCGACGCTATCAAAGCTAACCGAACTGTTGTAATAATCTCTCATTCAATTTCACAAATTATTGATTCCGAGATGATTTATGCACTTAATAACGGCCGCGTAGAGCAACATGGCAATCCGGATGAAATTTATAAACAAGGCGGAATCTACAAAGATATCTTTGATGCTTCGGCGCGAAGTCTTAATATCGACAAAATAATTCGTACCGCAAAGAATGTTTAAGGCGTAGGGGCGGATCTTGTGTTCGTTCCGTATAATTATTATTCACCGTATAATATTCATATTGTGTCCGTTTTGTGGATTATGGTATATTATTTATATTGTTACCGTAAAAAAGATGTTATAGATTTGCAATGCTTAATTAAAATTAAAAAAATGGCAAAAAATAAACATTCATACCGTCGTAATAAGATGGCTTTATTAGAAGACAACGATCATAAAGCACCAAAAAAAACAGTTAAATCATCAAATACACACAAAGAGACTAAAAAAGTTCGACCAAACCATGATAGATCATTAGATATTGATATTGATAAAATTATAGAAAATCACAAAATTGAAATTTTTGTTTCAAAAGTTGTTGCCATAATAATTTTAATTTATTTAATAGTTGATTGGGGTATAGATGTTATAATAGGCGAAGATTATCCGTCGTCAATTTTCAAGAGGATAATTATTTTCTTTCTTACCGAAATAACAGCTTTGGCAGTTTCTTTTGGGTGCTTATTATTATTATATAAGTTATTAGTTAAATGGGTAGTATGGTCAATAGATACAATTAAATATTACAGATATTTTGGCTTTATCCCCAAATTTTTAAATGATTTATTTATTTTTCGTAAAAGAGGACATGCTGCAAGTGATATTCATTGTGCGTATAAAGTTAAAATTGGTAAAAAAACTGTGAAGGTCTCACAGTTTAGATTTTCTAAAACGAAAAAATACAGCGATGGTAGTGTTATTATATATGAAGGTATTTTTTTTGAGGTTGACATCAAAAACAAATCGATACCGGAAGGAATATGGCTTACATGTACAGGTTTTTATCATGTTAGGGAAGGTTTGCATAAATTCGAGTCAGGAATTTTTACGCTATATGTTGATAACCTTTATGTTCTCAATAATTTCAACAAGGATGTAATATTTTCCTTAGCTGAAAGAATTTACAAGGATTATGGTTCGTCATTTGTTTTATATTTCGGAAAAGGCGTCATGTATTTTATAGATAATGAGCCGTATCCTGATATAGATGACAATTTACCGTTTAAATGGAATTTTATAGAAACTTCTCTTCGTGCTGACCTTGAAACGTTACAATATACCATTGATACGGCAGAAATTCTCGCTTCTTTGTAAAATTTTTTTCTAAAGCACCGTGTCTTTGATGATATTTACGGTTAAATAACCTTTTCGACGGGCGTTGTCATCAAGAAATTATTTTATTTTGACATGTCGACGGGCGTTGTCATCAAGAAATTATTTTATTTTGACATGTCGACGGGCGTTGTCATTAAGAAAATTTTTTATTTTGTCATGACGACGGGCGTTGTCGTCAAGAAATTATTTTATTTTGACATGACGACGGGCGTTGTCATCAAGAAATTATTTTATTTTGACATGACGACGGGCGTTGTCATCAAGAAAATTTTTTATTTTGTCATGACGACGGGTGTTGTCTTCAAGAATTTTTTTTATTTTTACATGTCGACAGGTATCAAAACTATAAAAAAATATTATATTTTCCTATCTTTTAGCATCGAAAAACTGTAATTTTTTGTAACGTTCTGATATACAGTTAAAAAGTTTAATAATTTTTAACATAACCCCGCTACAATGCGTGTAGATGGTGATTTTTGTTGATTTATGGTGATTTTCTATTGATTTTTAGGACGTTTTGTGAGTCAATTTCGGATGTAAATTTGTATAATTAAAAGATTATTTGTATATTTGCATCGTTATAATTGATTATTCTATTGTTTCATCTAATTCTTTAAAGATTATATTATATTGATAGAATCTTTTTGAAACTACTGACTAATCTTATAATATTTTTATTAACAATTAATATTAACAATTAAAAATTTAATTTATTATGATTACATTATCTAAAAAAAGTCTCGTTAAGTTATCAAACTTAGAAGCGTTGTATTTCACGGAGCGAGCACTTGCAGCTGTGGAACAGTTGCCTGAAGAAATACGTAATAGTAAAATGGTTAAAGATTTTTCAAGATGTTATGAAACATTGGGTGTTAACATCGAGAAGAAGCGTATTAATCCTCAAACAACTGAGCTTTGTAAAATTAGGGAACAAGTGGAAATTCTATTTAGAGCTCTGTCAAGGATTGTGTATGCTGAGATGTTTCACCCTGATGAGTCTTTGGCTTTGAAAGCAAGTGTTGCTAATGAGATTTTGTGTAAATACAAAATTGAGCTTGGTAACAATGTGTTTAAACGTATCAGTAAGATTAGATGTCAGATTGATGAGTTTGATAAACTCGGAAAAGATGTATTGAAATCTTTGAATATTGATGCGTATATAAATGCTGTTAAAGCTCTTTTGGAAAAACATAGTACTCTTTATGCAGAGCGTGGTACTTATGCGCAGTCTGTTAGGGGTATTAATAAGTTGGCACGCAATGATTTGAATGTTGCATGGGGCAAGGTTGTAGATTATATTGAGGTTTACAATGTTTATATTTCGCCTGATACATGTAATGATTTCATTTTGATTGTCAACGAATTGTTTTCAAAATGTAGACGTCATAAGATTGATAAATCTGAGATTAGTGGTGTTGGGGCTGACGAAGTGTCGGTTCCGGTTAAATAGTTATTTGTGCCGACATATATTGGTCAGGGATATACTTGATGTTTTTTTAAGATTTTCTGACAAAAGATGTCAACATCATGTAACGGGGGTTGAAGTCGTAATTGACTCACCCCCGTTTTTTTTTATTCTGTTGTGATTCGGCTTTTGATTTATGATTTAGATGTTGATTTTTTTATTCAAGTTTCGCAAGTAAAAATATAATTAAACAACGAATTAAACGAATTAAGACGAATACTTACTATTATTATAAATAAAATCATAATCTTCGATTTTGATTTTTACGAATTTAACGAATGCTACTGCTATTAATTGGTATTCGTTAAATTTGTATTTTTAGTTTCCAAAGGAAAATAAAAATCTTCGTAGGCTTTGATGTTTTCGTTTAATTCGTTTAATTCGTTGTTAAAAAAATACTTGCGAAAGTTGAGTTTTTTTATTTAAAATGGCTGTCACGAAGGTTAGTCGCTACAGAAGTTGTTTGTTTAAATGAAATCGCGGTGTTATTTATATGAAAAAACATATTTTTTTTGTTTTGGATTTTTTGTTATTTTTGCAAATATATTCAGTTTGTATAATTTTTATACTTTTTTACCTAAATTAAAATTACGAAAGATGTCAAAACAAAAACGTTTCTTCTTACAGGAAGACCAAATACCAACACAATGGTATAATATTCAGGCTGACATGGTTACCAAACCAATGCCTCCGCTCAATCCGGCAACAAAACAGCCGTTAAAACCGGAAGATCTTTATCCGATTTTCGCTGAAGAACTTTCTCGTCAGGAACTTGACCAAACTCATCAATGGATTGATATTCCTGATGCTGTAAGGGAGATGTATGCTTATTACCGTTCTACTCCTTTGGTACGTGCTTACGGTTTGGAAAAGGCTTTGGATACTCCGGCTCATATTTATTTTAAGAATGAAAGTGTATCGCCGGTAGGAAGTCACAAGCTTAATTCTGCTCTTCCTCAGGCTTATTATTGTAAACAACAAGGTGTTACTAATATTACTACCGAAACAGGTGCAGGTCAATGGGGCTGTGCTTTGAGTTATGCTGCTAAGGTTTTCGGTTTGGAAGCTGCTGTTTATCAGGTGAAAATATCATACGAACAAAAACCGTATCGCCGTTCTATTATGCAGACTTACGGCGCACAGGTTACTGCTTCGCCTTCGATGTCAACTCGTGCCGGAAAGGATATTTTGACTCGTGAACCTAATTGTCAGGGTTCGCTCGGTACTGCTATTTCTGAGGCTATTGAATTGGCTCTCAATACTCCTAACTGTAAATATACTTTGGGTTCGGTGTTGAGTCATGTGGCTTTGCATCAGACTATTATCGGTCTTGAGGCTGAAAAGCAGATGGAGATGGCGGGTGAATATCCTGATACAATTATTGCATGTTTTGGCGGCGGCAGCAATTTTGCCGGAATTGCTTTCCCGTTTATGCGTCACAATATTCTTGAGGGTAAAACTACAAGGTTTATTGCCGCAGAGCCTGCAAGCTGTCCGAAACTTACTCGCGGTGTGTTCCAATATGATTTTGGTGATGAAGCCGGTTATACACCTTTGTTGCCGATGTTTACTTTGGGTCACAATTTTATGCCTGCAAATATTCATGCCGGAGGTTTAAGGTATCACGGAGCGGGAGTTATTGTAAGTCAATTGTTGAAGGATAAATACATGGAAGCGGTTGATATCAAACAGCTTGACAGTTTTGAAGCCGGGATGTTGTTTTCGCGTGCTGAAGGTATTATTCCTGCTCCTGAAAGTTGTCACGCTATTGCAGCAACAATCAACGAAGCCAAGAGATGCAAGGAAACCGGCGAATCGAAAGTAATACTTTTCAATCTTTCGGGACACGGTTTGATAGATATGTCAGCATACGATCAATATTTGAGCGGTTCACTTCAAAATTATGTTGTGAGCGATGAGGACGTTCAAAGAAATATCTCACAATTGGAAAAGGTAATTTAATTGTATTCGCAATTATTTTATATCAATTATTTAGGGCGAACACTTAGGTTTGCCCTTAGATTATAGATTTTTGTCACCGAATAAAACGAATTAAGACGAAAAAACTGAATTCAACGAAGATTTTTAATTTCCTAACGGAATTAAGAATACGAATTTAACGAATATAAATTGCCGGAAGGATAATTCGTTTTAATTCGTTTAATTAGTTGATAAATAAAAACTTATTGACACGAAAAAGATGTCGGATGTTGATAAAATAGAAAGTTGAGTTATATCAATATTAATATTCGAGCCAAAGAATTTCATGAAAATTTCACTGAAATTCTTTGGTTCTTTTTTTTACAATTCGATTCTGCCTTGTAATTTTGCACCGAATTTCATTTTAACATTATGAAGACTAATTTTAATTGGAAAAAAGAGTTGTCCACATTGATTGTGGTTATTATTGCGTCATTAACAATGGCAGTGAGTATCAATACATTCTGTAATGCAGGTGAATTGTTTCCGGGCGGTGTTACTGGTCTTACAATTCTTGTAATTAGGATGTTTAAACTTTTTACCGGTATTGATTTACCTTATTCCGTGGTGAATATTTTGCTGAATGCCGTGCCGGTATATATCGGTTTTAAGTTTATCGCTAAGAAATTTACTTTGTATTCTTGCCTTGTGATTGTTTTTACCGCTTTGTTTACCGACTTTTTGCCGAATTACAAAATTACTGAAGATATGCTTTTGATAAGTATTTTCGGCGGTATTGTTCAAGGTTTGGGTATCAGCATGTGTTTGTTGAAAGATACAACTTCGGGCGGTACTGATTTTATCGCAATATATTTTTCCGAGAAAAAACATATTGATTCGTGGAATTTGGTTTTGGGATTCAATGTTGTGGTATTGGTAATTGCCGGATTTATGTTCGGTTGGGAAAAGGCATTGTATTCTATTATATTTCAGTATGTAACAACCAAGGTTATACAATTAACTTTCCACCGTTACGACAAAGAAACATTGTTGATTGTAACTACCAAACCGAGAGAAATCTGTGAACTTATTTACAACGAAGCCAATCACGCTGCAACAATTCTTCCTTGTGAGGGAGCATATTCACGCCGCCAGATGTCGATTGTTTATTCGGTGGTTTCTCAAGATGAGTATTCAAAAGTAATACGACTTGTACATGATATTGACAGCAGTGCTTTTATTAATACATTAAAAACCGAGACATTGATTGGTAATTTCTATCAACGTCCGTATTGATAAAATTTTGTAGGGGTGGACACTGTAAACAGGAAGTTTTTTATTATCACCGAATTAAAACGAATAATTTTTCTGATAATTGGTATTTGTAAAATTTGTATTTTAAAATTCCGTAAGGAAATTAAAATCTTCGTTGAATTAAGAATATTTGTTTAATTCGTTTAATTCGGTGATAAAAAAATGACGTGCGAAAGTAAAAACCGTCTAATTTAAATTTTTTATAAATTTGGTTTCTATCAACTTGAATATTTAAAACAATTGTTTTATCTTTGTGAAAAATTTTTCTTAATAATATGGATTCTACAAGACAAAGCAAAGTAAGCAGACTTTTACAGAAAGAACTTGCAAATTATTTCTTGCATCATGCAAGCGATTACAACGGTGTAATGATTTCTGTATCAGAAGTTAGAATAACATCCGATCTCGACGAGGCGAGAATATTCGTTTCGATATTTCCGCCCGCTAAACGCAAAGAAATCTTTGACGAAATCGAAATCAATACTAAAGATATAAGATTTGAAGTCGCTAAACTTATCAGATTTCAGTTAAGACGTATTCCTAATTTTATATTCATGCTCGATCAATCTTTGGATTATGCTGAGCGTATCAATCAATTGCTTGATAAAAACAAAAACGAATAATCAATTATGCAATACGATCCAGTAAAACGCTCGTTAGGAAATGTTTTCAACAAAGCACCTTGGTTGAGAAAATTGTTTTATAATTTGCTCGACATCCTTTTGTTGAGGGCGTGGTATATCAAACGCGAAATCAAAAAATTATATTCAAAAGACAGAAACCAATCAGTTAGCGTACTTGATGCAGGTAGCGGTTACGGTCAATACGATTATTTTGTAAGCAGTTACCTCAAAAAGTCCGATATCCTTGGTGTTGATGTCAAACAAGAACAAATTGACGATTGCAACGATTTCTTTACCAAAATTAAACGTCAAGACCGTGTAAAATTTGAATATGCTGATTTAACAGAATTTTCAAAACCGGATACCTACAATCTTGTATTGTCGGTAGATGTTATGGAACATATACTTGAGGACGAAAAAGTTTTTAAAAATATCTGTACCTCTCTCAAGAAAGACGGTGTACTTTTGATTTCTACTCCGTCAGACCAAGGCGGCTCGGATGTACATCACGAAGGTGAACATTCATTTATTGATGAACACGTTCGCGACGGTTATAATATCAACGATATCGAAACAAAACTCAAGAATGCAGGATTCTCAAAAGTAGAATCAAAATATTCTTACGGTACACCGGGTTCTATTGCTTGGTTGCTCTCGATGAAATGGCCTATTTTGATGTTAAACTGTTCTAAACTGTTTTTTATTCTTCTTATACCATATTACATCGTTACATTTCCGTTTGCCTTTGTGTTGGATTGGATTGATACAATTACATCACACAAGACAGGTACAGGTTTGATTGTAAAAGCTGTAAAATAAAACATCTAAAATGAATTTACCGGTAAAATTTGCATTCAGATACTTGTTTTCCCGTAAAATGAGTTTGGTGAATATCATCTCGTTGATTTCAGTTTTTGGAGTTGCGGGAATGACAGCCGCTCTTATTGTAATTTTATCGGTATTCAACGGTTTTGATTCGTTGATACAATCAATGATGAATCAGTTTGACCCTGATATCAAAGTTTCTGTTTCTCAGGGTAAAACATTCAAAATCAACAAATCAACTTACGATGCACTTTCCTCTATTGACAATGTTAAAATCGTAATGCAAAATATTGAAGAGACAGCATTGTTTCAATACGAACATTATCAATATATTGCAACAATCAAAGGCGTAGAACTGAATTACGATGAAATTTGTAATATCAAAAATTGCACTTACATCGGAGAATATCTCTTGAAAGACCCGAAAGGAATTCCGTTCGCATTAGTCGGCAATGATATTGCCGGAAATCTTACAGTAAATATCAACGGTTTTACGCCTTTGAAAATATACGCGCCACGTCGCACCGAAAAAGTTTCTATGAATCCTGCTGACGCATTTTCGCATTCGTTGATAGTGCCGTCGGGAATATTTCATATTCATCAGGATTTTGATTCCAAATACGTAATTGTGCCGATAGATTTTGCGCGAAACCTTTTGGAATACGATTCCACCGAAGTATCTTCTCTGGAAATTGCTTGTCACGACTATTCCAAAGTAAGTGCTACTTGTCAGCAAATCAAAGACATCCTTGGCGACGGATTCCAAGTAAAAGACCGTTATCAACAGCAAGACATCCTTTATAAAATCATGCAATCAGAAAAGATGTCAATAATTGTGATGTTGAGTTTTATTATAATAATTGCATCATTCAATATCATCGGTGCGCTTACGATGTTGATTATTGATAAACGCAAAGATATCATTACGTTGACAGATCTTGGAGCTGACAGTATCTTTATTAGAAAAATATTTGCCAATACCGGTCGTCTTATAACACTTACCGGGACAATTGCCGGAATAATTATCGGATTGTTAATCTGTTGGATACAAATACAATTTCATGTTATAACATTTCCTGAAGGTTCGTTTATAATTGATTATTATCCGGTAGAAATTCGCTTTTGGGACATCGTAGTTACAACAATAATAGTAACAGCAATTGGATTTATAGCCTCCATAATTCCTACCCGTAGAGACGCGATTTATCGCGTCTAAATTCGCGTCTAATATTAAAAAACACATCTAAATTCACATCAAAAATCTCGCGCGTTTCAAAAAACATCTCTTGTATTTCAAAACTTTCCTATTTACGTTAAGATAAAGAAAAAATGTCAAATTACATTTTTTAGTTACGAAAATAATATCTATTTTTGTGAACTATAAAAATACGTGCGGACGGATTTGGTTTTGATTGCAACCGCTTAAAAAAAATGCTAAAGCAATACCCTCCATTATCATTTTCAACCACATATTTTTTTAATGATTAAAGTTAAAAACATAAAACATTAAAAACGATGTCACATTATTTTACATCAGAGTCAGTGTCAGAAGGACATCCTGACAAAGTCGCAGATCAGATTTCAGATGCGTTGCTTGATGAATTTTTGAAACAAGATGCCGAGTCAAAAGTAGCTTGCGAAACATTTGTTACAACAGGTTTGGCAGTTCTCGGTGGTGAGGTGAAAACTCGTGGCTATGTAGACGTACAGCAAGTAGCTCGCGATGTTATCAACAAAATTGGTTATACCAAAGGAGAATACATGTTTGACGGCAATTCTTGCGGTGTTATCTCTGCTATTCATGGTCAGAGTCAAGATATCAATCGTGGTGTGGAGCGTGCTGAAGAAGAAAATCAAGGCGCCGGCGACCAAGGTATGATGTTCGGTTATGCTGTAAAAGAAACCCAAAATCTTATGCCTTTCTCAGTGGAACTTTCTCACAAGCTTCTTATCGAACTTGCTAAAATCCGTCGTGAAGGCAAAGTAATGACTTATCTTCGTCCTGATTCCAAATCTCAAGTTACAATCGAGTACGACGATAATAACAAACCTTACAGAATTGATACAATCGTATTGAGTACTCAGCACGATGATTTCATTAAACCGTCAGATTCTTCTGATGAAGCTCAGCTCCTTGCTGACCAAAAGATGGTTGACAAAATTACTGAGGACGTAAAAAATATCCTTATTCCTCGTTTGATTGATACCCTTACCGACAATGAGAAAAAACTTTTTGCTACAGAATACAAATTGTTTGTAAATCCAACCGGAAAATTTGTAATCGGAGGTCCTCATGGTGATACCGGTCTTACAGGTCGTAAGATTATCGTTGATACTTACGGCGGCAAAGGTGCTCACGGCGGTGGAGCTTTCTCTGGTAAGGATGCTTCTAAGGTTGACCGTTCTGCTGCTTACGCTACTCGTCATATTGCAAAAAATCTTGTAGCAGCAGGTGTTTGCGACGAAGTACTCGTACAAGTAGCATACGCTATTGGTGTTGCTCAGCCTGTAGGTGTTTATGTAAATACTTACGGTACAAAGAAAGTACAATTCTCTGACGGTGAGATTGCTAAGAAGATTCAGAAATTATTTGATTTGAGACCTTCTGCAATTATCAAACGTTTGAAACTCAAAAATCCGATTTTCCTTCCGACAGCTGCTTACGGTCATTTCGGTCGTCAACCTTATACTCAAACAGTTGTTGTTAACGAAAACGGTAAACATGTCAGCAAAGAAGTTGAGTTTTTCACATGGGAAAAACTTGATTATGTTGATCAAATTAAAAAAGAATTCGGTTTATAATTTTATAAATTGTTTAAATGAATTTTGGGGCGGGCATCTTGTTCGCCCTTTTTTTTACTATTAATTGAATTTAGCTTTTCTTTAATGTTGATATAACCAAACATACAGCCTCTTGGAATATTTTTTGTTGATTAATGATTGGGAATAGTAAAAAAAAATAACATCATGATTGAAAAGAACTTTTGCATATATGACTCAAAAATTGACGATTACCTTCAGAAGTCAAACGATATTGTGCGTCGTATCGCATTGTTGCGATTGACTTTTATCTTTGCGGAATTGTTGTTGCTGACCGCTATGGTATTTTCATATTTTTATTTCAACAGATGGTACGGAATATGTCTTACTGTACTTGTTGTTATACAAATAGGATTATTACTTTTCTTGGTTTTCAACAATCGTTACAAGAAAAATGTCATGAAAAAGATTCAAGAGTTTTTTCCGCAAATCACTTACGAGCAAAACGGCGGTCCTATCAACGATTTGGAAGTTTTTGACTTTTTTGGAGGTGCGCAGTTTGAATCTCAGGATTGTTTTGTAGTAAAAACCGATGACAAAGAAATTCTTTACCGCGAAATTGGCGCAATTCGCGGCTGTGGTGAAGGTCGGAGACTCAATTTTTCCGGTATTTGTTACACCGTGGACGCCGGATTGTCGGAAAATGAATTGAAATCCAAACTCAATCCCCTTTGGAATACCAACCGTTACAATCGTGACGAAATACGTTATGCTGTTCGTGATTCTCTTTGTTACGTTTTTATACCTTTCAAAGAACGACATTTTGAAATGCCGCTTATTGGCGGATTTACAGAAGATTACATCGCGAAAGACCTTCAGCGTGCCGAAGATATTACTATCGATTGTAAAAAAATTGCAAAAGCAATTGCATAATTCAGTTTTATAAAAGAAGTTATGAACAAGAACAAAGTTTACTTGTTGTTGGGTAGCAATCTCGGCAATCGTATTTTTTTTCTCAACCGTGCAATTGAGAGATTAACCGAATCTGCCGGCGATTTAATTACAAAATCTTCGGTTTATGAAACTCAATCATGGGGATATGATGATCAACCGTATTACAATCAAGTAGTTGAGATCGCTACAGAACTTCAGCCGTTAACACTTTTGAATCTGATTCATATAATAGAAACAGATTTGGGGCGGAAACGGACTTCAAATTCTTATCAGGCGCGAACTATTGATATCGACATCCTTTTTTATGATGTTGAAGTAATCAATACAACGGATTTGATAGTGCCGCACAGATTTTTGCATTTACGTAAATTCGTATTGATTCCGCTGTCGGAAATAGCCGGCAATTTGGTACATCCGATATTCAACAAAACGATAAATCAGCTTTTAGAAGACTGTGAGGATAATCTTGAGGTTACGAAAATCGGTTTTTCAGCCTCAGAAAACTAAAAAATGTTGCATATTCCATTCGCAATGCTTAACTTTGCGAAAATTTTTTGCAGAATTATAATGATTTCGATTAACAACGTAACTGTAACATTTTCAGGTAACGATTTATTTCAGGATATAAGTTTTGTAATCAATCCCAAAGACAGGATTGGTCTTACCGGAAAAAATGGAGCCGGCAAGTCAACACTTTTGAAAACTATCGTTGGACTTCAGCCCATCGAGAGCGGTAGTGTTACAATTCCCGGCGATGTAACTGTCGGCTATTTGCCTCAGCAGATGGATCTTCCGGGCGGTAGAACCGTTATGGAAGAAGCTCTTACTTGTTTTGAAGATGCTGAAAACTTGGAATCCGAAATCAAAAAACTTACCGACGAAATCTCTGAGCGTACTGATTACGAATCGGAATCTTATATGAATCTTATTCACAAGCTTACGGATGCTACCGACAAACTCAATATGATTGGTAATTCCAATCAGCGTGAGGCAGAAACCGAAGTAGTTTTGAAAGGTTTGGGATTCAAACAATCTGATTTTAAACGTCAAACTTCAGAATTTTCAGGCGGTTGGAAAATGCGTATCATCTTGGCAAAGGTAATTTTGCAAAAGCCGGGCGTTTTCTTGCTCGACGAACCTACCAACCATTTGGATATCGAATCTATTCAGTGGCTCGAAGACTTCTTGAAAGATTATCCGGGAGCTGTTGTATTGATTTCTCACGACAGAAGTTTCTTGGACAATGTTACAAAACGTACAATAGAAATTTCTCTCGGTAAAATTTACGATTACAATGCTCCGTATACAAAATATCTTGAATTGAGAAAAGAACGCCGTCAGCAACAAATATCTGCTTACGAAAATCAGCAAAAAATCATTCAAGATACCGAAGAATTTATCGAACGTTTCCGTTACAAACCTACAAAATCAAATCAAGTACAATCGCGAATGAAAATGCTCGCCAAGATGGAACGTCTTGAAGTAGATTTGGAAGACAACAGTTCGATACATTTTAAATTTCCGCCGGCTCCGCGTTCGGGACAAATCGTTGTAAAAGCATCCAACTTTACAAAAGCATTCGGCGAGAAAGTAATATTAAAAGATATTGATTTTCAGCTCGAAAGAGGGGAGAAGGTAGCATTTGTAGGTCGCAACGGTGAAGGTAAAACCACATTTTCTCGTTGTATCATCGGACAATTGCCTTACGATGGAGAGTTAAAACTTGGTTACAATGTTTCTATCGGATACTATGCCCAAAATCAAGACGAACTTTTGGATTTGGAAAAAACTGTATTTCAAACACTTGACGATATTGCTACAGGAGATATGCGTACAAAAGTACGTGATATACTTGGAGCATTTCTCTTTGGCGGCGAAGATATCGACAAGAAAGTAAAAGTACTTTCCGGAGGTGAACGTGCGCGTCTTGAGATGGCAAAACTATTGTTTCAACCATATTCTTTACTCGTACTCGACGAACCTACCAACCATTTGGATATCAGAAGCAAAGAAATATTAAAACAAGCTTTGCTCGCTTACGACGGTACTTTGATACTTGTATCTCACGACCGTGATTTCTTGCATGGCTTGGCAGAAACAATTTACGAGTTCAAAGATCAGAAAGTAAAACAATACAAAGGAGACATCACATATTTCCTCGAAAAACTCAAACTGGAAAACATGCGTCAGTTCGAAATGCAGAAATCCAAAAACAATCAAACTGCAAAAACAGAACCGACAAACGATTCCAAAAACGTATCAGCAGAAAATACATCAGCACCTCAAGCCGGTAGCAAAGAAGATTATCTTATGCGCAAAGAAAAAGAAAAAGCATTGCGCAAATTGAAATCTCAAGTTGACAAATCAGAACAGCGTGTTGCCGAACTTGAATCCAAACTCGATGAAATTCAGAAAAAACTTGAACTTCCGGAGAATCAAACCGATATGGAATTGTTCAAACAATACGATAACATAAAAGCCGAACTCGAAAACGAAATGAACTTTTGGGAAGAAGCAACAATGAAGTACGAAGAAGCTTCCGGCAATTAAAACTGTTTGAAAAAAAGAGGATTATCCTTGTTTTTGATAAACTTATCATTTTTTTTACCGAAATAATTTTGTGACAAGCAAAAAAAAAACGAAATTTGCGCTCACACAACTATATTTATTATTCAAAACATATTAATAAGATGGAAAAAAACGAACTCATAGCTAAAATGAATTCCGTTCTTGCTAACGAATTTGAAGTTGAAGAATCATCAATCACTCCTGAGGCTAATATCAAAGAAACCCTTCAGTTGGATAGCCTTAGCCTTGTAGATATGATTGCACTCGTAGAAGAAGAATTTGGTGTAGAAATCAAAGGTCAGAGTGTTGCTCAAGTAAAAACATTCCAGAACCTTTATGATTTTGTTTTTGATAAACTCAACTCTTAATTATTAGAGATGTCTACACCTGCGATGTATTCAGGTCAAGAGATCAAAACTTTTATACCTCAGCGCGAACCGATGATGATGGTAGACAAATTGTATTCTGCCAATGAGACTTCCGTTGAGACAGGACTTACAATTGCCGCCAATAATATATTTGTTGACGGCAAGTTGTTTTCTGAGTCCGGTATGATAGAGCATATAGCACAGTCGGCTGCTTGTTTTGCCGGTTACAACGATTGGATTAATAAACGTCCTATCGTGTTGGGCTATATTGCAGAAATCAAAAAGTTTGCTCTCGAAAAGCCTGCCCATGTGGGAGATGAACTCAAATCTTCTCTTACTGTAGTGTCTAATGCTATGAATATCACCCTCATGAATGCAGAGACTACTATCAATGGTCAACTTGCTGCTTCCTGCAAGATCAAAATTTTTATGGACAAAAGGTAGAGATGAGCCAAGATTCACAATCAGCACAAGAACTATCGCTTAGTTACGAATTTCAAGTCCCTTTTTACGACTTGGACGGCATTCAGATGGTTTGGCATGGTAATTATGTCAAATACATGGAAGATGCCAGAGAAAAATTCGGTGCTAAATTCGGTTTTGAATACCTGCATATCTTCAATAGCGGTTATGTAGCTCCCGTTGTGGATATGCATTTGAAATACAGAGCTTCTGCAAGAATCAGCGATGTACTTCAGATGACTATTAAATATATTCCGACTCGCGCTGCTAAAATGGTTTTTCAATATACCATTACACGTCCGAAAGACAATGCGTTGATTATAGAAGCCGAAACAACACAATTGTTCGTTTCGCGTTCCGGCGTTTTTGAAACTAGCAATCCCGATTTTTATGTTGATTGGAAAAAACGTTGGAATATCGTGCCAAACAAAAAACATTAATACAAGATTATGTTAGTAAAAGATTTTTATGCCATTGATAACAAGCAAGTTCAGGAGGATGGTTCTGTAATATATTCTGTATCGCTAAATCCCGGTCACGATGTTTACAAAGGACATTTTCCCGAAAAACCTATTACTCCGGGCGTTTGCAATATTCAGATGATTAAAGAACTTGCTGAAGATGCTCAAGGCAAACAATTTACTTTGAAAAATATCGACCGTTGCAGACTTACTTCTATGGTAACTCCCGACGGTTCGCCAAAATTGGACGTAAAAATCCAATTTGATGCCGCTGATGCTTATAAACTCTCGGCAACAATATTTTACGGTGAAACTACTTTTATGACACTCACCGGTACTTTGGTGGACAAATTACAGTAGTTTTTTATTTTATTTTTTGTACCGTAATTTTTTTTCATAATTCTAATAAAATCAATATCAAAAAAAACACCATGTACGACGTAGCAGTAATAGGAGCAGGGCTCGGAGGATTGCAATGTGCTTATATCCTTGCTAAGCGGGGAATGAAAGTAGTTGTATTGGAAAAAAATCCATATCTCGGAGGATGTCTTCAGACTTTCAAACGTCGTGGTGTTACTTTTGATACAGGTTTTCATTATGTAGGAGGTCTGGACGAAGGACAACCGCTAAACAGAATATTCAAATACTTCGATCTTATGCAATTACCTTGGCATAAGATGGATACCGACGGTTTCGACCAAGTAATATACAAAGGAAATTCCTACATGATAAAAAACGGTTTTGAAAATTTCAGAACCGAATTGTTAGAAAAATTTCCTTCACAACAACAAAGCATCAATACAGTTACCGAACTGTTTAAAAACATCGGAGAAAACATCTTTGATGCATTTACGCGCGATCAAGAGAGCATGTTGAGCGAAAATTCACCTTTTCAAATCAATGCTTTGGATTATTTGAATCAGAATGTAGCCAATCAGGATTTGAAAAACGTGTTGTCGGGTACTTCTCCCAAAATGCCTCTTACTTCCAAACTGCCGCTTTATCATTTTGCACAAATCAACGCTTCGTTTATCCTGAGTGCTTACCGTATAAAAGGCGGAGGAATGCAAATCGCCGAACATCTCGCCGAGTCTGTAAAAAAAATGGGCGGAGAGGTTTATACAAATTGTTTAGTTACAAAATTTATCGAAAAAGATTCCAACGTTTCGATGTTGGAAATCCAAGGCAAAGATTCAATAGAAGTAAAAAACGTAATCTCAAACGTACATCCGCGCGAGACAATGAAACTCGCCGAAGATATTACATTTGTTCGCAAAGCTCAGAAACGCAGATATTCCGAACTCGAAAACAGTTACGGCATGTTTACAGCAAATATCGCTCTCAAACCCGGAAAACTCAAATATCTGAATCGTAATATCTATATCCACGAGTCAGACGTTTGGAGCGAGGGTACACAAAAAGCCTCAGAAAAGCCGAGATGCGCATTAGTAAACTTTGCAGTTCCGTCTGACGGCGAATTTGCAGAAAATGTTGACATCCTTACACCAATGCTTTGGGAAGACGTAGCAAAATTCGACGGAACAAAACCGATGCACCGGCCTCAAGAATACGAGGACATCAAAGCCGAAAAAGCTCAACAACTTATAGAATTAGCAAATCAATATGTTCCCGGATTGAAAGATGCTGTAGATCATATCTATACATCAACACCGCTTACATGGAAAGATTACACCGGCACGGCAGACGGTGCGGCTTACGGTATTACCAAAAAAATGCCGTTCCAACGACTTGCCAACAATATATATTGGACAGGACAAAATATCGGACTTCACGGAATACTCGGAGTATCAATGACTTCATTGCTTACTGCAAGAACAATTACCGGAGAATTCCCTGTTAATTTTTAATACTAATACCATGCAATTCAATAGCAACAGCAACAACAACGGTCAAAAATTCGGTTTGGCCCTTGGAAAAGAAAATTACAAACTCATGCTTATCGGCATGGGAATCATATTATTAGGTTTCATTCTTATGGCAGGAGGCGGTAGCGACGATCCTAACGTTTTCGACGAATCTGTCTTCAGTTTTACACGTATAACACTTGCTCCGATTGTAGTTCTTTTCGGATTCGGATTCGAGATTTATGCTATCATGAAGAAACCTAAAGACAGCGAAACCGATAATAACAAATAATTTATTTGATTATTTCTATTATCAACGAATTAAACAAACAAAACAGATTAACAGAATCGTTATTTGTTGCCTGAATTGTTTAATTCGTTGATTTTTTTTTATCAACTAATCAAAAGAATATAAATTAACACACAAATAAACATCCTTTCTACACAAATTCACTACAAAACAGATTTTTTTTCGGGCATCGAAAGTCAAAATGCAAATGCAAACACAAAATTTCCGGGTATCGAAAGTCAAAATGCAAATGCAAACACAAAATTTCCGGGCATCGAAAGTCAAAATGCAAATGCAAACACAAAATTTCCGGGTATCAAAAGTCAAAATTCAAATGCAAACACAAAATTTCCGGGCATCAAAAGTCAAAATGCAAATGCAAACACAAAATTTCCGGGTATCAAAAGTCAAAATGCAAATGCAAATACAAAATTTCCGGGCATCGAAAGTCAAAATGCAAATGCAAACACAAAATTTCCGGGCGTATATACAATAAAAAAATATTATATTTTCCTTCCTTTTAGCGTTGAAAATCTGTAATTTTTTGTAACTACTTGATATATAGTTGAAAACTTTAATATTTTTTAACATCCCCCCCAATACAAGACGTGTAGACGGTATTTTTGCGTTTTTTTTAGCCTTTTTAAGCTGATTTTTAGGGCGTTTTGTAGACTGATTTTGGATATATATTTGCATATTTAAAAAAATATTTGTATATTTGTATTGTTATAATTGATTATTCGATTGTTTATTGATACTTCTATCAATATAATATTATATAGATTGGATGTTACAATATACTCCGACTAATCTTATGATATTTAATTAACGAAATATATTAACATTTAAAAAATAAAATTAATTATGATTACATTATCTAAAAAAAGTCTCGTTAAGTTATCTAACTTAGAAGCGTTGTATTTCACGGAGCGAGCACTTGTAGCTGTGGAACAGTTGCCTGAAGAAATACGTAATGGTAAATTAGTAAAAGAATTGTCAAGATGTTACGAAACATTGTGTGTTAACATCGAGACGATGCGAACCAATCCTCAAACAATTGAGCTTGTTGGATTTAGAGAACAAGTGGATTTGCTTTTCAAAGCTCTTACAAGTATTGTGTTCGCACAGATGTATCACCCTGATGAATCTGTAGTACAGAAGGCGGGTGCTGCTAAAGAAATTTTGTGTAAATACAAAATTTTGCGTGGCAACAATTTGTTTAAACGTTTCAGTAAGTACAGATGTCAGATTGATGAGTTGGAAAAACTCGGAGATGAAGTTTTGAAAACTTTAAACATCGATGCGTATATCGTGGCAGCCAAAGCTCTGTTGGAAAAGCATAATGCACTTTATGAAGAACGCGGCTCTTATGCTCAGTCTATTAAAGGTATGAAAAAATTGGCTCGCAATGATTTGAATGTTGCTTGGAGCAAACTTGTAGATTTTATTGAATTTTACAATGTTTATGTTGCTCCTGAATCTTGTGATGAGTTTATGTTGATTGTCAACGAGTTGTTTTCTAAATGTAAGAAACGTCAGTTTGATAATTCAGCGGTAATTTCAAATTCTTAAAATTTAAAGTCATATTTTTTACTAAAAAAACAGTAAAATTATTGTGTTTTCCCCGTATTTCCTGCGAAAAATTAGGAAGTTCGGGGTTTTTTATTATAGTTGTGAGTAATTTTTTAATGTTTATAACATGTTGTATTATAATGTATTACCAAATCAACTGAAAATTTAATTGAAAAACTTAAAAAATAATTTTGTCAACTGAAAAATTAGTTATATAATTGCATCGTCAATTAACAAGTAAACGATATTATGGAACAACTTACAAAAGCAGAAGAAAAGGTGATGCAGATGTTATGGAAGCTCAAAAAAGCTTTCGTAAAGGATATCATCGAAGAGATGCCGGAGCCAAAACCGCCTTACAATACTATTAGTAGTGTGGTAAGAATTCTCAAGGATAAGGGTTTTGTGGGTTTTAAGGCTTATGGTAAAACTTATCAGTATTACCCTATTGTTTCTAAGTTGCAATATAAGAAATTTACATTTGGTCAGATGCTAAAAAATTATTTTGACGGCAGTTATGAAACTATGGTTTCTTATATGGTTGACGAGGAAAAGATTTCTGATAACGAGATTTCTGAAATCAAGAAGATTATTGATAACAAAGCTTCTGAATAATGGTTGCACTGTTGGAGTACACGTTGGAGGCAGGTTTGATATTTTATCTGCTAATAGCTTTCTACAACAGTGTGTATTATAGCTTGTGTTACAACAAATGGAACAGAATTTTCCTTTTGTTGACTGTTTTTCTAAGTTACGGTTTGCCATTGCTGAAAATCAAACATCATGTTCACGGTTTCAAGACTGAGGATGTTTTGATTGTGGATGTTACTAAGGATAATGGTGTTGACTTGATAACTTTTAAGACTGAACGCACAATCGGTACTTTGTGGTCGGAGTTTCTTGATTCGCAGTTCTTTGAAAATTTGGTGTTAATTATCTTTGCAGTGTATGTGGCGGGAGTTGCTGTTAAGCTTTTTACGTTTTTAAGAGGTTTGTACAAGACTTTAAGACTGAAACTCAATCCTGTAACGGCTGTGTTGGAGGATGGTACTAAGGTTTATAAAACAAATCTCAATACGGTGGCGTTTTCGTTTTTCTCCAATATTTTTGTCGGGAAAAAGGCTGAATCTCTGGATGAGAAGGATTTGAAAATTATTTTTGCTCATGAGAAACAGCATATTAAAGGCCGTCATTCTGTTGATACTTTGATTTTCGGATTGTATTCTGTATTGCAATGGTATAATCCCGCAGTAAAAAGAGCGTCAAGACATTCAAGATTTATTTGTGAGAATATTGCAGATAGTAGTGTGGGCGGCGATGTTTCGGATTATTCGCGTTTGATTCTCCGTTTGGGGGCAAGTAATACGGACAAAGAGATGTTAAAACCGAGAAAAAAGCGACTCAATAGTTCTATTGCGCAAAGGATAATTCACCTTTTCAACAGGGACAGCATCGAGGTGAAAAAAACAAGGTTTTTGCTTTCGTTACCTGTTCTTGCGTTTTTGGTTGCAACTTATATTGTTCTTGCCGGAATTTTTACGCGGGAGCGTGAGGGTTGGGACGTGCCGGTGGATGGCAGGTTTAGGATAAGTTGCGATTTTTTTGAGAATTACACGTATCTTGACGACGAGCTTTATGTATTGTCGCATCGTCAGATTGATTTGCAGGTGGCAACACATTCTAAGATACTTGCTCCTATGAGCGGTAAGCTTAATTATGTTTCCGATAATGAAATCATGATGATGAATGATAGTATTACAGTGTTTATCGGCGGTATTTTGGTAAAAGATGATTTGTCTGATGTTAGAGTCGGCGATGTAATCGGCAAACCTAATCAGGAAGGTCATCCGGTTTTTATCAAAACTTGTAAAAACGGTAAGATTGTAAATCCGAAATCTGTTTTTAAGTTATAATAAATAGGAGGTATTATATGAGGACACGAAATGATGAAAATCATCGGATGTTATATTTTCAGATCGGTCTTACAATTGCACTCGCGATTGCACTTTTTGTGATAAATTACGAGACGCCGAAGACTGTTTATGAAAACAATCAGACAGAAATTTCCGGTTTGGAGATGCAGAAGGTTGGGGTAACAGACTCAAATTCAGTGATATTGCCTCCGGAAATAAAAAAATGAAATAATTTAACAAAAATTTCATTTTGCAATAAAAAATATGTAATTTAGCGGTGTCAAAAAATATCAGCTTTTTGAGATTGCGACACTATATTATTTATATGAGTATTTACTAAACTTAATAAAATTTTTTATACAGATGGAACAAAAGAAAACTGAATCTGCTAACCTCGATAATAAGAGAACGATATTCTTTGAGGTTGGTCTTATAGTTGCTTTGGGGTTTTTTTGGTGGCTGTTTGAATTTTCTTCAAAGGTAGAAAAAGCAGAAGAACTTGTAGATAACAGAGATCAAATTGTGGATGAAGAAATGATTCCTGTAACCCGTCAGGAAGATGTAGTATTGCCTCCTCCACCTCCTCCACAACAAACAATTTCCGATGTGTTGGATGTCTTGGAAGATAATCAGGTTGTAGAAGATGCTCCTACAATTCAAGAAGAAGATGTTGAAAAAGTAGATTTTTCAGCTCCTATCGAAGAAGTAGAAGTTGTAGAAGAAGAACCGGAAGAACCTCAAGTATTTTTCATTGTAGAAGATATGCCTGAGTTCCCGGGTGGTGAACTTGCTCTTAGAAAATATATTGCAGAAAATGTTCGTTATCCGGAAATGGCTAAGGAAAACGATATTCAAGGTACAGTATATGTTCGTTTCGTAGTAGACGAGCAAGGTAAGGTTACCAACGTAGAAGTAATGAGAGGTGTTGACCCGTTGTTGGATAAAGAAGCTATCCGTGTTGTACAATCGCTTCCGAAATGGAAACCCGGTAAACAACGTGGTAAAGCTGTAAAAGTTAGCCACTCAGTGCCTATCAAATTCGCTTTACAGAATTAATTTTTACTTTAAATAAATTGTTTCAGCTGTCATGAGGATTTTTTCTCGTGACAGCTTTTTTTTTGACTTTTATTTTTCTTAACATCTTATCTTGCTGTCTGCATTTGTGTTTTATCACCGAATTAAACGAATTAAGACAAATCTTGAAATCGAAAAAAATCGTTTTATTGGTTTAATTCGGTGATAAAAAGAAGCGGGGGAGGAGCGAAGGATTTGTACATCTTATTACAATATGATTAATTGTTGATATTTTTTATCGTTATTAAAGTTTTTGTAATTTGCCATAAATCAATTTTGTAGTAAAAAAATCAGTTTTGGCTCGCAAATTGTTGATAAAAAATTTGTAGTTTATATTAAATTTGCTTAATATAGCGGAATATAAATTTTGTACTAAATCCAATAATATGCAAGATAAAAATACAAATGGACCTATCGTAGTGCCTTGGGATTATTCCGAAAAGGCAGAGTTTGCATTGTTGCACGCAATAGATTTTGCAAAAGCCCTCGATCGTGAGATAATTCTTGTTCATATTACAAAATGGGAAAATGACATCGCCCTTAATGTTGAAAGACTAAATTTGAAGGCAGAAGATGTTATGGTTCAATACGGTATTAGACCTTCTGTAATTGTAAAAACCGGAAATATTTTTACAGAAATAAAATCTATAGTATCAGAATGTAATGCCGAACTTGCCATAATGGGTACTCACGGTATGAAAGGACTTCAGAAATTTACCGGGAGTTGGGCATTGAAAGTAATTGCCGGAAGCAAAGCTCCTTTTTTGGTGGTGCAGAACAAACCGACTGAAGCCGATATTCATAAAATTGTTTTGCCTTTGGATTTCAAACTTGAGGAACGCGAAAAACTTGTTTGGGCTAATTTCCTTACTCAGATTTTCCGATGCAAATTTTATCTGTGTTATATCGAAAATTCTGATATTCAAATCCAAAAACGTACTCAGGCTAATATCAATGCAGCTGTAAAATATCTCGAAAGCAAATCGATCAACTATGAACTCAAAAGACTTGACGGCAAAGACGGTTTGGCAGCCGAGTCGGTAGATTTTGCTGAAAGTATCGGTAGCGGACTTATTATTATTATGACTACCAAGAATTTGCGTTTTCAAGATTATGTACTTGGAGCCGCAGAGCAGCAGATAATTGCTAACGAAGCCAAAATTCCTGTGATGTGTGTTAATCCTATGCCTGATAAATAATCGGCAGATATTAGTTTTTTTTCAAGAAAAATATTTACATTTGTGTTTGCAAACAATAGATATTTTTTTTGATGGAAAAGACTGAAGATAACAAATACATCATTGGTATTACCCAAGGAGATATAAACGGAATCGGCTATGAAGTGATTTTTAAAGCACTTGCCGATCCCGAATTTTATAATGATTTTACAATAGTGATTTACGGTTCGCCAAAGATTGCCGCTTACCACCGCAAGATGCTTGGTATCTCTAATATCACTGTCAACAATGCCAAAGACGCTACTGATTTGGTACCGAATAGTATCAATATCATAAATGTTTGTGACGAGAATACACGAGTAGAACTCGGTAATTCTACAATTCAAGCCGGAGAGTGTAGCGTGGCAGCTTACAACAGGGCTCAAACCGACCTTAAAAATAATCTTATTGATATCCTGATTGCTGCGCCTACCAATCAATTTAATATCAGCGATGCGGGTTTTAGATTTGCAAGCTGTTCAGAGGCTTTGGCTCAGGAATTTAATATCAGAAATTTTGTTATAACATTTTTGGGCGAAAAGTGTAGAATTGCTACAGTTACAAGTGCTATGCCTGTTGCTAAAATCTCAGAAAATATCACTTCGGAAAAAATTCTTTGGAAAATACGGACTCTCAACAAGTCGTTGAAAGAAGATTTTACAATCAGCAAACCGAAAATCGCAGTTTTGGGTATCAATCCTTATGCTTCTGATTACGGAGTTTTTGGTATCGAAGAGGGCGAACGCATATTGCCGGCTATTGACAAAGCTTATCAGGAAGATATTGCATGTTTTGGCCCGTATAGTCCGGAAGGATTTTTCGCTTCGGAGGCTTATAAAAAGTTTGACGCTGTTTTGGCGATGTATTACGACCAAGCTGTTTTGGCGTTCAGACTTATAGAAGGCAACAAAGGTGTTTGCTATACAGCAGGTTTGCCGGTAGTAAGCGTTTCTACAATTCATGGTCCGGCTTACGATATTGCCGGAAAGGGTGTTGCTGACGAAACTTCGCTTAAAAATGCAATTTGTGCAGCAATTGATATCTCAAGAAACCGTAAACTTTTGGAAGGAATAGTTCCGCTCAAGAAAGTAGCTGAGGCTGAATCTGAAAAGAAAATCTGTTAGAAAAAAATGAAAGTTGTAATACAACGATGCCTTGAGGCTTCGGTAACAATTGACGGCGTAGTAAAAGGCAAAATCGGACAAGGTTACATGATTCTTGTTGGCTTTGTTGCTGACGACACCGAGGAGGATATGAAATGGATTGCCGGAAAAATTGATGGTTTGAGAGTTTTCAACGATCAAGACGGTGTAATGAATCTTTCTATTCATGATGTAGACGGCGATATATTGTTAGTCAGTCAGTTTACATTGCATGCTATGACCAAAAAGGGCAACCGTCCGTCTTATATTTTGGCTGCGAAACCCGAAATTGCAAAACCGATGTACGAAAAATTTATTACTATTTTGGAAAATCAGTTCGGTAAAAAAGTTGAAACCGGAGAATTTGGTGCTGATATGAAAGTAAGTCTTATCAACGATGGTCCGGTTACGATAATTATCGACAGTAAAAACAAATTGTAGTAAGAAAAAAAATGACAATAGAGGAAGCGCAAGCCAAAGTGGATTCTTGGATAAAGACTTACGGCGTAAGATATTTCAATGAGCTTACAAATATGGCGGTTCTCACCGAAGAAGTGGGAGAGGTGGCGCGTATTATTTCCAGGAAATACGGCGAACAGAGTTTCAAAGAGTCAGACAAAAACAAAGATCTTGCTGACGAACTCGCTGATGTACTTTGGGTAGTGATATGTCTTGCAAATCAAACCGGGGTAAATCTTACTGAGGCTTTTGAAAAAAATCTTGCTAAGAAAACTTCGCGCGATAGAGAAAGACATCACAACAACGAAAAACTGAAATAAATAAAGGTTAATAAAAAAATAGATTATGGAAAATTTCTCTTTTGAAAAATGGGGTTCTGCACTTGTAGACAGCAAACTCACATTTTACAGCAATCATCCGTTGCAACCAACTGTTGAGATGTTGAAAACAATTTATTCTTGTATTGATTTAACATCGCTTAGCAATACTGATACCGAAAAAACAATCACTGAAATGGTGAATGGTGTTAACAATTTCAAGAAACAGTATCCGGGTTTCAACAATGTTGCAGGTATTTGTGTTTATCCTAACTTTGTACAAACTGTTAAGAAAACTCTTGAAGTTCCTCAAGTAGAAGTAGTTTCGGTGGCAGGCGCATTTCCTCACGCTCAAACTGCACTTGATCTCAAGGTAAGAGAAGTAGAAGATGTTTACAAATACGGTGCTGACGAAATTGATATCGTAATCAATGCCGGTGATATAATTGAAGGTCGTCTTGATAAGGCAGAAGAAGAAGTAAAAGCAATGAAGGCTGCTGCTCACAGTGCCAAACTCAAAGTAATTCTTGAGACAGGTGCTTACAAATTTGATGCTGATATTTATAACGCATCAATTGTAGCAATGAAAGCCGGTGCTAACTTTATTAAAACTTCTACCGGAAAAATGAGTCCGGCTGCTACTCCGAGAGCTGCTGTTATTATGGCATTGGCAATTGTTGATTATCAGAATGCTACACAGCGCGAAGTAGGTTTGAAGGTTGCCGGCGGTATCCGTACAACTCAAGAAGCTGTACTTTATGCTCAGATTATCAAAGATATTCTTGGCAAATCTCGTTTTGAAAAATCATCATTCCGTATTGGAGCTACATCTTTGGCTAAAAATGTTTTGGCTGACTTGAATCAGATGTTGCTCAACGGTGATAAATAATGATATTTATATATATTGTTCATGGCATCCGGCATGGTAAGTTTTTTTACTGTGTCGGATTTTTTTTTATCTGAACGTAAATTTATTTTTGTTCGGAGTTTGGGTGGAATTGTTCGTGACTTTTTTGTATTCTGATTTTTTGAGTTTGTGCGGATGGTAAATAGAAATTCGGGTAGAATAATATTTATTACCGTCGAGTTGCAAAATGTATTGACCTTCAGGAAGTTCTGCGGTATGTATTTCTATTTTACCGTTGTTAGGTATTTTGCCACGCGTACTTTCTTTTGTCTTGATATCGCGAAGGATATACCATGAATATTGATTTTTGTAATCCGAAATCAATACTTTTACTTTGCCGGTTTTAGTTTCGGAATTTATTGTAATTTTATCGTCTGTGTTTGTAATTTTTGCTTTGTTTACAGTAGACCCTTTGCTGATAATCTCGCTGTTGGGATCAAAAATTACATATTTTACTGTAAAATTGGGTATTACTGTAAAAAACTGGTCTTGATTGAAATTGTTGAGTCTGAAAATAGTCTGTTCGTCGTTGAGACCGAAGAAAATCAACGGAATTTTTACTCTGAAAATATTGTTGCTGCTGTCTGATGCGTTTTGATGAATTTTGATGTTAACAAGACCGTCAGACATCTGTTGCCATTCTATTTTGTAAATCGGAAAACCTGTACCTAAAATCCATTGGCGGTAAAACCAATCCATATTTTTGCCCGAAATAATATTTACAATTTTGAAAAAATCTTCGGCTGTAGCGTTGTGATATTTCAATCTGAAGTCGTTTACGTAGGCTTTCATTGCTGAAAAAAATGCTGCATCGCCGATTTCTCGTCTCAACATGTGTAATACCATTGCGCCTTTGGAGTACGATGTTTCGTGACAAAATATATTGTGATAATCAGTAGTATCGGGAATAAAAATGCAACTGTTGTCGTATTTGCAAGCCTCTTCTATTTCGTGTTTGCGCCATTGTTCGGGGTAGCGGCCTTGGGCGTAACCTTTTTCGGTAGCAAGATATTCGCAATAATGTGCAAATCCTTCATTTACAAATACATCTTTCCACGATTTGCAAGTAATCATATCGCCAAACCACTGATGCGCCAATTCATGAATCATCAAATCGAGTTCAAAATGACACAAAAAGCTTATAGTTTGATGTTCCATTCCGCCGTGCCAACCGAATTGAGCGTGTCCGTATTTTTCGTCGGCAAAAGGGTAAAGTCCAAACGAATCGCACATCATCTTAAAAGCATTTGCAAGTTTCCAAGATTTGCGTTTGCATTGTTCGTAACGTTCAGGATATACGTAATTTACAATTTCAATAGAATCGTTGTTAATTGTTACCCAATCGGAATAAACTTTGTATTCGGTAACCGCTACAGCCAACAAATAATAAGCGCACGGGTAGCGATGATGCCATTCAGTAATGCGGGTAGCACCTGTAACAATTTCGCTGTAAAGTTTGCCGTTGGAAACTGCTCTGTATCTTTTGGGACAGCTGATAATGATATAAGAACTGTCGATTTTGTCGCTGATATCTTGTTTGCACGGAAACCAATCTTTTGCGCCGTAGGGTTCGCTGAGAGTCCAAAACGCAGGAATATTTTCGTGATGATCAAAACACACCGAGCCGATACCTGTTTTTTGAGGTTTTCCTCCGTAAACAATTGTAATACTGTCGGTTTCTTGCCAAACATTTTTGGGGTATATTATTAACTTGTTGTTGTCTTGAGAGAAATTCAACCTTGTATTATAATTGTGTAGAATGCAACTTACGGTAAGCGAATCCGACAAATCCAATTTGATAGGCAAATCTCTTTCGTTTCGGTTTTTTAAAGAAAAATAATGAGTAGTATAACCGTTAATATATTGAACAGCAGGGTCTACGTTTATGTACAGACGCATGAATTTCATGTTGATACCGGCTTCGTTTTTGGGGCGACCGATTCCAACATTGATAGCGAAACACACCGTCAATATCGAAAAAATAATATTTTTTAACATTTTGTAAAACGTGAAAAATAGACCCGGAAAAATTTTTTATGAACAAATTCGGTACAAAGTTAATATTCTAAATGCTTAATACACAATTTTTTTGAGTTTTTTTTTGAAATTTCTTAATAATTAGCGGACGAAAAATAAAGATTTAATATACAATGATTTATAAAAAAATTTTTTTTTGTGGTCGAAATTTATTTACTTTGCAGCCACAAATTAAAAAGAACACATAGTAAAAATTTAAAAAATTTAATTAATTATGTCAGACATTTCTTCACGCGTAAAAGCAATCATCGTAGACAAACTCGGTGTTGATGAATCAGAAGTAACAGAAGAAGCAAGCTTCACAAACGACTTGGGTGCAGATTCACTCGATACAGTTGAATTGATTATGCAGTTCGAAAAGGAATTCACAATCACAATTCCGGACGATCAAGCAGAAAAAATCGCTACTGTAGGTGATGCAATCAAATACATTACAGACAACACAAAGTAATTTTTTAAAAGCACTAAACACAAGAGTTTTATGGAATTAAAACGCGTAGTTGTAACCGGCATGGGAACTATTAATCCCTTAGGCCACAATATAATCGAGTTTTGGGATAACTTGAAATCTGGGGTAAGCGGTGCAGGTCCAATTACCCGTTTTAATCCCGAAAAATTCAAGACTCGATTCGCATGTGAAGTTAAGGATTACGATCCTGCTAAGTTCTTCGACAGAAAATCTATTTCTAAGATGGACTTATTTACCCAGTTTGCCATGATTGCAACTGATGAAGGTATGAAACAAGCAGGTTTGGAAAATGCTGATTTCAATCACGAACGGGCAGGTGTGATTTGGGGATCTGGAATTGGTGGTATCAATGTGATGACCGATGAGGTTATTGAATTCACCAAAGGTGACGGTACTCCTAAATTCAGTCCCTTCTTTATACCTAAAATGATCGGTGACATCGCTGCGGGTCAGATTTCTATGAAATATGACTTGCGTGGACCAAACTATGCCACTGTATCAGCATGTGCTTCGTCTACTCATGCAATTATTGATGCATTCAATTGGATTAGACTCGGCAAAGCTGACATCATGATTACAGGAGGTTCTGAATCTCCTATCGGAATTGCTGCTCTCGCAGGTTTCAATTCTATGAAAGCTTTGTCTACAAGAAACGATGATCCTAAAACAGCTTCAAGACCTTTCGACAAAGACCGTGACGGTTTTGTGATTGGCGAGGGCGGCGGATGCTTGATTCTTGAGGAATACGAACACGCAAAAGCTCGCGGCGCAAAGATATTATGCGAAGTAGCCGGAGGTGGTGCTTCGGCTGATGCTCATCATATTACAGCTCCTCACCCTGAGGGACGCGGCGCAGCTCAAGTTATGAGAATGGCTCTTGAGGATGGTAATGTTAAACCTGAAGAAATCGATTACATCAATGTACACGGTACTTCTACAGGTCTTGGCGATAAATCTGAATCATTAGCTATCAAACAAGTATTTGGCGAACATGCTTACAATTTGAGTATCAGTTCTACTAAGAGTATGACTGGTCACTTGTTGGGTGGTGCCGGTGCTATTGAATCTATTGCTTGCGTTCTCGCTATGCAAAATAATACTGTACCGCCTACTATCAACTTCCAAACCCCGGATCCGGATATCGATCCAAAACTTGACATTACTCCTAATGTCGCTAAAGCGAAGACTATCAAAGCCGCTCTTAATAATACTTTCGGTTTTGGCGGTCACAACGCATCTGTGGTTTTCAAGAAATTGTAAGCCTTAAAAACAAGACAAAGTAGTGTTTACAGACTTATTGTCGTTTTTGAAATTTATTTTTAGGTCCGATAAAAAATTCGTCTTAGAATTAAGACGAATTACGGGCTTTTTTCCAAATCACATCGAGTACTACAAGACTGCTCTTATTCACCGTTCTAAATCTATTAGACAAAAGGACGGTTTTTTAGTTAATAATGAACGACTTGAATTTTTGGGTGACTCGGTGCTGGATTTGTTGATTGGCGAGTATCTTTACAAAAAATTCCCTGAGGAACAGGAAGGATTCCTCACTCAATGCCGTTCGCGCATTGTTAACGGTGAAAATCTTTCTGAGCTCACCAAACACATCGGGCTTGATAAACTTGTAAAGACAAATGTGAAAACCAATTCGCAAGGCATTCACCTTTACGGCGATGCTTTTGAAGCCTTTTTGGGTGCTGTCTATCTTGACAGAGGTTTCAGAAAAGCCGGTAAATATATCATTAAAAGGATTATGCCGAAGTATCTTAATATTGTAGAATTGGAACATCACAACTACAATTACAAGTCACAGATGATAGAATGGGGACAAAAAAACAAAAAGACTGTTTCTTTCGAGACCGACCTTGATGCTCCGGGCAGCAAATATTTTGTTTCGGTAATCAAAATCGGTGACGATGAAATGGGGTCCGGCGTTGGCAGTTCTAAAAAAGAAGCTGAACAAAAAGCCGCTAAAATTTGTCTCGAAAAACTTGGAGAACTTCAGTGGGAATAGTTTTTATCCTCTGTTAAAAAAAATAATTTATGAATAATCGCAGATTAGTTTGTGATAACCGACGAGCCTAACATCGTTATCAGAAATTAAACACTCACGAGATTGTTCATAAATTATTTTTTTTGTTTTTCTAACATCTTTTACTGTTTACGGTACAGTTAAAAAAAAATCAAAAAAATAATCAAATATTTTGTCATACTCTTTTTCTATTTTATTCAAATGATAATCCTCAACGATATACTGATTGATGAAGATTTGTTCCTTCAGAAATTTGTTTGTGATCTCAAAACTTGCAAAGGCGAATGTTGCGTGGAAGGCGATTCCGGAGCTCCGCTTCTTGAAAAAGAATTGTACAAGTTGGAAGAATTTTATCCTCAAGCAAAAGAATATTTGAGCGAAGAGAATCAGAAAGCCGTAAAAAAACAGGGCTTCGGCGTTATCGACAGCGACGGCGACCTCGGAACTCCGCTTGTTAACAATGCCGAATGTGCTTTTGCAACTCACAAGGACGGTATTGTGATGTGTGCTTACGAACGGGCATTTTTGGAGGGTAAAACTACTTGGAGAAAACCTGTATCTTGTTATCTTTATCCGATTAGGATGTCAAAAGCCGGTCCATTTAGAGTGATGAAATTTCACCGTTGGAGTATTTGCGAATGTGCTATGAAATATGGAACTGAGCTTGGTGTGCCGGCTTACAAATTTTTGAAAGAGCCGATTATTTCGGAATTTGGTGAAGATTTTTATAATCAACTTTGTGAAGTTGCTGAGGCTTATCTTAAATCAAAGAAATAGATGTTAAGGCATAAAACCTTAACATCCAAATTTTTTAGTGAAGGTTAACATTTATCAGTCTCAAAAATTCTTCTCTTGTTGTAGTGTTTTTGAGAAACGCACCTGTAAAAGCAGAAGTGGTTGTTACAGAATTTTGTTTCTGAACGCCGCGCATCATCATGCAGAGGTGTGAAGCCTCGATTACTACGGCAACTCCCCACGGATGAAGTGCTTCCTGAAGACAATCGCGAATTTGCATTGTAAGTCTTTCTTGTACCTGAAGTCTTCTTGCATAAGCGTCTACTACTCTTGCTATTTTGCTAAGTCCTGTAATAGTGCCGTTTGGGATGTAAGCCACATGTGCTTTTCCGAAAAACGGTAACAAATGATGTTCGCACATCGAATAGAGTTCGATGTTTTTTACCAAAACCATTTGACTGTAATCTTCTTTGAACAATGCACCTTCCAAAATTTTTTTCGGGTCGATTTGATATCCCTGTGTACAAAATTGCATTGCCTTAGCCACACGCATAGGAGTATCTTTGATGCCGTCACGGCTTGGATCTTCGCCTATTTGTACCAACATATTTTTTACGCTGGTTGCGATGCTGTTTGTGGATTCCTCGTTGTACTTTTCGACTTTGATGTATCTTGTACCCTCGTTGTATTCTGCGCCTTTTTCTGTTAATTCTATCATTTGCAGGAATTTTTTTGTTGCGAAATTTTTATTAATTTAGTGACTGCAAAATTATATTTTATTTCTCAAAAAATGAAACTCTTTGGCGATGTTTTGATATGTGCATCTTGTATTAACGAACTTTCTGAAATTAAGTCGTTTGACACTTTAGATTTAAAAACCGGAGAAGTCTATAATCTAAGTTCTGATATTGATATTCTCATTACCGGGGTGGGAGCGTGGTTGCCGGTTTTTACACTTCAAAATGTTCTGTTGAAAAAAAAGTACGATTTGGTAATTTTCGTCGGTATTTGCGGTGAGTATGATTTTGATAAAGATTTGTGTCAACTTTATGTTGTGTCCAAAACTACATTTGTTGATATGGGTTTTGAGGACGAAAATCAAAATTTTGTTTCAATAATCGGAAGCCGTTTTTTCGGGGATTGTGATTTCGGATTTCAGTCCGGATATCTAGTTAATCCGTTGTCTGAAAAATTTGCGATGGATTATGGTTTGAAAGCTGTTACTTGCAACACTGTAGCAAGATGTTGTACAGACGAAAAACGGATAAATTTTCTTACAGAAAAACATCATGCACAAATCGAGACTATGGAATCGGCTGCATTTGCTTTTGTTTGTTTGAATCTCAATCAGAAGTTTGTCGAGTTAAGATGCTCATCCAATTATGTTTTGCCAAAGAAGCAAAAAAAATGGCAGGTAAAACCTGCCATCGCAAAATTGAATGAGTTTCTTGAAACTTATTTTTTCTGACGGAATGCGTAGTTTTCTACTTCGTGAATACATTCAACTAAGCGTGCGTATTTATCGTCGGTAGATTGACTTATGCATTCCATGTAAATATTCTTAACCGAGTCGGCAGAAGCCGTAATTTTTTGCAACGGAGCGGTGATATTAATATCCGATTCGCCAAGAAGAATCTCGTTGCAATAGCTCTTGAGAGAATCAAGTTTTTCGATACCAAGAGCAAGAGTCTTTTCGTCCGGAAGATTTGATGAGTTTACATTTGCAAGAGTTTCAGAAAGTTTACCAAAATAATAACCCGAAACCATCAAAGCAGCTGTTCCGTACTGATTGTTTTTTTCAGCAGAAGTTACGCATTTGAAGAAATATTTTTCAGGTTTGTTGGTAGAATTTGCTGTACTATCAGTTGCTGCTACTTCGGGCAAAAGACTTTTAACCATATTCATTCTGTGATTTGCTTTTTCAAAGTCGCTGCTTGCAAAATATTCTCCGAGTTTAAAAGCAAGTTGATGTTTGTTGACCGAAGAAAAATTGTGGTCCGGTGCAATTGTAGACATCATGATTTTGGGATGATGTTCTTCTTTTTTATCGTGATATGCTTTTGTGTCGGCAGAATCCCAAAACGCAAATTGGTATCTGTCAAATATTTCCGGGCGAGAATTTTTTTGCAATTTCAAACCGCCTCTTTCTTTTACTTCTGAGTTTGTTGTAACGGCAGATGCTGTTTGTACTTTGTTGTTTTTTGACTTGTTGTCACGAGGGCGTTGTTTGATGCCTTCACCGCAAGATGCAAGCATTAATAATGTTGATGCTGCAATGATGCCTAATAATAACTTTTTCATACTGTTTTATTTTTATGTAAACTATCGTTGATTTTTAATCATAATTCCGGCACAAAAACGTTGATTGTCTTTCATGCGGGCAGAAAAAAATCTGTTGTTGCTGCATTTTGTACAAATATCCGATTTTTCAATATTCTCAGGTTTCAATCCTAAGGTAATCAAATCGTTGTAAATCATAGATTTCAAGTCGAGAAATACTTTTCCGCTTTTATAAGCGTAAGTTTCGTGACTGAATCTCGGATTATTTGTAAATTTTTCTGCGCAATCAGTATCTACCTCGTAACATTCAAAACCAATTGCAGGTCCGATGCACGCAATCATGTTTTCAATTTTCGCACCAAAATTTTCTGCAAGTGTTTTTGCGGCTTTTGCTGCTACACCAAGATACGTACCTTCGCGACCTGAGTGTATCGCTGCTGCCGATTTGCTGTCAGGAGAATAAAGTAATACTGGAACACAATCTGCTGAACGTGTTACTAAACAGATATTTCGCTCTTTAGTTACAAGTATGTCTGTGGCTTTGATTGCAGTATCCCTGCTTAAAAATCCTTTTCCGCAATCTTCTTGCGTTACGATTTTTACATTGTCTTTGTGAACTTGCTGTTGAAAAACAAAATTTTCTGCTTTCAATCCGAGGCTTTGTGCCAACTCTTTGCGACAATCCAAGGTCTCTTGGTCGCTGCCGCCGGAGTATCCGATATTAAACATCGTGCCTGAGCCTGAGGGCGTTTGCCTTGTTGTTACAAAGTTTAGTACTTCGGGATGCTTTTCCAATATATTAAACTTTATTAATCCCGATAAATTGTTGAATGTTAACATTAAAACTGAAATTTTTTCCAACAAAGATACAAAAAATATGAAAATGACATTTAAATTGTTTATCTTTGTGGCAAACATTTAATAAAAAATAAGATTATGGCATTACCAAGATTTTTCCCGGAAACCAAAATTCATCAATTTAATTACAATCCGCGTTATTACGATGCTCAGAAAGAGGAAGTCTCCAGACGTTACGATGAGATTAAAAAAGAAATGGGTGAGCCGGGTACAGAAGATATTCGCTTGATTCAGAAAGGCACATTCCGTCGTCGTTTTGAGCGTCAACGCAAAGATGCGCGTCAATCAAGTTTGAGAATTTTTGTTACTGCAATTATTCTCGGTTTGATTGTTTACTTTGTTAACCGATATTTCGGATTCTTTTAATAGATTTTATTTTTACGTTTAGTAAATTATTGTAGCAACATAGTAAAAAACAAAAAACATCTTTTTACAAAATCATGTCTGAAATTATCAAACTGATGTCAGAGGCATTAGCCAATCAGATAGCTGCCGGCGAAGTAATTCAACGTCCGGCATCTGTAGTGAAAGAGCTTGTGGAAAATTCAGTGGATGCCGGAGCGACAAAGATTACTGTAAATATCAAAGACGCCGGACGAACACTTATTCAAGTGATTGACAACGGTCAGGGCATGAGCGAGAAAGATGCTGTTATGAGTTTTGAACGTCATGCTACAAGCAAAATTTACAAAACTGACGATTTATTTTGTATTTACACCAAAGGTTTCAGAGGCGAGGCACTTGCATCTATTGCTTCAGTTGCCGAGGTGGAATTGCGTACACGTCAGGAAGATGACGCTGTTGGTACTTGTGTAATTATGAGCGGCGGACAGTTTGTAAGTCAATCTCCGGTAAGTTGTTCCGTGGGTACAAACATGTCGGTAAAATCATTGTTTTTCAATGTTCCTGCCCGTCGCAAATTTTTGAAAGGTAATACTACTGAATTTCAGCATATTATTACAGAATTTCAGCGTATTGTGCTTACTCATCCGCATATTGAGTTTTCTCTGTATCACAACGAATCGGTAGTTTACCAATTACCAAAAGCATCTCTAAAACAGCGAATTATCTCAATCTTCGGAAAAAGTCTAAATTCAGATTTAATTTCTGTTGACATCGATACTTCGCTCGTAAAAATCACAGGTTTTGTAGGAAAACCTTCGGCAAGTAAAAAACGTAACGACAAGCAATATTTTTTTGTTAACAACAGATACATGAAGAATGCGTACTTCAACAAGGCGGTTCTTTTGGCTTACGACAAATTGATATTGCCAGACACTGCACCGCCGTATTTCCTTTATTTTGAGGTAGATCCGCATACAATTGATGTAAATGTTCATCCTACAAAAACCGAAATTAATTTTGAAAACGGTCCGGACATTTTCCGTTTGATACAAGCCGGTATTCGTGAAACTCTCAACAAAGCCGATGTTGCGCCTTCTATTGATTTTACAAATACCGAGGCAAACGAGATTCCGTATTTTTCAAAAAACGATCCTGTACCTGAAATGCCTCAGATTCAGTTTGATCCGTTTTACAATCCGTTTGATTCTACAGAAAAAAAATCATATTCGTCGGCCTCGTACAAGAGTGCTTACATGTCAAAATATACCGAAACTCGTGAACGTCACAATCTCGAAAATTGGCAATCTTTGTATGGACAAGAACAATTGTTTCAGGATGATGATAAAAATTTTTCCGGTGCTCAGCAGCAATCTTTGGATCTTGAGAATACCGAACGGAAAATAATTCAGATTAAAAACAAGTATATTGTAAGTCCTGTAAAATCCGGTTTGATGATAATAGATCAGTATCGTGCTCATTACAGAATACTTTACAATAAATATCTCAATCAGGTAGACGAAAATGCCGACGGTGTTCAGACATTGCTTTATCCGCAAGAACTTCCGTTTGATATACAATCTGTTGCAATGATTCATGATATACAGGACGAATTGATGAGCGTGGGTTTCGATTTGGATTTAACTGATGATACAAAACCGATTTTGAAAGGTATTCCTCCGTATCTTGATAATAATAAAGCTGTTACAATTCTTGGTAATATTGTTGACAGTTACAAAGATGAATCGGGAAATATATCGTCGTCGATAAAAGATATACTTGCAAAAATACTTGCGAGAGCCGAAGCCATTCAGTCGGGACGGGTTCTCAACAATGAAGAAATGAGACAAATTATAGATTCATTGTTTGCTACTCCCGAGCCGAATTATTCTCCCGACGGAAAGCAAACTCTCGTGATTTTGAATATGGACGAGCTTGAAAAAAAATTTAATTGATTTACTTTAAAAGATTTTTATGATGAGAATTACCCCTTGTGTGAAATATTTGTTGATAGCAAATATCATAATTGCTTTGATTGTTGCAATTTTCCCTGCTGTCAGCGATGTTCTTGCATTGCATTATATTGGCGGTTCGTCGTTTAGACCGTATCAATTCTTTACTTATATGTTTGTACACGCCGGATTGATGCATATTTTTTTCAATATGTTTGCCTTGGTACAACTCGGTTCATTGATCGAAACTTATTGGGGAAGCAAACGATTTAGCTTTTATTATTTGGTTTGCGGACTTGGTGCTGCAATTGTTCACATGTTGGTTTGTTATTATCAGTTGTCGCCGTTTCAACAATCAGCTCAGGCACTTATGGATAACACTACAGTTGAACAATTGAAAATATTTGCAATGCAAAATTCCGATTTGATTTCAAATTTTACTGCCGGAAACAGATCTTTGATGCTGTTTTTTGAAGATATGGTTGTAGAATGGAAAGAAAATCCGCAGTTAACAGATCAATTTGTAACAATTTTGCATCAACAAATACCTCAGATAGAACATCTTGCACTTGACCGTCAAGTTGTAGGAGCTTCGGGTGCTGTTTTTGGAATTTTGTTGGCTTTCGGTATGATGTTCCCGGATATGAAAATGGGAATAATTTTCTTGCCGTTTCAGTTTCCGGCGAAATATTTTGTAGCATTTTACGCCGTTGCAGAATTATTTTTCGGAGTAAATGATTTCAAAGGCGACAATGTAGCACATTATGCTCACCTCGGCGGTATGCTTTTCGGATTGATACTCATTTTGATTTGGCGTAAACATCCGAACAACAAATTTTTTAACAGTTAATATGAAAAATAATTAAAAATATGGTAAAAAATAGTTTTCTGAAAGATTTGTTTCAGGCGTCAATGCTTAATAAACTGCTAATCATCAATATTTTTATCTATTTATTGATTTCGATAGCAGATGTATTATGTTATTTGATAGTTCCACCAAATACCGATTATATTTCAGCTTTGACGGTGAAATATTTCGCAGTTCCGGCTTACGGTTGGAATTTGTTGACACGTTTTTGGACACCTTTTACTTACATGTTTTTGCATGTAAACTTCTGGCATATATTCGGAAACATGCTTTGGCTGTTTTTTATGGGAAGGATGTTTACCCAACTGCTTACCAACAAACATTTGTTTGGAGTTTATGTACTCGGCGGATTTAGCGGAGCATTGCTTTATATCCTAAGTTACAATATCTTTCCGGTATTTTCACAAGTATTGCCGATGTCGTTATGTTTTGGAGCTTCGGCTTCGGTAACGGCAATAGTAATTTCGGTAGCAGTATTGAGACCAGACGAAAGGGTTTATTTCTTCGGAATTTTCCCGATAGCATTAAAATGGCTTGCGTTGTTCTACGTAGTTTACGATTTGATGCAATTATCAGGAGACAATGCCGGCGGACATTTTGCACATCTTGGAGGAGCAGTTTTCGGAGCAATCTTCGGATGGCAAATGCGACAAGGCAAAGATTTAACCAAAGGTTTCAACAAAATAATCGATTCAATCGTATCATTGTTTTCGTTTTCCGGCAAAAGAGGTATGAGAGTAGTTTACAGAAATTCCAATGCCAAAACATCCGATACAAGTCGCATGAGCGATGCACAATACAATCAATACAAGGCAAAAGAGCAGCAACGGATGGACGAAATATTGGATAAAATTTCCAAATCAGGCTATACGAGTTTAACCTCGGAAGAAAAAGAATTTTTGTATAAAATGAGTAAAAAATAATTTTACAAAAAAATATCAAAAAATATTTTTCCAAAAAAAAAATAATTCGTACCTTTGCGCCCGATCACATTAAAATTTTAATAAATAGTTAATTATGTATTTAAACGCTGAAAAGAAACAAGAAATTTTCAAAACCTACGGAAAGTCTAATAAAGACACCGGTTCTGTTGAAAGCCAAGTAGCTTTATTTTCCTACCGTATTCAGCACTTAACCGAACATCTTAAAAAGAATATTCATGATTTCGGTACAAAAAGAGCATTGACAATGATGGTAGGTAAAAGACGTTCACTTCTTGATTATCTCAAGAAAAAGGACATCGAAAGATATAGAGCACTTATCAAGGCTTTAGGCTTGAGAAAGTAATTAAAAAATCTTGAGGAAAGGCTGATTTTTTTTCGGTCTTTCCTTTTTCAATTCTTTACTTCCTTAAATTAGACAATTATTTTTTTGCATAGATATAAAATTTTTTATTATCCGTTGAAATTTTATATCCCTTATCTCAAAAATTTCTATAATGAACGTAATAACAAAAGAAATAAATCTTCCTGATGGTCGAGTAATTTCCATCGAAACAGGCAAATTGGCTAAACAAGCCGATGGTTCTGTAATTCTGCGTCAGGGCAATACAGTTCTTTTGGCTACTGTTTGTTCTTCTAAGGAATCTAATCCGGAAGCTGACTTTATGCCTTTGACTGTTGAATATCAAGAGAAGTATTATAGTAACGGACGTTTCCCGGGTGGGTTCTTAAAACGTGAAGGTAAAGCTTCGGATTATGAAATTCTTACTGCACGTCTTATCGACCGTGCTTTGAGACCTCTTTTCCCTAAAGATTACCATTCTGAAACTTTTGTGAATGTATATCTTCTTTCGGCTGACAAAGAAACTATGCCGGATGCTTACGCCGGTTTCGCTGCTTCTTGTGCTTTGGCTGTTTCTGATGTGCCTATCGAACATCCTATTGCTGAAGTAAGAGTAGCAAGAGTTGACGGTAAATTCGTTATCAACCCGACTTTTGAACAAAATGAACGTGCTGATATCGAAATGGTAGTAGGTGCTACTTACGAAAACATCCTTATGGTGGAAGGCGAAATGAACGAAGTTTCTGAAGCTGAAATGCTTGAAGCTATCAAAGCTGCTCACGATGCTATCAAACCGCTTTGCCAAATTCAGAAGGAATTGGCTGAAGCTAAGGGTGTTGTAAAACGCGAATACGAACCTGAAATTTCTGATCCAGAACTTCAGGCTAAGATTAAGTCTGAACTTTATCAGAAGATTTACGATACTGCAAAGTTAGGTCTTCCTAAACATGAAAGAGCTGATGCTTTTGACAAAATCGAAGAAGATTTTATTGAATCTCTCGGCTTAACTGAGGAAGAACTCGAAGAAAAGAAAATTCTTATCGACAGATATTTCAACGACGAACTTCGTACTGCTGTACGTCGCCTTATTCTTGATGAAGGTATTCGTCTTGATTCTCGTAAAACCAACGAAATTCGTCCTATTTGGTGCGAAACAGATGTACTTCCTTCAGTACACGGTTCTGCAATTTTCACTCGTGGTGAAACTCAGTCGTTGGCTACTTGTACTTTGGGTACAAAACTCGATGAACAAATTATCGACGGTGTTTTGGAACAAGGCAGAAACAATTTCCTTCTTCATTACAACTTCCCTCCGTTTGCTACAGGCGAAGCTCGTGGCGTAAGAGGTATTTCTCGTCGTGAAGTAGGTCACGGTAACTTGGCTCACCGTGCTCTCAAGAAAGTACTTCCTTCTCCGGAAGAAAATCCGTATACAATCCGTGTAGTTTCTGACATCTTGGAATCTAACGGTTCTTCTTCTATGGCGTCAGTTTGCGGCGGATGTCTCGCATTGATGGATGCCGGCGTTAAGATTAAGAAACCGGTTTCAGGTATTGCAATGGGTCTTATCACCGATACTGAATCAGATAAATACGCTGTATTGTCAGATATTCTCGGTGACGAAGATCACTTGGGCGATATGGACTTCAAAGTTGCAGGTACTCCTGACGGTATCACTGCTTGTCAGATGGATATCAAGGTTGACGGTTTGAGCTACGAAATCCTTTCTAACGCTCTTCAACAAGCTAAAGAAGGTCGTGCTCATATCCTCGGCATTATGCTTCAGACGATTGCAAAACCAAGAGAAGATTTCAAACCATTCGTACCTCGTATGGTGAAATTTGCAATTGCAAAAGATTACATCGGAGCTGTTATAGGACCCGGTGGAAAAGTTATTCAAGAAATTCAGGCTTCTACAAATTCTGTTATTACTATCGAAGAGCTTGAAGGTCAAGGCATGGTTTCTATCTCGGCTGTCAACAAGGCTGATATGGATGCTGCTGTTGCAAGAGTTCGCGCTATTGTTGCTGAGCCGGAAATTGGCGAAGTTTACAAAGGTAAAGTAAAATCAGTAGTAGAATTCGGTGCTTTCGTTGAAATCCTCCCTGGTAAAGAAGGTCTTCTCCATGTTTCTGAAATGGATTGGAAACGTATCGACAACGTAGCTGATGTTATCAAAGAAGGCGACGAAGTAGAAGTAAAACTTATCGATATTGATAAGAAAAACGGTAAATTCAAACTTTCTCGCAAAGTGCTTCTCCCAAAACCTGAAGGCTATGTAGAAAGACCTGTTAACGATTTCAAACGTCCTAACAACGGTCCTCGTCCAAACGGCGGCAACCGTGGTAATGGAGGCAACAATCGTAATGGCGGTAACAATCGCGGTGGCAACAATCGCGGTAATTTCCGTCCTAACAACAACGACAACAATAATTTTGCTCCTCAAGAATAATTCTGTAGCAAATTATATAAAAATAAAAAAAGGCTGTCCGTCGGGCAGCCTTTTTTTATTATCAGATAAAATATAAATAAATTTTTTATTTTTCTTTTGGATTTTAAATTTTATTTGTTTATTTTTGCAATGTTCTTAGTTAGTTGTTATAGTTTAAATTTTTCTATATATTAGATATTTAAAACTGTATCATCTTATGTTTTAGAAAAAAATGTATTTAAATTATCATATTATGAAAAAGATTATTAAAAAAACATTATTTGCATTAGCAATTATATCGTTTATGATTTCAATTGTGTCATGTGAAAAAGAAGAAGTGACAATATCGACTCATTCTGATGATGAAGAGTGTAGAATGTATGCAGCAAATGAGTATATTCCGTATGGTCAGCAATGGAATTTATCAGTATTGAGTCCAAATGCTATCTCGAAAGGATATTACATTAATCTTTCTGATTTAGGTAAAGAATATCAATTTGATAGTTGTACTTATAAGAAAGATAAATCTGTACGATATAAAGTGATGAAAATTAACAGACGAAATTCTGATAAGTATTTTTACATCATGTTAGAAAATTTAAGTGTTAAACTTGATACAGGTTGTTGTGCATATCAATATTCTGAGGCTAATGCTGCTAAATATGGTCGTTTATATTCTTGGTATGCTGCTAATGCCTTAGCTCAAGACTTTACCATGAAATTGCCTATTTACAAAGTTGATGGTACTGTAATTCAAGGATTAACCGTAAAGGGTAGATTACCAAATAAAGAGGATATATATGATTTACTTGAGGTTGATTCTTTGGGTTATAATTACGATAATGGTTTTAGTATCGATGATTGTTATGATCAAGGAGTAGCTGATGTATCAAAATATATGTATTATGATATGTTTTTGTTCGGAATTGAAGATGCAGATGCTGATGATTCTAAAGCATTTCATTGTTTAGGAGGCAGTTATAGTGATCCTCATAATTGTTCTCAAACTTTTAACGGTTTAAATCAGAGAGGTAGTTTTTGGACGTCAGTTAGTTATCTGAATTCTAAAAGTGGGCATCAACCTTTAAGAATTGATTATAAAAACAATAGTGGAAATACATTTAATTTTGTTGCATCTGCGCTCTTTTCTGTAAATGCTACTATTTATGATAATGAAAGATTGTCTGTTCGTTATGTATTCGAGCCAAAGTATTTAACAAAATGAAATTTTTATTTTGTTTTATAGTAATTCTTTTGGGATTATTCAATCAATCTGTGGCGCAATTTGGCTATGAGTTTTGGTCACAGATTGATTGTATTGTTCGTATTGATGAGTTAGGTAATATAAAAATTTTCCCATCCATTTCTAATATAAATCGAGGTTTTGTTATTGGAAATTATAAAGGAGAAGTTGAAGTTTGTGGAAGTTTGGGTGGAATTTGGAATGGTGATTTTGTTCAAATAAAAAAATGTGACGCAAAACATTCATATATTTGCATTGCACAAGATCCTATTAATCCCAATTTATTCTATAAATTTGAAGCTTGCATTAATGGTCATCGTTATTTTGTTCTATATACACAATTTGACTTATCGAAATCAGAAAAAGTTGTTAAAGAACAAGTACTACAAGAGAAGTTTTTTAATTTCATCCATATTGTTCCTTCTGATAAAAATACACTTTGGGTTCTTGCTAATACAAAAGGTACTCAAGATATAATGGTTTACGAACTATCAGAGGGAAATCTTGTTCTTAAAAATCGATATGATGTTGGATTTACATTCCCTTTTACGTTTAATGTTATGAAAAGTTTTGATAATCCGCAACACAGCAAAATTTATCTTAATCAGGCATCTGGCCTTCTTGTTATGGATTTTGATGTTAAAACAGGATATATAAGTAATTTTCAGACATATAGCGAAATAAAAAATGCAGCGATTTCTCCATCAGGAAAATATATTTATACAATTAATGTCAGTAGCGATAAAATTTTATCATTATATAGATATGAATCCGATAATTTATTAGTGGATGGTGAGGTTGTTTTTTCTTCTCCTGTTTCTGAAAATGAGTTATTGGAAGGTGTTAATGATATTATATTAGGTCCTGACGGTAATTTATATATAGCTAGGGCAAAAAAATATCTTGATATAGTTACTGACGTTGATTCTCCTTCTCCTAAATATTTTATTGATAAAATTTTTTTGGAAAACGGAACTTCAACTCTTTTTCCTGACTATGTATTTAATCCTTCTAATATCAGAGTTGATTTTTCTTGTAATACAGTATTTTTTTTATGTCCGTTATTTAATAATATTACAAGTTGTAGTTGGAATTTTGGTGATGGTTCGCAGTCTACTGATATTAATCCAACGCACATTTATAATACATCGGGTCTTTATGAAGTTAAGTTGAATGTTGTATTGGATGACGGAATCGAAAAAAAATATAGTAAAAAAATTAGAATACCTTCTCCTCCCAAAAAGCCTGTAATAATTCTTTCGGATTAATTATATTTTTTAGTGGCCTTAGAATAACACTAAATTTAAAAAAAGTGAGTAGGAAAAAATAATTCTCCTACTCTGATTATTTTTCTTTTTTACAATTTTTGACCGTAACAAAGGTCGCCGGCATCGCCCAAGCCCGGTACGATATAGCCGTGTGAGTTCAAAACAGGGTCGGTAACTACTGTCCAAATATCGCATAAATCCCTATCAATATTGTTGCTGAGAGTTTCGATACCTTGTTTTGATGAAAATACCGATGCAAAATAAATATGCTTTGGTTTTCCGTTCCTTAGAAGCGCATTCATTGCTACAATTACCGACGAACCTGTGGCAAGCATCGGATCTACAATAATTAATGTCTTACCGTCGATATTCGGTGAAGCCATGTATTCAAATTTAATTTCAAAACTTTTGCCGTCAGCGTTGTAAGAACGGTATTCTGACAAAAATGCGTTTTCGGCACTGTCAAAAATATCAATAAAACCTTCGTGCATTGGTAAGCCGGCTCTTAATACCGAAGCAATTACCACTTGGTCGCTTACTACAGAGCAGTTAGCTTTGTCGAGCGGAGTTTCTACTACAATATTCTTGTAATCCAATTCCTTAGAAATCTCGTAAGCCAATATATGAGCCAGTCTTTTGATATTGTTACGAAATCTCAACGAATCTTTTTGGATGTTGATGTCGCGCATTTGTCGGATATAATTTCCGGCGATAGAGTTGGTGTCTTGTAAACGATGTATCTTCATTTCTTTGTTTAATTTTGTTATATTTTAGTCATTGATAATCAGATTGTCAACAGCGATTTTAGGTACGTATTGAATATTATTTTCGTCGCGGTAATAGTTATGATTATCTTCAGGATTTATATTTACAAGTTTTATAACCTCTTTGGATTTGCCAATCGCAAGTACTGCCAACGGTTCGTATTTCAGATTAAAAGCTTTACTAATTTCGTCCTTGTTGAACGCCGCAATAATAATACCGTTAAGACCTATTTCTACGGCTTTTAGCAGCATGGATTGCATCGAAATTCCCAAATCCATATCAATAAATTTGTTTTCTTTTACAGTACTGCATATAATAATAAATGCGTTAGGCTCAGTTCCGGCAAAAGGTAAATGAAGTTCCGGTAATGCGCCGCCGAGTTTTATATTTTCTAAAACGATGTCAGCACCGGTATTTTTTGTTACCATCTTAAATCTCAATACCTGCTGATTTCGTGCCGAAGCTACTTTGGTGTTAACATTTATTATCTTCTTCAGAACATCTTCCGAGATTATCACGTCGGGGTCATAACCTCTTGTACTGCGGTTTTTTAGTAACATACTGTCAAGTGTTTGACCTACCTTCTTTATAGTTTTCTTTGACCCGAAAACTTCATTGTATCTGTTTTCCAAATAGTTGTCTGCCATATTTCAAAATTTATCGGACGAGGCAAATTTAGAAAAAAGTATAAAAAATATTGTGGATTTTATGTAACTTTTTATTCATATTTACGTATAAGTTAAATAAAATATATTATCAAACCAAATACCAAAAAATTATGATAGCAACAGTAATTAGTATCTTAGCACTTACAGTTTTCTGTTTTTTTGGAGTTTCAATTTCTAATCTCAAAAATTCAAAAGAAAACCGTGACCTTTACAAACTTAATTAATTTATTTGTTTGTAAATTATGAAATGCATTTAGTTGCATGCCAATCTAACAATAACTTTTTTATTAAAAACTTTTTAAACCATGCAGGATAAAACATTAATACCTTTGTCCTACATGGTATTTTTTTGCCCTAACGATTTTTTTACACACTCAAAAAAATCCCTCAAAGATGCTTAACGCACCTAAGAGGGACGAACTAAATTGTGTGAATAAAATCAAAAATCTTTATTTCTAAATTATTTCTTGATACCAAGTTTCTTAGCAATATCAGCTGGAATTGCATCTTTGTGAACCATGATATCAATAGTTTTCAAAGCAACAAAAGCTTCGGTAAAATACCATGTACCTTGGTAAGTATTATCTGTACCCCAAGAGTTTTTAGCCATGTAATATTTTTTACCGTTTTGATCCTTTGCTATACCGTAGATAAGCATACCGTGATCGTCTGTAGTTTCCCAATTGTCATAACCCTTTTGACGAAGTTCTTGAGTAGGAACAATCTCTTTGAAAGGTTTTGAAGTAAGGAACTCACGTTTTGCATAATTGTAAGTCAAACCTGTCCAACGTGCCATATCAGAACCTGTAAGACCGTTTTCTACGTCAGGCATCTGACCGATACCGTTGCGAGAGAAACCTTGTTCTGAAACGTCTGCACCCCAAGCAATTGTATAACCCTTTTGAATTGCATTTTCTACGCATCTCATCATTTCGTCGATTGTAACATTGTAAGCTTGTTCCCAACGCCAGTTGTCTTGAACTTCAATTACAAATTTTTCGTAGAACGGATGGTGAGTAAAAGAAGTAATTGCAACATAATCATCCATATTGAGTCCGAGACTTGCAGCGAATGATTGTGGAGTGTATTCTTTGCCTTTGTAAGTGAATTTTTCAGGACATTTGCCGAGGTAAGAATCATAAATACCTTGCAAACCTTTTTTCCAAACAGGAGAGAGAGTTTTGCTTGCGCCGTCTTCATCTTCTTTTACGATAGCATCAACGTATGCCTTTGCAATTCCATCCATTTCGCTGTTGTTAGGAAGAGAATCGCCGTAAAGAGTTCCCATAGCAGGCATTGCATCTTGAGGGATAATACCGTAATGTTTCCAACAATATTGAACGTCAGAAGCGAAACCGCCCGGCGAGAAAGAAACATCGCCATGAGTACGAACAGCCTTTTCAGCTCGGTCCATCATTGTTTTGTTAACTACAAATGCTTCAGAAAAATCGTATTCACCCTTGCCGAGACGAAGAAGTTCGCTTTCAAAATAGCTAAGAGTAGAGAAACACCAGCAAGTACTGCTTCTGTGTTGATTTTTTACGCTGGAAATAGGAAGAGCTTTTACAGTAGTGAATTTAAAGCCCTCGTCTTTTGTGTCTTGTTGAGCTGTTGCCGGAATTACAAGGCTAAGAGCTGCTGCTGCTAATACTAATTGTTTAATCATCTTTTTAAAATACTATTGTTATGATTTTGTTTGTAGTGTTTGATAATAATTTTGGCGCAAAGTTATATATTTTACTTGAATTTTTATATTAAGTGATACTATTAATTTTGATTAATTATTATTAATTTTTTATTGTATAAAATTGCAACCTTTGATTTTTTCGGGGGATTCTTTTTTTTTGTTGAACCTTTTTTAGATTGTACAGGGGATGTAAAAACCAGACGATTTTACATCCCCGTCTATTTGATGTCGTCGCGGTTATGATGCGGTAAAATGTTGACGATTACATCTTTTTCCGTAGAGACGTTGCGTGCAACGTCTAACACAGGGATGACGAAATTTCCGATTGGAAATATTTCAATTTTTTTTCGATGATGAAATTTCCGATTGTTTTTGGGGATTAAAATGTTTTATTCACCGCAAATTTTGCGGCGAATATAATAGTTTTTCACCGCAAACGCAAATGAATTTTAATTTCCGTTTTTAATTAATCCCCGTACAATAATAAATACGGATGTTTTTAAATTACTATTCCATAATAGTTGAAATTTTCATTTGCGTATTGCTTAGTACATAATTTGATAAAATTTAAATAAACTTTTAAGAAAAATGATTTAAAAACTATTTCCTATTTTTGCACTTGTAATAAACAATTAAATTAAAAGAATGAGCAAACTAATTAAAGATTTTTTCTATACGCAGAATATAGAAGGTAACACGTTGAAATATCCTGCTGTTAGAAATTTAAAAATTACCAACGCATTGATTCAGATTTTGGGATGCGGTGTTTTTGTAGTGGATTATGAAAATGGTAAAATCTTGATTTCTTCCGAAATTATCGCGCAGATGTGCGGTTTAACTCAAGAGGAAATCGATGCCAAATCTTTTGATGTTTATATTAATCATATCCCAAAAGATGATTATAAGATGTTGACCGAGGTCAACAATGCTTATTTTAAATTTATCAAACGGATGTCAGATGAAGAAATTCTGAAATCAATTTTGTCTTACAATTATCATTTTGACAGTTTGTTGATGCACCAATCTTTTAAGCCGATTTATGTAGAAAACGGTGTTATCAAGCTTGGAGTTTTTGTGATTACGATGTCTTCGGATAATGTTTTGGGAAATGTACAATTAAGAAGTGTAGATTCTCATGACTATTACGAGTATTGTCTTGATAGCGGTACTTGGCATTACAAAGAAGGTATTGTACTTTCTTCTACTGAAAAGCTTATTTTACTTCTTTCTGCTCAGGGTCGGTCTACCAAAAATATCGGTGATGAGATTCATCAAACGGAATCCAATGTTAAATACTGTAAAAAAAATCTTTTCAAGAAAATGGGGGTCGGCAATATTTCTGAGGCTTTGATTTGTGCTATTAACAACAGATTTTTTTAGTACCAATTTTTAATTTTTATACATGGATAAATTAGTTAATGATTTTTTGAACTTTCAAGATTTTGTATTGAATACTGATACCGGGTTTGACGAATCTGTTTTAACTGATTTGGATATTTCTAAGTCTATTATTCAGATTTTGGGATGCGGTATTTATATGGTGGATTTTGTTAAAGAAAAAATTGTATTGATTTCCGAAAATATTACTGAAATTTTCGGTACGGATTCTACATCTTTGAATATCAAGGATTTTGAAAGCTTTGTTAAACATATTCCATCTAATGAATACAATCAATTGGTAGAAGTAAACAAGGCAATTTTTGAATTTCTGAAAAAAAAGCCTGACAACGAGATTATTAAATATTCGGTGTCATACAATTTTCATATTGAGAATCTTTTGTTGCATCAGATTTTCAAGCCGGTGGAAGCTGTCAACGGTTTTATTACGACGGGTATTAATTTGTTGACTATTTCTTCCGAAAAAGACTTCGGTCATGTTGTAATGCAAAAGACCAAGGATTTTTATTATGAATATTCGTTTGACAATCACAATTGGATACATAAAAAAAGTATTCGATTGACAGAAATTGAGAAATTGATTCTCAGTCTTTCGGCTCAGGGTCGTACAATTGAGGATATTGCGGATGTGGTTTGCAAGTCGCCGAGTTGTGTTAAGGTTTACAAAAAAAATATTTGTGATAAAATGGGAGTTGAAAACAATTCAGAGGCTTTGATTTACGCTATTAATAACAGATTTTTCTGATTGTTGATAGCCGTTTCCTTCGTGATTGAAAAATTATATTGATTTTTTTTACGTTATTATTGTTACTAACTAAAACTATCTCTATATGAAAAAAATTTTATTGATTGCGATGTTAGCGATGTTTTGTTTATCGTGTTCGGCGCAAAAAGATACTGCAAAATTTCCTAATATGCACGATGTTATTGAACATTCTTCTGAAGTTTTCTTGGTGACTTTTGATAAAGAAATCGGAAAAGAATTTTTGTATCAAGCGATTGAAGATTACGGAGCTGAGATTGTTTATGATTACGAGATTATTGCGGGGATGTCGATAAAACGTCCTAAAAACAAATCGTTGGAAGAAACTATGGATTATTTTAGAACTGTAAAAGGTGTATTATCAGTAGAATACGATTTGATTTACAAGTTAGACGATCCGGTTTCACCGAAACCTTCTGACCGATAAAAAAATAATGCGAAACTTGAATTATCAGGTTTCGCATTATTATTTAATAATAAAGTGTTTTAGAATTTTCTGTTTTGCTTGTTAGTCGGTTACGATAACAAGAATTTTGCTGTTGTCCCAGAATTTAGCAGGGTCTGTAATTTCCAATTTCTCGATGATTTTGCCGTTCTGAATCAATTTGTAAGATCCTGAAGGGTGAGAAGAAAGGAGGTTAGCATTCTTTGTGTTGATGCTGATAGTGTTGCATGTTCTGAGGTCTACTTTTGTGAAGTATTCTTTGTCCATGCTTGCATCAATTTTCAAACCTTTGAACAAACCTTCTCTTGAAATCACGTTGTGAGAAATCAATTCTTTCTTTGTACCTACAACGTAGTAAACAGTGTTGAGAGCAGCATCTTGAGAAGAAATGATTTCAGATTTAGCTTCGCTCAAGCGTTGTTCTTCTTGGAGAGTAGAATCCATTTGAGCAACTTTGTCTTCCAACTCATTGATATCGAGGTTGAGTTTAGCCAATTGATCTTTCAAAGAAGTGATTTCTTGGTCTTTGTTTGCGATTTGGTCAGTAAGGAGTTGGATAGTTTTAGCCATTTCCTTATTTTTGAGACCGTTCCTCTGGAGTTTGTCGTTCAAATCTTTGATTGTCTGCTTGTTTTTGAGCATCAATTCGTAAATAGAAAGGATGTCGTTGTTGATTTGGTCAGCAGAGGTTTCGTCAAGTTCTTGACCATTAGAGGTTTTGAGAGTAATGATTTGCTCTTTTTCCTTAATTTGGTTAAGATTTTCCTGAATAGAATTGAATGCAGCAAAATATTCGTCAATTTTTACACCACCTGTAGTGGCAACACTTCTAAGGCTGTCGTTTTGAGCCTGTAGTCTTTGAATTTCGTCTGTGTTGCAAGATGAATTCATTAATAATGGAGCCGCAAGGGCTACCGCAATCATCAATCTTTTCATTTGTGTATAAGATTATAGAATTTAATTAATTTGTTTAGCGCCGCAAAATTAAGAAAGATTTTTGAATTTTATATCATTTCTATTAAAAAATAATACTATCTTTACTGCGTTATGATTATAAGTCAAACTACTTACAATCTCAAAAAAAGTAATTTATTATGAAAAAACTCGCATTAATATTATTAATTGTTTTCGCGGAAATTTATACAGCTGATGCTCAGATTCGTGTTCCGCGCTCTGCTGTACCTCAACAGGTGCAGAAGACTTTGATGGATTCTACCAACAAGGCTACCATGAAGAATGCTTGGTATTCTTTGGCTGATGAGGATTATGTGGCAGCATACGATTATACCGTTTTTCGTTTTACTTATGAAGGTAAATTTGTTTACAAATTGAAATTCATGGAGTATACTTCGCTTCCTGATACTGTTTATCAGGATTTTAAGATGAAATACGATGAACAATATCCTTATGATTCTTCATGGGATGCGTATTTCGCCGACGGTCACAAGGAATATTGGATTCTTGCTAACAAAAAGAAAAGCAAAGCTCAATACTATTTTAAATATACTATTGACGGTGAGCTTATTGCTAAAACCGAAACAAACAGATAATCAGTTTTTTAATTTATAAATGGCAAAACTTTATATTGTACCAACTCCGGTTGGCAATCTCGAAGACATGACTTTTAGGGCTGTAAAAGTATTGAAAGAATGCAGCCTGATTCTTTGCGAAGATACTCGTACAAGTGCCGGTTTGCTCAAACATTTTGAGATTCAGACCCGTACAGCTTCTCATCACAAATTCAATGAACACGAAACTTGCGATTATTATGCAGAACGTGTAGAAAATGGTGAAGATATCGCATTGATTTCTGATGCCGGTACACCTGCTATTTCCGATCCGGGATTTATGTTGGTGAGAGCGTGTGTTAATAGGGGAGTGGATGTGGAATGTCTTCCGGGTGCAACTGCTTTTGTACCGGCACTTGTAGATTCCGGATTCGGGTGCGAAAGTTTTATTTTCAATGGCTTTTTGCCACAGAAAAAAGGTCGTCAGAAAAAACTCACTGCTCTTGCTAAACATGATTTATCGATTATTTTTTATGAATCGCCTTACAGAGTTGTAAAACTTTTGGGCGAGATTAAGGAATATTTCGGAGCCGATCGAAGAATTTCGGTTTCAAGAGAAATTTCAAAACTTCATGAGCAGACACTTCGCGGAACTGCTGACGAACTTATCGAGGCATTCAAACAGAAAGCTCCTAAAGGTGAATTTGTAGTAATTGTTGATAAACCCGGTGCTCCTCAGGAAGTTGCGGAAGATTCCGACGAAGATTAACATCTCAAATAATCTGATAATGAAACGTTTATTAGTTTTGTCGTGTTTATTGTTTTTATGTTTTGATACAGTAAATGCGCAGAAAAGGGCAGCATACAAAAAACTGTCAAAACCGGAACGTCAATGGGTAAGACGACATCCGTTTGCAGCATTAAAAGCTTTTCCTATATCCAAAACAGTGAGCAAAGAAGCCAATCAAAGGTTAACAGACCCCGATTTGGACGGTGACGGCAACGGCGGAATGGTTGACGCTTTTCGTCATACTCTTTGGATGTCGCTCAATAGTCAAGCCTTTGGAAAACGTAAAGCAATATTACTCGGAATTGCTCATGAAAAATCCAATCGTCTTGATTTTGAGGCGCATAGATTGGAAGACGGCGATATTCCCGACAGCGTGATGTGCGAAATGGATTTGCGTAACAACGAGATAGGAGCATCATTGGGCAGAAAATACAAGAATTATTCTTACGACGAAATGGTAAAACTTGTAAAATCCGAAGTTATCGCCGGAAATTGTTGGAAAGTGAAGAAAGATTCACAAAAAAAATACCTTGATACTAACGGCGAAGTTATCGACCGCAAAAAGTATCAAGGTAATTGGCATGTACCAAAAGTTTTGATAAAATCAAATAAATAACTAATCTTCAGACGATTCGGTTAAAAACTTGTTTCTATCTACTTTGTTGATTCTTTCGTAAACAGCAAAAAAATACGGGTGGTCGTTTTTCTCGTCGGCTTTAAATTCGTCGGAAACCGAGTTGATTTTCCAATCTTCGATATCTATTTCCGGGAAAAACGCATCAGCTCCGTCAAATGTGTGGCGAATAGAGGTAACATACAATTTATCAGCGATATCAAAAAATTGTTTGTAAATCTGAGCTCCGCCAATTACAAAACATCTTTCGCAGTTTTTGATTACTCTCAGATTAAGTACTTCGTTGATGCTGGAACAAGAAATTGCCTTGTCGAAAATTTTTTCCTCGTCTTTGGTTAATACAATATTTACTCTGTTTGGCAATGCGCCTTTGGGTAAAGATTCAAAAGTCTTTCTGCCCATTATAATCGGGTGACCTGTAGTAAGTTCCTTGAAATTTACCATGTCGCCTTTCAAGTGGCAGAGAAGTTGATTTTCTTTTCCGATAGCGTTTTTCTCGTCAACAGCTACAATCATGCAAAGTTCCATTTTTGTCTAATATTATAAAGTGTGTTTATACTGATACTACTCCTTTTATTGCGGGGTGACATTGATAGTTTTCAAGTGTAAAATCCTCGTATTGAAAACTGAAAATATCTTTTACCTCTGGATTAATTCTCATTGTCGGCAACGGATAAGGTTCTCTTGTAAGTTGGAGTTTTACTTGCTCCAAATGATTGAGATAAATATGTGCATCGCCTATTGTATGAACAAAATCTCCGGGTTTTAGTCCGCAAACTTGTGCTATCATCATTGTTAACAGCGCGTATGATGCGATATTAAACGGTATTCCCAAAAACGAATCGCCGCTGCGTTGATATAGTTGACAGCTTAATTTACCGTCAATTACATAAAACTGAAACATCGTATGACACGGCGGCAATGCCATGGAGTCAACATCGGCAGGATTCCATGCCGTAACAATATGACGGCGTGAGTTCGGATTGTTTTTGATACTTTCAATCAAATTTTTTATCTGATCGATTTCTCTGCCGTCGGGAGTTTTCCAATGTCGCCATTGATAACCGTATACCGGACCTAAATCGCCGTTTTCGTCTGCCCATTCGTTCCAAATCCTTACGCCGTGGTCTTGAAGGTATTTTACATTTGTATCTCCGTTCAAAAACCACAAAAGTTCGTAAATGATAGATTTCAAATGCACCTTTTTGGTTGTAACAATCGGAAAACCTTCCGACAAATCATAACGCATTTGATATCCGAAATAGCTTATAGTGCCTGTACCGGTACGATCTTCTTTTTTTGTACCTTTGGTGAGAATTGTATTGAGTAATTCAAGATATTGTTTCATAGTTTTTCTTTTTGGACGGTTGCAAAGTTAGTAAAAAATTACCTGAAAAATTATTATTTAATTTCAAATCTTTATATCTTTGTCAACCAAAAAACTGAAAAACTTTAATAATTAACTTTTAAAATAATTAGTTATAAAAAATGAAAAAAATACTAATTTTAATTGCTGCTGCTGTTTTTACTGTAAACGTAGCAAATGCACAGGTTCAGATCAAAGAATCAAAAGTTCCTGCTGCCGTAAAAGCGCATTTCGAAAAAGACGTAAATAAAGAAGCTCTCAAAACTGCTGTTTGGTACAAAATCGGTAAAGATTTCTTGAGCGAACATCAAGGAATTTCTCGTCGTTACAACAAATACGGTATTTTTGTTTATAGTCTTGAATATATTGACAAAAGTCAAGTAGAACCCAAAGCCGTTGAAAACTTTGAAAAGAAATATGCTTCTGAATTCAATTATCAACGTGCTGCAATTGCAACTCTTGAAAACGGTGAGAAACAATTTTTCTTGATTGCAAAAAGTCAGAAAGGTGATTACTATTTCAAGTATAACGAAAAAGGTAAATTCATCGAAAAAACTGACGCCAGAAAGTAGTTTTTCATTTTAAATAAAGATTTATTTAATAAGTAGGGGCGGAACTTAAGTGTTTCGCCCTTTTTTTAGTATGCTTTCTTTTTTTTGACATCAATATTTATTCGCCGTTGGCTTGACGATTTGCAATTTCGTCGCGGATTTTCGATGCAAATTCATAATCTTCCTTTTCAATAGCCTTTTGAAGAACCTCATTAAGTTCTTTAATAGACATCATCTTAATATTTGGTTTTGAGGACGAAGAAGGATCATCATCGCCAAAAACATATCCCGCCTTACTCAGAACCACTTCATAAGTATAAATCGGGCAGCCGCATTTTAGCGCAATTGCTACAGCGTCCGAAGTTCTTGCATCAAGCCTTACAATATCTTCCTCCGAAGTTCCCGGAATCTTACAAACAATCTCGGCATAGAAAATACCTTTTTCTACATTTGTAATTATCACTTCAATAATCTCGATGTCAAAAGAAGAAGCGAACCTGAAAATAAAGTCGTACACCAACGGACGTGCGGGAACCATGCCATCCAATTGTATGGCAATAGCCTGAGCCTCACTCATTCCGATAACAATCGGCAACTTTCTGTTACCGTTTTTTTCGGCAAGGATGAGTGTGTATGCGTTTTCGTAGTTGCCTTGATTGGCAATAGCAACTACAGATAATGCTATCTTCTCCATTGCAAAGGTTTTGTAAAAATATTTTTTAGCAAAAATAAAAAAAAATAATTGAAAAAAATATTTGGTAAAGAAAATAAAATTCAATAATTTTGCGGTGCTAAAAAATAATATTAATCCGTTGGTATGGTTTACAAGCGATAACAGTAAAATGTTACCACCATATTGACAATAAATCACTCTATAATGTACGCAATAGTAGAAATAGCAGGTCAACAATTTAAAGTTGAAAAAAGCAGAAAAGTTTATGTACACCGCCTCAAAAACGAAGAAGGCAGCAATGTAAGTTTTGACAACGTATTGTTGGTAGACAATGATGGCGATGTAAAAGTAGGTGCTCCTAAAGTAGACGGCGCTTCAGTATCTGCAAAAGTTTTGAAACATCTCAAAGACGACAAAGTAATCGTTTTCCACAAAAAACGTAGAAAAGGTTATGCAGTAAAAAGAGGTCACCGTCAGTTCCTCACACAAATTCTTATCGAAGACATCAATTTCTAATCGACGAAGAATTCTGTAACAAATTTATTTTATTGTTTAATCAAAAATTAAGAAAGTAAAAGAAAATGGCACATAAGAAAGGCGTCGGCAGCTCACGTAACGGCCGTGAATCACACAGCAAACGTTTGGGCGTTAAGAAATTTGGTGGCGAAGCAGTGATTGCTGGTAACATCATCGTTCGTCAGAGAGGTACTCAACACTATCCGGGCAAAAACGTTGGTATGGGTAAAGATCATACTTTGTTTGCTTTGGTAGATGGTACTGTTAAGTTCGTGGTTAAAGGTAAGGACAAAAGCTATGTTGATGTAGTGGAAGCTCCTGCTCAAGCCAAAGAAGCGTAACTTCTTTATCATTGAAGATTTTTTCAAGATAATTAATCTTATAACACTCCTAAGTTGGCTTTTGTTTATAATCCTGCTTAGGAGTTTGTTTTTTTATTACAACTAACTAATAATTAATTTCATTATGCTGTTAGTAAAAACTATTGTAGAAAACCCTGAATTTGTTATCGAGCGTTTGGCTATCAAAAACCGTGATGCCCGCCCGGCTGTTGAGAAAATTTGCGAACTCGACAAGCAAAAACGTGAAGTTCAGAAATCTCTTGAAGACAACAAAGCTGAACAAAACTCTTTGGCTAAGAAAATCGGTGAGGCTTTCAAAGCCGGAAAACCTCAAGATGCTGAAGCTTTTAAGGCTCGTTCCGCTGAATTGAAAAATATCATCAAAGAAGAGGAAGACAAATTCCAAGCTTTGGACAAAGAATTGTTTGATACTTTGGTATTGTTGCCTAACTTGCCTTACGAACTTGTTGCTCCCGGCAAGTCTGCTGACGACAATGTGGAAATCCGTCGCGGTGGTGAAGAACCTAAATTTGAAGGTTTTGAACCTCAATGCCACTGGGATTTGGCTAAAAAATATGATATTATCGATTTTGCTACCGGCGTAAAAATTACAGGCGCAGGTTTCCCGCTTTATAAAGGTAAGGGTGCTAAACTTCAACGTGCTCTTATCAATTTCTTCCTCAACGAAGCCGGTAAATCCGGTTATCAAGAGGTAGAACCTCCTGTTTTGGTAAACGAAGCTTCCGGTTTCGGTACAGGTCAGCTCCCTGACAAAGAGGGTCAGATGTATCACTGTCAAGTAGATAATTTCTATCTCGTTCCTACTGCTGAAGTTCCGGTTACTAATATTTACCGTGACGAAATCCTTGATGCAAAACAATTACCGATAAAACATTGTGCTTATACACCATGTTTCCGTCGTGAGGCAGGTAGCTACGGCTCTGACGTAAAAGGTCTTAACCGTTTGCATCAGTTCGATAAAGTAGAACTTGTACAAATCGTACATCCTGACAAATCTTACAAAGCGTTGGATTTGATGGTAATGCATGTAGAAAACCTTTTGAAAAAGTTGCGTTTGCCATACAGAATTATCCGTCTTTGCGGTGGTGATATGAGTTTCACTTCTGCTATGACATACGATTTTGAAGTTTGGTGCGCTGCTCAAGGCAAATGGTTGGAAGTAAGTTCTGTTTCTAACTTTGAATCTTTCCAAGCTAACAGATTGAAACTTCGTTTCAAAGAAGAAGGCGAAAAGAAAACAAGACTTTGTCATACCCTCAATGGTTCAGGTCTTGCTCTTCCGAGAATCGTGGCTTCTATTCTTGAAGATTTCCAGAAAGGCGACAGAATCGAAATCCCTGAGTGTCTTAGACCTTACACCGGTTTTGATTATATCGGCGGTGAAGAAGACACTGTTGCTAATCAAGAATAAAATTTGATTTTTTTTTCATAATAGATTCCTCATTTCTTTCGGGAAGTGGGGAATTTTTTTTATTTTTTAGATTTCGATTTTTTTTTGAGAATGTTCCATTATTTGTGGTAAGGTAATTAGGAAATAGTAGAGACGTTGCGTGCAACGTCTAAAATTGACATAAATTTTGTGGGGGAGGTAAACTGTAAGTTTTTTAATCCTCGGAAAATAAAGACAGAAATTTCGCCACCGTGTTGCGGCTTGGAAAATTCATAAAAAAATAATTTTTAAGAAATTTCCACTTGGCGATGTCATAAAAAAATAATTTTTAATAAATTTCCACTTGGCGATGTCTTAAAAAAAATAATTTTAATAAATTTCCACTTGGCGATGTCCTAAAAAATAAATTTTTAATAAATTTCCACCCGGAGATGTCTTCATTGCAGTTTAATTAAAAAAAATCCATACGAGAATTTTAACTCCATTTTGTTATAATTATAAAGTCTGAACTGCTATTTTTATATCATCAAAATACTATTATTTTATTGCTTTTTTAGTGTATTTTCTCTTCTTTTAATATCTTATCTTTTATCAAATTTTGCTTAGAAAATGTAACTGTCTGATAATCAATTTGTAAATTTAATATTTTTTAACACTCGTTCGCTACAGATAGCTGTAGTTAGGTTTTGAGAGTAAAATTGAGTATTTTTTACAGTAAAAAATGGGTAATATTTATTCAGTTAACTTGCAAAAATTTGCATATTTAAAAATCTTTTTGTATCTTTGTAGCGTAATAATTGATTTGATGACAGTAAGTCCTACAAGGAATTGAAAGTAACATATAGAAAATTAAATAGTGTAGGCATTAAAAAAAATCATAATTATTTTATTAGTTAACTTATTGTTTAATTTAAAACTATTTTTTATTATGAATCAAAATTTGAAATTAAGTCTTGGCAAGTTGAAAAACTTGGAAACGCTGTATTTCGCGTCCCAAGCACTTGTAGCATCGGAGATGTTACCTGAAGAAATACGTAAAAGCGAATATTTTAAGAATTTCGCTAAAAGTTATGATGATTGGGTTGTGGCTTTTCAGAAAGCTAAAACCAATACTTTGACAGTAGAATTGGTTGATAAGTTTGCTAAAATCGGTAAACTTGTTGCTTGTATCAAAGTGATAATCGATTCTTATTGTAATGTATTGAAACTTGGTGATTTGGATGCTAACCAAAAGGCGTTGAGTATTTTGAGTAAGTACAAGATGATCTCGAAAGGTAACAGATTCGATATTATTTCTTGGACTAAACATTTTACCAACGAATTGAATGAGCTCGGAAAAGATAATTGTGAGCTTATGGGTATTCAGATTTACATCGAAACAATCCAAAAATATCTTTCTGAATATGAGGCTCTTTACAAAGAACGTTCTATTTATTCAGAAATGATATTAGGTGAGAAACACGCTGCGCGAGATGCGTTGGAATGTGCGTGGAAAGAGTTTTGGGAGTATGTACAGATGTACAACAAGTACTCTAAAGAGGATTCTTGTAATGAATTTATCAAAGCTATCAATGCTTTGAAGAAGAACGGTGATAATCTTGACCGTAAAGCTTCTGAATTGAATTCTACCACAGAGGAATCTATTGTAGAGCCCGAAACTAATATCTCGAAATAGTTTTAATCAATTTTTTTTCGATTAAAATGATTCTATTGCGGAAGTTGGTTTTGTACCGGCTTCCGTTTTTTTATTTCTTGTTGTAAGGGAAAAATCTAAGTTTCAACCATTTCCATGATGATTTCAATAACATCCGGGTTTTGAAAATCTGTTTGTCTTTTTCGTTGAGATTCGGTTGTGTGGATTTGCCGCCAAGGTGCAATACTTTTGCATCGGGACAAATTCCGCTTTTATATTTTTTTTGTTGACAGTAATCAAAAAGTATCATTTCTTCTGCGTAGAGAAATGTTACCGGAAGAAATGCAAATTCTTCGTTTTCCAACCATTTGCCGGTAAATATCACACATGAGCCGTGAAGAATACAATTTTCGATATTTTTTAGATTTACTTGTTGTTTGTGATATGTTTTGCTGTTTTCGGAATATGATGTCAATATTTTTTTACTGAATATTCCTACTTTTAAACAAAACAGTCTTACACAATCTATCAGCATCTTTTTTATAAGTCTGATAGTTGTAAAAGTTTCAGTCATAAGCGGGTTTTGATGTTTGTCTTCTGATGTTATAATATCAGGTCCGCAGATGTCGAGTTTGTGTGTGGTTAAATAATTTTTTATCGAAATTTCAAAATCCGGTTGACTGATAATTACATCGTTGTTCATTACAACGATATATTCGGCTTTAACATTTTTCTTTATATAATGATAACCCAAATTGTTACCTCTTGCAAAACCTAAATTTATTTTGCTTATTATTACTTTGATATTCGGCTTGTTGGAATATTTTTCTTGAAGTTTTTCTCCCGAAGAGTCACAACTTCCGTTGTCCACTATTACGATATTGGCAACGGGCGAAATTTTCAGAAGATGACTTATACATTTGATTGTGATATCCAATGTCTTGTAATGCAAAATTACGTAGGCAAACATATTATTGATGTGAATTGAGATATTTCTTTAGTTTACAGTAATTTATAATACGTCTTACAATAGAGCAGTTGTAAGTTTTTCTAAATGATTTCAGTATTATCGGGTTAACAGTAGTATCGCTAACAAAATTAAAATTAGTAAGTTCATCGTCCAAAAACAAATCAGATTGATATTTGGATGTTGATTTAATATTTGTACCGCTACCGTCGGCACCGTTGTTTACTACAAGCGATAATACGGGGTAAATTGTTTTCAGTTTCTTTTTGTAACCTGAGTAGCAAAAACGTATTGACCAAGAGTTGATTACGCCTGTTTGCTGTTTCAATAGCATTGTACAAAGGTCGGAGCCCGATTGGTTGAACTCTTTTCTTAGTTTGGAATTTGAGATAAAGTCTTTGAAATCTGTTACTTCCCAATCGGTGTTCATCCAACGGTCTTTCCAAGTAGCCCAGCCCCAAGAGCAATTCCGCATGATGGAATATGTTGTAAAATTGTAATTATCGGGAATTGTTACCGGCGGGGTATATCCCGAAACTGATTGTACATCGCTTTTCTCGTAGAATTTCAAAGCACTGTTCATATATTTCAAGAATAGCGGTGTTACAACGAGGTCGTCTTCCAAAACTATAGCTGTATCGTAGGTTTCAAAAACTTTTGTTACACCGTCGATAATATTTTTTGCCAGCCCGATATTTTTATCTCTGAAAACAGAAGTTATTTTTTTGAACCCTGTAATTTTGTTAACAAGGTTACGTACTTCGGCGACCTTAGCGGTGTCTTCTTCATTTTTTGCGCCGTCGCAATATACAATTAAGTCAGAGTCTTTAGCTTCTTTGTTAAGTAGCAGACTTTTAATTACTTTTTCGGTATGTTGCGGACGGTTGTAAGCGAATATTATTATTGGTGCTGACATCATTTTTTTGTTTTGTGCAAAGATAATAATTTGCATGAAATTTGTTATTCGTAATTTGCTTTTTTTATTGTTGTTCAATTTTTCGTGAGTATTTGATTTAATTTTATTTTTGCGACAAATTGGAAAGTAAAAAAGTTAAAATAAAAAATCAACTAATAGTGCGTTATGAATGAAATTCTAAAGAAAATTTTATCTCTCTACAACGATTTTATGATAAAATTGTTGAGAATCAGATTTTTCTGTATAGATAAAGAAAAATTTATAGCGCGTGAGAAAAAAAACAACGGAGGAACTATTGACCCGAATTATGTTAACAAGAGTAGTAAAGAAATTATTGTTCGTATTACAGTTGTTACCGTATTTATTACATTTTTGTCTACTATTCCTACTACAGTTTGGATATCAATACCTTTGGCTGTAATTGATTTTATTCAGTTTCAGGTTTTTCTCTATATCGTACAGCAGAAATTACTTTACTTATACGGGTCTAAAGATTTGAGACGCAATAAAATAATAGATTATCCCAATGGGGCTTGGCTTGTTTGGTTGCAATCCAATGTTATGCTCGGAGTAAAAGATAATATGAGGTCAAAACTGAAAAGTGCCGGCGGTTTTATTATTCGCAAAGCTATTACGGTTTTTTTCGCGAAATCTCCGTTTAGAATTGTATTGATTACCGGTATCCGTCAGTTTTTGAAATGGTGCGGAGTAGTTGTAACGCATCAGCTTGTATTGTCGTCGCTCGATTGGTTGATAGCGATAGTTTGCGCTTTGGTAGCCGCAGGAGTATCGCTTTGGCAGTTTTGGCCGATGTGCAAAAGATTTAACACAAAACTTTCTGCAAACGGATTGGATTATTACGAAGATGCATATTTTCATTCCGTAGATTAACGATTAAGAAATTTTAATTTCTTTTTTTTTAGAATTTATATATATTTGAACTTTCAATTATTATTTTACTAAAACATTTATTATTATGGAATCAAAAAAATTGGATATATACTGTTTGAATACCAATGTTACAAAACAGTATCCGGTTGGTACTTCTCTTAGAGAAATAGCAGATGATCAGAATATTAAGCTCAACAAACCTTTGGTGGGAGCTTTCGTTAACAATAAAGTGAAAGAATTGGATTACGCGGTTTTCAAACCCAAAGTTGTTCAGTTTTTCGACCTCGAATCGGTAGAGGGTCAACGGATGTACAATCGTTCGCTCTGTATGCTTTTGGCAAAAGCTCTCAACGATGTTGAACCGGAATTGAGAGTTGTGGTTGATCACAGTATCAGCAAAGGTTTTTATTGTGAACTTGTTACAAAAGAGGGTAAAGAGTTTAAGGCTACCGAAGATCTTGTTTTGAAAATTCGCGGTAGAATGCAAATGCTTGTTGATGTAAATTTACCAATTGACAGAAAAGAAATTTTGTCATCCAAAGCCGCTGATATCTTTGAATCTCAAGGTCTTGGGGACAGGGTAGAGATGTTTAAACATCGTCCGAGATTTTTCTCATCAATTTACTCAATCGACGGTTTCCAAGATTACTACACATCTTATCTTGTACCGTCAACAAATTATCTTACAGTATTTGATTTGATACCGTATTACGACGGGATGTTGTTGAGATTTCCAACCGATTTCAAGACAATGACTATTGCTCCTTTGGAAAAGCAAGACAAACTTTTTGAAGTTTTCCGTGAATACAAATCTTGGAGTAAACTTCTGGGTATTAGTACTGTAGATTCTCTCAACAAAGCTGTTGCTACAGGTGAAGCCGGCGATATTATAAAAGTAGCCGAAGCCTTGCAAGAAAAGAAAATTGCTCAGATTGCCGATAGAATCAAACAAGCAGGAAATGTAAAACTTGTATTGATTGCAGGTCCGTCTTCATCAGGAAAAACTACAACTTCTAAACGTTTGTGCGTACAATTGAGAGTTGCGGGCATGAAACCGGTTCAGATTTCGCTTGACAATTATTTTGTAGACCGCGAAAAAACTCCTCGTGACGAATCCGGCGAATACGATTTTGAAGCGTTGGAAGCTCTTGACTATCAACAATTCAATAAAGATATTCTCGATATGATGGACGGTAAACGTGTAGAAATGCCGGTATTTAATTTTCAAACCGGAAAACGTGAATATCGCGGCGAATTTATGACTGCCGATGAGGATACAGTTTTTGTTGTAGAAGGTATTCACGGTTTGAATCCTACATTGAGTGAGATGATTCCTGCTGACAGAAAATTCAAGATTTATGTTTCTGCGCTTACTCCGATTGGTGTAGATTATCACAACCGTATACCAACCACTGATAACAGATTGTTGCGCAGAATTATACGTGATTTCAGATACCGTCATTATTCTGCCGAAGAAACAATTAAACGTTGGCCGGGCGTAAGAAGGGGAGAAGACCGCAACATCTTCCCGTTTCAAGAGGAAGCCGACATCATGTTTAGTTCTGCATTGCCGTATGAACTCGGTGTAATAAAGAAATATGCAGAACCGATATTGCGCGGAGTTTCGGAGCGTGCTCCCGAATATGCTGAAGCACAACGTTTGATAAAGTTCTTGTCGTACTTCAAAGAATTTCCAGACGATGAGATACCGCCGACATCAATTTTGCGCGAATTCTTGACAGGCAGTTCGTTCCATTACTAAAAAAAATTTGGAAATCATATAGCATTTATGTATTTTTGCGCTGATTAAAATGGCAAGTTATGCAGTTTAAAGATATCCCCGGACATGAAAATATCAAGCATTTGCTTATACAGACTGTAAAAGAGAATCGTATAAGTCATGCACAATTATTTTTAGGACCGGAAGGATGCGGCAAACTTGCCTTGGCAATTGCATACGCTCAATACATTTCGTGCCCGAATCGTACGGATACAGATAGTTGCGGAGTTTGTCCATCATGTCAACAGTATAAAAAGCTGGTGCATCCGGATTTGCATTTTGTATATCCGGTGGTACATTCGTCCAAAAACAACAAACCTGTATCCGATGATTTTATAGCGGAATGGCGAAAGTTTGTATTGCACAGAAATTACCATCGTATAGATGATTGGTATGATTTCATTGGCAGCGAAAACTCTCAAGGAAGTATATTTGTACAAGAAAGTCAAGAGATTATCCGAAAACTTAATCTCAAAACTTTTGAGAGCGAATACAAGATAATGATAATTTGGATGCCCGAAAAGATGAACGAAATGACGGCAAACAAATTACTCAAAATTATCGAGGAACCTCCGGCAAAAACATTGTTTATCCTTGTAGCCGAAAACGAGGAAATGATACTTACAACAATACGTTCGCGTGTACAGTTGGTAAAAATTTCAAAACCGGAGATTTCCGATATTGTGGAATCATTGAAATTGGAGTATCCTGATACCGATGAGCAAACTCTCAATAGTTCGGCTTTGCTTGGAGACGGCAATTTTTTGGAAGCTGTTCAAGCATTAAAACAATTTAAAACGGGTCAGGTGGAAACTCCTGATTATGAGTTTTTTACTGCATTGATGCGAGAAAGTTATTCAAGTCATTATGATGCTATCATAAAATTGTCGGAATCGTTGTCGAAACTCGGTAGAGAAAAGCAGAAAAAGTTTTTTGATTATTGTCAAAGAATGTTGCGAGAATGTTTTATGTTGAGTTCTGTTTCTAAGGATCTTGTAAGACTTACACCGGGAGAGATGAATTTTGCTGTAAAATTTTCGCCTTTCATACATCATGGTAATATCTCAGCACTTATGGAACTATTTGCCGAAGCAAGCCGGAATATTGAAAGAAATGCATACGGAAAATTGGTTTTTACCGATTTAGCTATTAAAATTTCATCACAACTGCATGTAAAAAAGATGTAAGTGCAGTTATTTTAACACAATGGAAGAATTAGATAATTATAGAAACATACAGAGAGGTTGTTCGGGTATTAAGATTACAACAAAAGATATCAATCAAGAGGGTTGCGCTTCTTGTATGAAAACCGATAGTTGCAACAAGTTGAATGTTTATGACTGGTTGGACGAAGTGCCGCCGGCTCCAAGTTCGTATACAGATATCGTTGAAGTCAGATTCAAGAATACTCGAAAAGGTTTCTATCGCAATGTCAACAATTTGGATTTGCAAGTTGGCGACGTGGTAGCGGTGGAAGCTTCACCCGGACATGATATTGGAGTAGTTTCCGTGAAAGGTCCTCTCGTGTTTTTCCAACTTAAAAAGGCACGTATCAATCTCGATCAAGAGTTCAAAAAAATCTATCGCAAAGCTAAAACCAGCGATATCGAAAAGTGGAAACAATTTGTAGCCAAAGAAGACGGAGTAATGCTTCGTTCCCGTCAAATTGCTGATAATTTGCATCTTAATATGAAAATTGGAGATGTGGAATTTCAGGGCGACGGTACAAAAGCTATTTTCTATTATATCGCAGACGAACGTGTGGATTTCCGCGAACTTATAAAAATTATGGCGGAAGAATTCAAGATTCGTATCGAGATGAAACAAATCGGTGCCCGTCAAGAGGCTGGTAGAATTGGCGGTATCGGTCCTTGCGGTCGTGAACTTTGTTGTACTACTTGGATTACAAATTTTGTATCTGTTTCAACAAATTCAGCACGTCAACAAGAATTGTCACCGAATCCGCAAAAACTTGCAGGTCAGTGCGGTAAACTGAAATGTTGTCTTAATTACGAGCTTGATGCTTATATCGATGCGCAAAAAGACTTTCCGAATGTACGTCAACCGCTTGAGACTATGGAAGGTACGGCTTATCATCAGAAGACGGATATCTTTAAGCGCGTGATGTGGTATAGTTACGACCAAAATTCGTCTGTAAATATTACTGTAGTTCCTATCGACAGAGTGAAAGAAATTTTGGATATGAACAAGGCAGGCAAAAAACCTGATACTCTGTTGCTTAATGATAAAACTCAGGAAAAAGATTCAACACCGTCAAAAGTTAATGACGACGAATTTACAAACGATATCGGAACTGACAGTATTACTCGTTTTGACAATTCTAAACGTAAAAAACGTAAGAATAAGAAAAACAAAGGGACTGCAAATGCTAATGCTAATCAGTCAAAACAAAATAATCAGCCGGAGGTTGAAAATCAGCAGAAACAAAATCCTGTAAAAAACAATCCTCCTAATCCGAATAAAAATAAAAATCGGAATAGTAACAATAATCCTAACAACGGACAAAATGCTAATCCGAATCAACGTCGTGAGAAATCCGGCAAAAATAATAATCAAGGTCGCAAACAAAACGACAATCAAAATATTCAGAATAATCAAAACGCTCAGAATCAGAAGAAAAATCCTGAGCACAGTAATTAATGAATATGGGCAGAAGGGTTGTAATCACCGGTTTTGGAATTTATTCTTGCATCGGTCAAGACATCGATACAGTGAGAGATTCGTTGTATTACGGTAAATCCGGAATTGTTTTGTCGCAAGAACGATTGGATTACGGTTACAAGTCAGGTTTAACCGGAATTTTACCAAAGCCGGAGTTGAAAGGTAAACTCGACAGGCGCGAGCGTATTTGTTTGGCTCAAGAAGGTGAGTTCGCTTATTTGTCTACAATTCAAGCTCTTGAGATGTCGCATTTGGACGCAGACTATTTGCGTGACAATGTTGTAGGAATTATTTTCGGAAATGATTCTTCTGCTTCTGCAATTGTAGAATCTCAAAAAATCATGAACGAAAAGCATGATACTCAACTTGTTGGATCTGCATTTGTTTTTCAGTCGATGAATAGTACCGTTTCAATGAATCTTAGTACGATATTCAAGTTGAAAGGTATAAATTTCTCAATTGGAGCTGCTTGTGCGTCAAGTACTCATGCCATCGGAATTGCTACAACATTGATTCGTGACGGTATGCAGGATGTGATAATTTGCGGCGGAGCTCAGGAAGTGAATTTATATTCTGTTCTAAATTTTGATTCGTTGGGAGTTTTTTCTAATTATAAAGGTGATCCGACAAAAGCATCGCGACCGTTTGACAAAAATCGTGACGGTCTTGTGCCTTCGGGCGGAGCTGCTACTTTGATTTTGGAAGAATACGACCACGCGATAAAACGCGGTGCAAAAATTTACGGAGAAATTCTCGGTTACGGTTTTTCGTCAACCGGCGACAAAATCACCAAACCGGGTCACGACGGTACAGAAATCGCAATTAGTCAGGCGTTGAAAAATGCTGATATTACGGTTGCTGACGTTGATTATATCAATGCTCACGCTACTTCTACAGTTTTGGGCGATGCGGCGGAAGCTATTGCGCTTACTAATATTTTTGGTGACAGAATGCCGTACGTAAGCAGTACCAAATCTATTACGGGGCATGAATGTTGGATGGCCGGTGCCTCAGAAGTAGTTTACTCTTTGATTATGATGCACAATGATTTTGTAGCACCAAATATAAATTTTGAAAGTCCGGATCAATACTCGGCAAAACTCAATTTGGCAACAGAAACCAAATCGGCTAAAATTAATACAGTGCTATCCAATTCGTTTGGTTTTGGAGGTACTAATGCAGTTTTGGTATTAAGGAAATAAAACACTGTTATAAATTCTATGGATATCAACGAAGTAACCGAAAAGGTCAAAAAATTCCTTGTTGAGGAATTTGAAATAGAGGAAGACAAAATAAAACCCGATGCAAATCTGAAATCAGATTTGGGTATCGACAGTTTGGATTTTGTTGACATTGTGGTAGTTGTAGAAGATATTTTTGGATTTAAATTACAAGCGGAAGAATTGCGTAATATTCAGACATTTAGTGAATTTTGCAATTATATCCATTCAAAAACAAAGTAATGGGAAATACAACTTCATACAAGTGGAAAGGAGTAACCGGCGGAGGCAATTTTGGACTTAAATCTTTGTTTTTCTTGTTCAAATATTGCGATGTAAGAGTCGGTTATTTTTTTATGTATTTAACTATACCTTTTTACATCTTGTTTGGAGTAAAAGTCAGAAAATCTATTGAACATTATTTTCAATATGTTTACGGATTTGGAAAAATAAAATCTTTTTTCAAAACATGGCATTGTTACAATACATTTGGAAAAGTGATGTTGGACAGATTTTCGATTTTTTCCGGTCAAAAACATAAATTCAAAGTTGAAACCGAAGGTGTTGACTTGTTTTGGGACTTGATGAAATCCGGAAAGGGTTTTATGATGGTAGGTTCTCATACCGGAAATTTTGAAATTTGCGGTTACCTTTTGCATCAGGATATCAAAAAGATTTATGCGTTGGTCTTCGGCGGAGAAACACAAGTACTTCAGCAAAAGCGTTTTGCACAGTTTATAACCAATAATATTGAAATGGTAGCTGTAAAAGATGATATGTCGCATCTTTTCGTAATGAACGATGCTTTGATGAACGGAAATATCATCACAATGCCTGCTGACAGAAATTTAGGAAGTTCAAAATCAGTAACATGTAATTTCGGAAAAGCTACTGCTGAATTTCCGGTCGGACCGTTTTCCATTGCTGCAATTCGTGACGTGCCGGTTTTGGCGGTTTTTGTTTACAGATTGAAAACTCATGAATACAAAGTGATTGTAAAAAAAATTGAGATTAATAGTGATACAGAAGTAAAATCTGCGAAAAAGAAAGCCGAGATGCTTGCTCAAATTTTTGTTAGTGAGTTGGAAAAACAAGTTTTTGAATTTCCGTGTCAATGGTTTAACTTTTTTGAATTTTTCAATCAAAAATAATAATGATTAATATTTTATCAGACAGCCTAATTACACCTTTAGGATTTTGTTCCGAAGAGAATTATCAAAATGTAAAACTCGGAAAAACAGGCATTAAGACCTATTCCGGAATTTTGGGTGTTGACAAACAAGTTTCTTGTTCAAAAATCGATGACATCCTTTTGGATTCAGAATTTGAAAAACAAATCAATCAAAATTCTGTAAAATATACTCGTCTCGAAAAAGCAGCATTACTTTCGGTAAAACAAGCTGTTGATAAATCCGAAATAGATGTAACTTCTTGTAGAACAGCATTCTTTTTTTCGTCTACAAAAGGAAATGTAGAACTTTTGGAAAAAAATAGTTTTGAAGAAGACAGACTTTATCTTTGGCATACGGCTAAAATGATTACTGATTTTTTCAAAAATCCGAATATACCTATTGTAGTTTCAAATGCTTGTATTTCAGGAATATGCTCGATAATTTCAGCATCTCGTGCTATAGAATCCGGACGGTTTGACAACGCCGTGATTGTTGGTGCAGATTTATTATCAAAGTTTACAATTTCAGGTTTTTCGTGTTTAAAAGCCTTGTCGCCGGAGCCTTGCAAACCTTTTGATAAAGACCGAAAAGGACTTAATCTTGGCGAGGCCGCGGCTACAATGATTTTGTCTCGCGGAGATGTAAATTCAAAATATACTAGCTTTTTAGCCGGTTCTATTCGTAATGATGCAAATCATATTTCGGGTCCGTCACGAACTGCTGAGGGCGCGTACAATGCTCTTACTGATATACTTACGGGTTTTGATACCGAGCAAATTGCATTTGTTTCTACTCATGGAACTGCCACTTTTTTCAACGATGAGATGGAGTCCATTGCTATCGATCGTATGAAATTGAATAACAAACCGATAAATGCTTTCAAAGGATATTACGGTCATACATTGGGTGCAGCCGGAATTTTGGAAGCTGTTATAGCATCACATTCAATAAACGATAATACTGTACTGAAAACCAGAGGGTTTGAAAATCTTGGCGTTTCAAGAGAAATTAATCCTACAAGAGAAAATCTTGTAACAGACAAACCTTATTTTGTAAAATTGATTTCAGGATTTGGCGGTACAAATGCTGCTGCAATTTTTAAGAAAGGAGAGTAAAATTATGGCGTATATTGTTGACTATTCTTATATAAATCAGTCGAATCTTAGTTTCGGAACTTCATCTTTTAAGTCTGAAATCACTGAAAACGATTTGGTTGAAAATAATTTTTTGACTGCGATTTATCGTAAACAAAATTACAGTTATCCGAAATTTTTCAAGATGGACAATCTTTCGAAAATCGGTTTTTTGAATGCAGAATTGTTGCTTTCTCATTTTCCGGAAGTAGAAAATCGTAAAAATGCCGGTGTGATATGTTTTAATAGAATTTCGTCGCTTACAACTGACAAAAATTTTGAGAATACGATTATTGACAGCAACAATTATTATCCTTCGCCGGCTCTTTTTGTGTATACATTGCCTAATATCGAGACCGGTGAGATTTGTATCCGACATAAATTTATGGGCGAATCGTCTTTTTATGTTACAGAACATTTCAATTCTAAATATATCGCTGATATTGTTGAAGATAGCCTAAAATTTAATGATATCATTTTGTCAGGTTGGTCAGATTTTGTAAATTCGCAAATTAAATCTTTGATGTTTTTGGTTTCAAAAGATAAATCTGAAGACTCAGAATTGTTTGATTCTCAGAATATTGAAAAGATTTTTAAGTCATTGTTTTTATAATAAAAGTCACAAAAAAAAAGATAACCTACAAAATGGACGAATTGATTTTAAAGTTGAAAAGAGAAATCATTGAGACACTTAATCTTGATGATATGAAACCAGAAGATATCAAAGACGACGAACCTTTGTTCGGCGATGGTCTTGGCTTGGATTCTATTGATGCATTGGAACTTATCGTTCTCATGGAAAAAAATTACGGTATAAAATTGCGTGATGCTTCCGAAGGCAAAAAAATATTTGCTTCGGTAAAAGTGATGGCAGATTATATCAAGGATAACAGATAGAAATAAAGTAAAATAATGAAGATTTTCGTCACGGGAATTGGTGCAATTTCAGCTATCGGAAACAATTGTAATGAGATTTTCCATAGTTTGAAAAACGGAATTTCAGGGATTTCAAAGTTGGAATTTCTAAAAACTATTCATTCTGAATTTCCGTGTGGCGAAATCAAGATGGATTACAATCAACTTGCTGATTTCGCCGGATTTGATAATCAAAAAACATTGGTGAGAACTCCGCTTTTGGGTTTAATAGCAGTAAAAGAAGCGTTGAATTCTGCCAAACTTTATTCTAAATCCGATTTGAAAATCGCTTTTGTTTCAGGAACTACTGTTGGCGGGATGGATAGAATGGAACAGTTTTACGATGATTTTGTTAACAACGATTCCAAAAATTTTTATCTTTATCCGCATGACATCGGTGATAGTACAGAATTTATAGCAGAAAATATAGGATTGTTTTCATCTGTGATGTCGATTTCTACGGCGTGTTCTTCTGGAGCTAACTCGTTGATTATCGGTGCAGAACTTATAAAAAGTGGTCGTTTTGATATTGTTGTAGCAGGCGGTGCTGAAAGTTTGTCGCTTTATCATTTCAACGGATTTAATTCTCTTAAAATTTTGTCTGCTGAGATGTGCCGACCTTTTGATAATTTTCGTAGCGGTCTGAATCTTGGTGAGGGTGCAGGTTATTTGGTCTTGGAAAGTGAAAAGGCTGTAACTCAGCGTAATGCAAAACCTCTTTGCTTACTTCAAGGCTATGCAAATACATGTGACGCTTATCATCAAACTGCAACTTCTGAGAATGGCGACGGACCGTTTTTGGCAATGCAAAAGGCTTTGGAACTTGGCGGTTTGAAACCAAGCGATATTGATTATATCAATTGTCACGGCACTGCTACGCCAAACAACGATTTAACAGAAGGTCGTGCGATGAAAAGAATTTTTGGCGAAAATATGCCTGATTTTTCTTCAACAAAAGCTTTTACAGGTCATACCACAAGTGCTTCAGGAGGTTTGGAATCCGTAATTTCTGTGATGTGTCTTGTAAATGATTTTTTGCCGATCAATCTGAATTTTCATGATCCTATTCCGGAATTGAATATCAGTCCGTTAACTGAAAATAAAACTAAGGTTTTGCATCATGTTATGAACAATAGTTTCGGTTTTGGCGGCAATGATTCTTCATTAATTTTTTCAAAAATTTAAAAGGTATGAGTACAGTATATTTAAATTCTTTCAAGCAAATTTCTGTACAAAAACCTTTGTCTGAAGATTGGATTAATAATCCTCAGAATTTTGAAAATCAAAAACTTGTAAGAACTCAAGATCCCGATTTCAAATCATTGTTACCGGCCAATGTTTGCAGACGAAATGGAAATATCTTGAAACGTGCCATGATAGTCTCAAACTTTGCGTTGAAAGAATCCGGTTTGGAATCCGTGGAGGCAGTAGTGGTCGGTTCAGGACTCGGATGTGTGGAAAATACTGAATTGTTTTTGCAAGAACTTGTGTATGAGGGCGAAGAGTTTATGAAACCTTCATATTTTATGGCGAGTACTCATAATACAATCAGTAGTACAATCGGTATAAATCTCGGTTGCCACGGTTACAATTCAACTTATTGTCACAAAGGTGTTTCGTTTGAAAATGCCTTGTTGGATGTGTTCCTTCAAATTCAAATGAATAGAATCAAATCTGCATTTGTTGGCGGTTTTGATGAGATGTCACCGACTTATTTCAATATTTTGCAAAACGCAGGATATTTGGTCGGCGATTCTAAGGGTTTTGCAGGCGAAGCTTCTGCCGGCGGTATTTTGTCAAACATGTTGACAGATAATACTTTATGCAAAGTTGCAGCCGTAAGACTTGGTTTTATGTTGAATGATGATGAATTGTTGGATTTATTGGATGTTACATTAACAGATGCGGGATTGCAAAAATCTGATATTTCGGCAGTTATGACTGGAATTAATGGAAAACCGTCATCCGATGCAATTTATCATAAAAATCTTGAACTGTTTGGTATTCAAGCTCCAACACTTGGTTACGCGCATCTTTTTGGTGAAAGCTATTCAGGTTCTGTTTACGGTTTTTATGCTTCGGCAGTTTCGTTGCATCAAAATAAAATACCGCAAGTTTTATTTTTGGATAAAGAAGTTGAAAATCAGTCTGTTCAAAATCCAAAAAATATTTTGATTTATCATCATTTCAACAACAAAGATCATTCATTTATAATTTTGCAACGATGCTGAAATTATTGATTTTATCGCTTTCGCAGTCGGCTTTATTGGCATTGGGACAAGTTTTTTTGAAAATTGCGATGTCCAAAGCCGTGAAATTCCAATTTACATGGTCTGTTATCAAATCGTATTTAACTAACTGGCCTTTTTTGTATTGCGGAATTTGTATGGGTGCAGCCTCGTTGTTATGGCTTTACATCTTAAAGCATTTTGAATTTTCAATTGCTTATCCGTTAATAAGTTTCAGCTACGTTTTTGGCATGATAGCATCGATACTTATATTTCATGAGACTGTACCGGTTACCCGTTGGATTGGTTTAGGTTTTATTGTAATTGGAACTTTCTTTTTGTTGAAATAAAACTATAATTTATGTCAAGTTTAGATAAAAATACCAGAGAAAAATTCAAAGCGTTGAAAATTTGCGTTGTTATACCGACTTATAATAATGCAAAGTTTCTTGAATCTGTTTTGAATAGTGTTTTAGCTGAAGTTGACGATATAATTGTAGTTAACGATGGAAGTCCCGATAATACCGATGATATTTTGTTGACTTATAATCAAAAAGTTACAGTCATAAAACATAAAATCAATCAGGGTAAAGGAATTGCATTGAGGTCCGGATTCAAGAAAGCGAAAGAACTCGGTTTTGATTATGCCGTTACTATGGATTCTGATTCTCAGCACAAGGCAACTGATTTGTACAAATTTGCAGATATGATTGAAAATAATCCCGGTTGTTTGGTTGTCGGTTCCCGAAATCTTGACGGTAAGGAACTTTCGCAAGGTTCGGGATTCGCTAACAAATTTTCAAATTTTTGGTTTACGGTTCATACATTTCATCGACTTTCTGATACACAAACTGGCTATAGAATTTATCCGTTGAATCAGGTTGCCAACATGCATATTTTCTCGTCTAAGTACGAAACAGAGTTGGAGATGTTGGTCCGTTGTGCGTGGAAAGGTGTTGATATTCACAGTGTTCCGATTGAAGTTTATTATCCGCCGAAAGGGGAGAGGGTTTCGGGGTTTCGTCCTGCCCGTGATTTTACACGAATCAGCATTCTGAATACTATTTTTACTATTGTTGCGTTTTTTTACGGTTATCCGTCGATGCTTGTGCATTATTTAATTAAAAAAATTACCGGATAAATGCTTGTAAACTTTTTTCTTAGAATATATGATTTTTTTGAAAAGCGTAAATCATTGCTTTATTTTCTATTGATTTTGCTTACAGCATTATCGGTATCGGGTACGTTGTGTCTTGGTTTCAAGGAAGATATCTCTGATTTTTTGCCTGTAGGAAAAAACTATTCCAAAGTTTCAAAATTTGTATCAACGGCTTCCGGAAATTCCAGAATTATGATATTTTTTCAGCCTCAAGATTCGCTTTTAACAGAAACTGAGGTTGCAGAATGTATGGATTTTTTTGTTGAAAATCTTAAAAAAAACGATGAGTCTAATCTTTTTAGCAATGTTGTTTCCAAATTTGACGAATCCAATATTTCAAGGATTTCACAATTTATCCAGCAAAAAATTCCTTACTTTTTGGATAGCGTTTCGTATTTCCATGCAGATTCTTGTTTAACAGATTCTCATGTTCAAGTTGCTTTGCAAACTGATAAAAATTTGTTGCAAAGTCCTGCTCCTCAGTTGGTGAAAAATACGATAAAGAATGATCCTTTCGGGATGTTTTTACCGGTTTTGTCAAATTTGAAAAATTTTAGACCTTCTGATAAATATTCTTATATTAACGGACATATTTTTGAAACAGAACTAAATCGTGGGATTGTCTTCGTAGATTCTCCTGCCGGAATGAGTGAAAGCGATGTTAATTCGTTGATTGTTGCTAAGTTAGCCGACAATATTGACTCTGTGAAGTCAAAATTCAACAATATTAAAATTTCGTTGTTCGGAGCACCCGTAATTGCTGTTGGAAATTCATCTCGAATCAAAACAGATACAATTTTAACTACTTCTATTTCAGTGATTTTGATTTTGTTGATTTTGTCATTTTCTATCCGCAATTTTCGTAACATGATGTTGATTCTTGTTACATTGACTTTTGGATTTTTGGTTGCTGGTGCTTTTTCGTGGCTTTTATTGGGAAAGGTTTCGTTGATTTCAATAGGAATTTCGTCTATTTTTACAGGAATTGCTGTTAATTATCCGTTGCATTTTATTTCGCATCTCTATCACGCCAAAGATATGCGTAGCAACATCAAAGAAATTGTTTCGCCTTTGGTAATCGGTAATTTAACAACTGTTTTTGCTTTTTTCTCGTTGATGTTTGCCGGTAGCAATGCTTTAAGCGATTTAGGTTTTATTGGCGGTATTTTATTGACAGCCTGTATTTTATTTACGCTTGTATTTTTGCCGCATTTCGCGAAGAAAATTGATTTGAAAGTTTCAGAAGAATCTAAATTAAAATTCAGTTTCGATATTTTTCAAAAGAAAATTATTGTTGTTCCGGTTTTGATTCTTACTCCGATTCTTGTTTATTTCAGTTTTCAAACCGAATTTGATTCCGATCTTCATAATATCAATTATATGACTGAAGATATTGCTAAAGAGTCCAAACATTCTTTTGCGTTGTTGAATTCTGATTCTACAACTTCGGTTTTCGTTACTGCCGTTGGTAGTGATATGCAGCAGGCTTTGTCGGTTTACGAAAAGTCAAAAAATATTATCGATTCTCTTGAAAAATCTGATTTAGTAATTAAAGTTTCCGGAATTGGTAATTTTATTCCGTCTCTTGATAAACAGGTTGAATCATTGCGACTTTGGAATGATTATTTAAATCATAACAAGAATAAAATTCTCTCTTTGTTGGAAAAACATTGTAAAGAACAAAATATAAAAATTCAGCAGTTTAACCCTTTCATTGAGATTTTGAATAGAGATTTTTCTACGGTTGACTTCGATTATTTCAATCCGATACGGAGTGCCGGTTTGGGAAATTATATTCATGAGGATTCCTCTGAGGTTGCGATTGTTACAATAATTGAAGTTAAACCCGAAAACTCTCAAAAAATAATATCTTCTTTACAGAAAGTTTCTGATAATCTGACTGTTTACGATGAACATATTATTGCTGATTCGTTTGCTTCGGCATTGAATGACAATTTCAATTATGTACTTTTTGCAGCCGGATTTATTGTTTTTGTGTTTTTGATGTTTTCGTTTGGAAGCATCGAATTGAGTTTAATTTCATTTATTCCTCTCACTGTCAGTTGGTTTTGGATTTTGGGTTTGATGTATTTGTTTGATGTAAAATTCAATATTGTTAACATCATTCTTGCTACATTTATTTTCGGACAGGGTGACGACTATGCGGTTTTTATGACCGAGGGACTTATTTACGAATTTTCTCGTGGCAAAAAAGTTTTGACTTCTTTTAAGAACGCAATAGCAATCAGCAGTTTAATAATGTTTGTAGGCGTTGGAACATTGATTTTTGCACAGCATCCGGCGATGTCGTCTTTGGGTGTAATTGTAATTATCGGGATGTTTTCGGTTGTGATTGCATCTTACATTTTCCCTCCGTTGATTTTCAATTATTTAACTACAAAAAACGGTAAACCGAGAATTCAACCGTATACATTGGTGAATGTGGGTTGTACTTTCGGATATTTTATCGGATTTGTTGCCGCTTGTTTGTTACTTTTTGTAAGTGCGATGTATGTTAAATATATCGGAAAATTTAGCATGAAATCCAAAATCTGGTTTCATAAAGTTTTGAGGATGTTGGCGTCGAGAGTGCATAATGTTCCGCGATGCCCGTTCGCAATTCATAATCCTTACAACGAGGATTTTAGTAAACCGTCTGTTATAATTGCCAATCATTCATCGTTTTTTGATGTTTTGTGTTTGATGTCGCTTACTGATAAAATTCTTTTTGTAACTAACGACAAGCAACAGAAAAATTTCTTTTATGGTAAAGTGCTGAAAATCGCGGATTTCCTTCCGGCTTCTGATGGTTTTGACAAGCTTGTTACCAAACTAATGCCTATGATAAAAGAAGGATTTTCTGTAGTTGTTTTTCCGGAGGGAACTCGCAGTGACGATTCAAAAATTCATAGATTTCATCAAGGAGCATTTTATTTAGCAAAACATTTTGGCGTTGATATTCTGCCTGTTATAATTCATGGCGCGGGTTTTACATTTGCTAAAAATGATTTGATACTTCGTCCGGGCAAAATTACACTCACTATTGATAAACGAATTCATGCCGATAATCCGATGATTTCGCCGGTTGTGCTTGAAACTACACGAAATGTTCGTCATTATATGATTAAGCGTTACGATGAAGTATCGCGCGAGTTGCAGGATATTGACCGCGCAAAACAAATTGTTAAGATTAATTATTTGTACAAAGGTTCTGATATCAGATTATGTTTAAACCGAAGTTTAAATAAAAATCTTGATATCTTTGCAAATCAACCGAATAATCATAATGTTTGTTTTATCAATTGTGGTTATGGTGAGATTAGTTTGTTGTACTCGTTGATGAATCCTAATGCAAAAGTAACTGCTTTTGACAGCGATGAAGATAAAATTCTTGTAGCAAATAATTGTCAAGCCAAAACTGATAATTTGATTTATAAGGTTTTTGCCGGAATCGTTGATACTGAGGATTTTGACTGTGTTTATGTCATCAATCCTCAAAAAAATGAAGTAGAAAATTATCCGAATGCTGTAAAACTGTAAAAAATATCAAAATTTCGATGAGAAAGATAATTACAATTTTTTTACTTTTGCTATCTGTAAGCAGTTACGCTCAGGATGCGATAAAACTTTGGGGCGACAGTCCTGACGATTATCAAAAGCGTGATGTGGAATTGTTCTTTTATCCTGCTGACAGACAGCATAATTCTAAAGTCGCAATTATATTTTGTCCCGGTGGAAGTTATTGCTATTTGGCTAAGAAAAACGAAGGACACGATCCGGCAAAGATGTTTTGTCATTACGGTGTCAACTCGTTTGTGCTTATTTATAGAAGAGGTATAAAAGGCAATCGTTATCCGGCTCAAATTCAGGATCTTCAGCGTGCAATGATTTATGTACGTGACAATGCTGAAAAATTGGGTATTGATGCTGACAAAGTTGGAGTTTGCGGTTTTTCTGCCGGCGGACATCTGTCCGGTACTTCGGCTGAGTATTTCAATAACAATTATGTTGATAATCAGTCACATAATTTACGTCCGGATTTCAGTATCATGATGTACCCCGTGGTGAGTATGCAGGATGATATCGGTCACAAAAAATCGCGTCGAAATCTTTTGGGACAATATTATGATTCAAGTACAAAAGATTCTTTGTCGTTGGAACTTAATGTGCATGACCAAATGCCGCCTGTTTATATCGTGGCTTGTAAGGACGATCCTATTGTTGATTACCGTAACGCCGTGAGGATGTCTCAAGCGTTGGAATCAATTGGCAATGTCCATAAGTTTACGTTGTACGAAACCGGAGGGCATGGTTTTGGTGTTAACAGCAATTTGATTAAGTCGCAAAATCCTGAAGCAGCTTTTTGGTACAAAGATTTTATACAATGGTTCAATACTATTTTTAATTTTAATTTGACTTATTATGAATAGATTTCCTGAAATCGAATATTCAAGTTTGGAACAAATTAAGGAGTTTCAAGAAAAGAAACTTAGACATCTTATTGAGTATGTTAATGAAAAATCTCCTTATTACAAGGAGTTGTTTAACAGATATAGTATAAATGTTAAAGGAATAAAAACTTTGGAAGATTTGAGGAATATCCCTTTTACTACCAAAGAAGATATTCAGTTGCATAATGAAGATTTTTTGTGTGTTGACAAAACGCAAGTAATTGATATACTTACTACATCGGGCACTTTGGGTAAGCCTGTAATATTTGCTCTTACAGAAAATGATTTGCAACGTCTTGCTACAAATGAGTATCTGTCGTTTCATTGTGCCGGTGTTGACGAGCATGATATTGTACAAATGATGTGTACAATGGATAAGCGTTTTATGGCGGGTTTGGCTTGGTATCTCGGGTTGAGAAAACTTGGGGCAGGAATAGTTCGTGTAGGTAGCGGAGTTCCAGAATTTCAATGGGATACTATTCTGAGAATCAAGCCGACCGTGCTTGCATGTGTGCCGTCTTTTATTAAAAAGATTATTGATTTTGCTGAGGCTAACAATATTGATTACAAAAATTGTTCTGTAAAAAAAATCGTATGTCTGGGCGAAAGTATCAAGAATGCCGACGGCTCTTACAACATGCTTGCTCGCGAAATCCTTAATAAATGGGATGTTAAACTTTATTCTACATACGCTTCTACCGAAATGGCTACAAGTTTTACCGAGTGTGATTATCATTGCGGCGGACATCATCATCCCGAATTGTTGATTTGTGAAATTGTTGACAATAACGGAAATCCTGTCAGACCCGGTGAATATGGTGAACTTGTAATTACTACACTTGGCAATGAGGCAATGCCTTTGTTGAGATTCAAAACCGGAGATATTACTACGATGTATACCGAGCCTTGCAAATGCGGTAGAAATTCATTCCGACTTGGTCCTATCGTTGGTAGGCTGAATCAAATGATAAAATATAAAGGTACAGCATTGTATCCGCCCGCAGTTTTCGACGTATTGGATAATACCGATTATGTAGAAAATTATCTTGTGAGATTAAAATCATCAGAAAATGGTCTTGATTTGCTTTTGGTTGACATTGGTTTGAAAGAAGGTGTACAAGGAAACGATGTAATCAAAGATTTAAGAGATCGTTTCCGTTCGCATATTCGCGTTACGCCGGAGATAAACTTTTTGCCGGTAGATGAAATTCATAAGTTAAATTATCCTCAGATGAGTCGCAAAATTGTAAAGTTTGTTGACGAAAGAGGATTATAAACTGTAATATCATTTTGTATTGTGTGGAACATAAAAAGAAACAGTGTTTTACTGAAAATTTTTTTTGCGAAAAAACGTGAAAATTTTTGGTTAATTTATTGGCGGATGTTAGATTTTTCGTTTAACTTTGCTGTTAAATTTTTTTACCGTTCCTTTAAGTTAAAAAATTCAAACAAATAATAATATAATTATGGCAAAAGAAAAGAAGTTTATGACTTGCGATGGTAACACCGCTGCTGCTCATATTGCATATATGTTCACAGAGGTAGCTGCTATCTATCCTATCACTCCATCTTCTCCTATGGCAGAGAATGTTGATGAGTGGGCCGCTCAAGGAAGAAAGAACATGTTTGGCGAAACTGTTCTCGTACAGGAAATGCAATCTGAAGGTGGTGCTTCAGGTACAGTACATGGTTCTCTTCAGGCAGGTGCTCTTACTACAACATTTACTGCATCTCAAGGATTATTGTTGATGATCCCTAACATGTACAAAATTGCCGGTGAATTGCTTCCTTGCGTATTCCACGTATCTGCAAGAACTTTGGCTTCACACGCTCTTTGTATTTTCGGTGATCACCAAGACGTTATGGCTTGCCGTCAGACCGGTTTTGCGATGTTTGCAGAAGGTTCTGTACAAGAAGTTATGGATTTGGCCGGTGTTGCTCACCTCGCTACTCTCAAATCAAGAGTTCCATTTTTGAACTTCTTCGACGGTTTCCGTACATCTCACGAATATCAAAAGGTAGAAGTAGTGGATCAGGAAGATTTGATGCCACTCGTAGATCAAAAAGCTTTGAAAGAATTCCGTGAAAGAGCTCTCTCACCGGAGCGTCCTGAGATGCGCGGTATGGCTGAAAACCCTGACGTTTTCTTCGCTCATAGAGAAGCTAGCAATCCTTACTACGACAAAGTTGCCGACATCGTTTCTGAATATATGGACAAAGTTTCAGAAATCACCGGCAGAAAATATCGTCCGTTCGATTATTACGGTGCTCCTGATGCAGAAAACATCATTATTGCTATGGGTTCTGTTACAGAGTGTATCAAAGAAGTTATCGATTTCAAACTCCAGAACGGCGAAAAAGTAGGTTTGATTTCTGTTCACCTCTATCGTCCTTTCTCTCTCAAATATTTGAAAGAAGCTATCCCTGCTTCTGCTAAGAGAATTTGCGTTCTCGACCGTACTAAAGAACCGGGTGCTCACGGTGAACCACTTCACTTGGATGTTATCGACGCTTTGTCAGAACTCGGTTTGTTGGATAAACTTACTGTTGTTGGCGGTCGTTACGGTCTCGGTTCCAACGATACTACACCGGCTCAAATCATTGCTGTTTACGACAACTTGAAACTCAACGAACCTAAAAACCATTTCACTCTCGGTATTGTTGACGATGTTACATTTACATCTCTTCCAGTTGGTGAAGAAGTTGCAGTTGGCGGCAAAGGCATGTTCCAAGCTAAATTCTTTGGTCTTGGTTCTGACGGTACTGTTGGTGCTAACAAAAACTCTGTAAAAATCATCGGTGAAACTACTGACAAATATTGTCAGGCTTATTTCTCTTATGACTCTAAGAAATCAGGCGGTTTTACATGTTCTCACCTCCGTTTCGGTGATGAACCTATCCGCTCTACATATTTAGTTACAACTCCTAACTTTGTAGCATGTCACCAGCAAGCTTACCTCAACATGTATGATGTAACACGCGGTCTTCAGAAAGGCGGTACATTCTTGTTGAATACTATTTGGGACGGTGACGACCTCGTTCACAATATTCCTAACAAAGTAAAAGCTTACTTCGCTAAAAACGATATCAAAGTTTATTACATCAACGCTACAAAGATTGGTCAAGAAATTGGTTTGGGTAACAGAACCAACACAATTCTTCAGTCTGCATTCTTCCGTATTACACAGGTAATCCCTGTTGACAAGGCAGTAGACGAAATGAAACATTTCGCTCTCAAATCTTACGGTAAGAAAGGTCAGAACATCGTTGATATGAACTACGCAGCTATCGACCGCGGTGGTGAATACAAACAATTAACCGTAGATCCGGCTTGGGCTAATCTCGAAGTTACTCCTAAAGTTTATACCGACGGCGACGACTTCATCAACAAGATTGTTCGTCCTATCAACGCTCAAGACGGTGACCTTCTTCCTGTATCTTCATTCGTTGGTTTCGAAGACGGTACTTGGAAAGCAGGTACTGCTAAATTTGAAAAACGCGGTGTAGGTGCATTCGTTCCTGTTTGGGATTCTAAAAAATGTATCCAGTGTAACAAATGTGCTTTCGTTTGTCCTCACGCTTGTATCCGTCCGTTTGTAATGGATGAACAAGAAGTTAAGGGTTTTGGCGGCGAAACTATCGAAATCAAAGCTCCTGCTCAAATGAAAGGCATGCATTTCGTAATGCAAGTAGGCGTAAAAGACTGTTTGGCTTGCGGTAACTGTGCTGACGTTTGTCCTGGTTCTCCAAAGATTGCCAAAGAAGAATATGCAGCTATGAACGGTGACGAAGTTGCAGAAAAGAACCTCGAAAAACAAATCGCTAAGGCTAAGAAGAAAAATCCGGATTACAATCCTTCAGCAGAAGAAATGGAAACAATGCGTCAAGCTGCACGCAAAGCTCTTCTCGATTCTCTTGCTCCTGCTCTCAAGATGGTTCCTTACGATGACGGTTCTGAAGCTGCTGCTAAAGAAGCTGCTAACTGGAACTACTGCGTTGAAAACGTTAAGACAAAACAAGACCTCGTTGATATCAAACAAAATGTTAAGAACTCTCAGTTCGCTACTCCTTTGTTTGAATTCTCAGGTGCTTGCGCAGGTTGCGGTGAAACTCCATACGTAAAATTGATTTCTCAATTGTTTGGTGATCGCGAAATCGTTGCTAACGCTACAGGTTGTTCTTCAATCTACTCAGGTTCAGTTCCTTCTACTCCTTATACAAAGAACGCTAAAGGACAAGGTCCGGCTTGGGCTAACTCATTGTTCGAAGACTTCTGCGAATTTGGTCTTGGTATGGCAATCGCTAACAAGAAGATGAAAGCTCGTCTTACAAAACTTATGACAGAAGCTCAATCTTGCGAATGCTGCTCAGCAGAATTGAAAGCATTGTTCAATGAATGGATTGAAAAACAAAACGATGCAGATGCAACAAAAGCTCTTGCTCCACAAATCGTTGCAGGTTGCGAAGCTTGCGGTTGCGACAAGTGCAAAGACATCCTCACATACAAAGATCACTTGGTAAAACGCTCACAGTGGATTATCGGTGGTGACGGTGCTTCTTACGACATCGGTTACGGCGGATTGGATCACGTAATTGCATCAGGTGAAGATGTTAACGTTTTCGTACTTGATACCGAAGTTTACTCAAATACAGGCGGACAGTCTTCTAAAGCAACTCCTCTTGGTGCTATCGCTAAATTCGCAGCATCAGGTAAGAGAGTTTCTAAGAAAGACTTGGGTATGATTGCAACAACATACGGTTACGTATACGTAGCTCAAATCGCTATGGGTGCAGATCAAGCTCAGACACTTAAAGCCCTCCGTGAAGCTGAAGCATATCCGGGACCATCATTGGTTATCGCTTACGCTCCATGTATCAACCACGGTCTCAAGGCTGGTATGGGTAAATCTCAAGCTGAAGAGCAAAAAGCTGTTGAATGTGGTTACTGGCACTTGTGGAGATACAATCCTCTCCTCGAAGAACAAGGTCAAAACCCATTCTCTCTCGACTCTAAAGAGCCTAACTGGGCTGAGTTCCGCAACTACCTCTTGGGTGAAGTTCGTTTCGCATCATTGCAGAAATCATTCCCAGACCAAGCAGAAGAACTCTACAAAGCTTGTCAAGATGCAGCCGTAAAACGTTACAACAACTACAAACGTCAAGCTGCAATGGATTACTCAAACGAAGCTAAGTAATTACAGTATTAAGCTGTATTAAATTATAAAGGTGTTACCATAGAAATTTTACTACGGTAACACCTTTTTTTTATATTGTTGAAATATTTTTCTTATATTACAATGAATATTTGATCAAAAAAATGAATATGTATTCTTATCGTAAATGGCAACGAAAAAGAAGTTTACATCAAGAAAGCAAGAACTGTAGATGTAAATGGTGAGCAACTTCCGGCTTTTGGTGAATTTGAACGCGGTATCAGTATTATCGAAAAAACTATTTTCGAAAAATACGACAAAATTAAGAAAAAATACATCGTTTCTATCAGTCCAAAAGATTGTGACGGATTCAAATATGAAGATTATTTTTTTGAAACTGTTAAATTTACTGTAGATCCTACTGCTGCAGGTACTAACGCAATTCCTAAGAAATTTTTCTTGCGTCAGTTGAAAAAATATGACAAACTCACTTTCTACGCTTATTATCCTACTGAGAATGTAAAATTCGGTACAGATGAAAAATTAGCTGAAGAAATGAAAGATCCGGGTATCATATACAGTTTCAATGGTTCTGACAAGGCTAAATGGGTTGAAACTCTTCATATCAAAAAAGAGTTAGCTGATTGCCCTGCTATTCTTGATAAGTTGGAAAACAAGATGTATAAAGTCGACAGAACAGAAGCAGACAACAAAAAGCTATTTAATGTACCGATAAGTACAAAATCTGCTTTTATCTCTATCGGTGCAGATTACTGTGCTCGTCTTAATGCTCTTGATGACTACGTAAACGGTAAATGTGAATAAAATCTTTTTATTCATTACACATAAACTAAAAAGCCCGTCTTGGTGCGTAAGCAACACCTCGACGAGCTTTTTTTTATACAACAAAAATATGATGAATTTATCATCTGCTAATTTTAACAATTTATGGTTATACAATAAGTTAACTGTGCGCTTACTAAATGAAACCTTGGGCTGACGGCTCAATCTTAACGTCCGTCCGCCTCTTAATTTCATCTTGCAGAGACTGTTCGTAAATTATTCTTTTTTACAATTACTACTTTCGCCTCTGAAAGACGGATTTATCCGGACGGAAACCAATCTTCCGGTTTCCATCCATCAAAATCTTGGTGTTCAATAAAATAAATAGATATTTTTACAAATTAAATTATAAAATTATGATGTTCACTCCAATTAATTTAATTTCTTAATTGAATTATCCGGTTGACGGCTCAATCTTCCGTCCGCCAACCTTCAAATTCTATCTTTCATGCAGTCCCGTTCAGTTGTCAGGCCGTACCAATCTTCCGGTATAACGGCCTTACATTTGAAAAACCTAGAAACGCTACGTAAGTTGTCTAATTATTATTGTTGTTTTCTTTTTTTATAACTAAGATTTTTCGGACGGAACCAATCTTCCGGCTTCCGTCCTGCAAAAACCTTGGTGTTTAACAATTAAGATAATAATTATGAAGAAATTATTTTTAGTATTAAGCCATTCACATTAATTTCTTAATTGAATTATCCGGTTGACGGCTCAATCTTCCGTCCGCCAACCTTCAAATTCTATCTCTCATGCATCCCAGTTCAGTTGTCAGGCCGTACCAATCTTCCGGTATATCGGCCTTACAATTGAGAAAAATTCTATTTAAAAAGTCTCTGAGATAATATTTCTGTTACTAATAATTAAACTTCAAAAATTAGAATTTTCCGGACGGGGACTTAATAGTCCGACCGTCCTTCAAATTCTTAAAATTTAAGTTTGAAACCTTGATAAACAACACAATAATAAAAAATTATTGGTTAATTACCGGTTCCTCCTTTGTAGTTACAGCATCGGTATTATCTTCGGGATTATCAGTACCTACAGCTTCTTCTATAGATTTCAAATCCAAAGTTGAAGCCTTAACGTACAAGCCGTTGATAACCTTTGCGTAACTGTCGCAAGTGCCTTCGTAGATTACATTGTAGGCATTCACATAGTAAGCAAGATTGTACCATGTATTTTTAGCCTCTTCCTTAGCCTCAAACTTTACACCTTTTACAGTTTGTGAATAACCGTTTCGTTCGTTGTAAAGCTCTTCATGATTTTTGTATGTTTCCACCATATCATCTACTGTCTCTTTGATATCCAATAGATTCTTGGTATCAGCATCCAAATCATTAAGATCTGTGGCTATCAATCCAAGTTTAGTGTATTTCTCGAAGATATTCTCTTCTTCATACCTTTGATACTTAGAATTGATAATCAATTCAGCAATTGCTACAGCCTTTTGAACTTCATCATCATTCGAGAACTTCTTCGCCTTAACCATCAACTTGATATAGTTGAAGTCTTTGTCGATTTTGTCTCTCAAAGTATTCAAGAAATTAGTTCTTGATACAGTTGACTCTGTTCGTAGAGAAGCAATCATGTTCTCTACCGCTGATTTAAAAATGCTAACATTTTCGTTAGACTTTACTTCAGAAGGAAGCAACTCCGTTGCCGCCAGTGCTTGTTTCAGGAAGTATACTGCTTCTAAGCTTTTGAGCTTAACAAGACTTTTGTTATTGATATTTATCATGGTCTTTTTTTAGTCGTTTAAAAAAATGTGATAAGTTCAACTACTTGCTGCCAACCTTATCCATAGTACATCTCTTAATAATCATTTGCCGTGTTGGACTTACGACCTTTCATTTAATTATCACGATACAAAGATACAACTTTTTTTTTAACTGTGCAAATCTCGCTATGTTTTTAGACCTAAATACAACTCATTTTCAGCCCTAAAAACATTGAAAATCGATGATTTTTCGCCCCTACAGATATCTGTGGCGGTTTTTGTTAAATAATATTAAATTTTAAAATTCAGTGATTCAAATAGTTAGAAAACTATCTTTTTTTTATGTTTTTCGTAATTATATTTCCCGGTAATTATTGTAATTTTCGCCTTAATTTCTGCTACTTTTTTGCTGTTTTTCTCTGATTTTTTGCTGCTTTTTTCTGATTTTTTATTGTTGTTGATACTATAAATTGTAAAATAAACTAAGAATTTACCTGAGGTGAAAACTCACATCCGGTAGTGATTCTGTGTTTTTACCTGAGGTGAAAACTCACATCCGGTAGTGATTCTGTGTTTTTACCTGAGGTGAAAACGCAGATCGGGTAGTGATTCTGTATTTTCACCTGAGGTGAAAACTCACATCCGGTAGTGGATCTGTGTTTTTACCTGAGGTGAAAACTCACATCGGGTAGTGATTCTGTGTTTTTACCTGAGGTGAAAACTCACATCCGGTAGTGGATCTGTGTTTTTACCTGAGGTGAAAACGCAGATCGGGTAGTGATTCTGTGTTTTTACCTGAGGAGAAAACACAGATTTGGTAGTGATTCTGTGTTTTTACCTGAGGTGAAAACACAGATTTGTAATGATTATTAATTATTTATCGCGTTATGAGCCGCGAACATCGCGTCTCTACGGAAGAAGTGTTGTAATATATAAGGTGTAGAGCCGCGATGTTCGCGGCTCAAATCCCATACGAACCTACCGATTTGTAATGATTATTAATTATTTATCGCGTTTTAAGCCGCGAACATCGCGTCTCTACGGAAGAAGTGTTGTAATATATAAGGTGTAGAGCCGCGATGTTCGCGGCTCAAATCCCATACGAACCCACCGATTATTAATGATTATTAATAAATTATTGTGTTATGAGCCGCGAACATCGCGTCTCTACGGAAGAAGTGTTGTAATATATAAGGTGTAGAGCCGCGATGTTCGCGGCTCAAATCCCATACGAACCCACCGATTTGTAATGATTATTAATTATTTATCGCGTTTTGAGCCGCGAACATCGCGTCTCTACGGAAGAAGTGTTTATATTACCTCGTAGAAACGCGATTAATCGCGTCTCTACTGTGGTGCATTGTATTTGATTTGTTTAAATTTTATTTGTTGTGTTTACCTCCACAAAATTTTAGTACCACACTTTATATATATATAGAAAAGAAATTTTTTGTTGACTAATTATATAAAGTATCGTTTTGTTTTCCCAAATATGACACTTTATATATTATATTATATTTAATAATAATACTCTTTGTTCATTGTATCAGATATTACATGTACTAACAATAATACAACACAAAAACATAGTATTTTACTATAAAATCCAGTATAAATTTAATTCGTTAACATTATTTAACTTATGTTATTTTCTAATATTTAAAATGCCCTTGTAAGTATCTGTAATACAGTTTTTCTGTTAAAAAATACTCAAAATATATAGTAAATGATAGGGTAAAACGATGCTAAAATATAAGAAATTTGAAAAATAATTTGCATAATTAAAATAATTGTTATATCTTTGTACCGTAATCAGTTGAGAAAATGATTACATACAGACAACTTTATTTATTAACAATTTTAAATTTTTTGAGAATTATGAGAACAATTAAAATTAAATCGCCTTTTGCAATAGAAACAGGCAGAGAACAGAGAAAGTCAATCCTCATTATGTGGGCAAACGCATTATTGAGAAATGCCAGACTTAATATTATTAAGGAAGAGCATTACGAGACAGGCAGTTATATTGTTGTAGAGAATACTCGAATTGAAAAGGATTCTAATGAATGCTAATCATGATAACAGCAGGCTGCTTGACAAATAGGGATAATCCGGAAGATTGGATATCCCTTTTTTTGTGTCCGTAGGTGAGGGGCGGATTATTTTTTGAGGTTTAATCAAAAAAAAGTTCAAATTTTTGTCTGAGTATCTGAAAGTTTTTTTAATTTTGCGCCATAATTTTCGTAAAATAGTTTTGATTCAAAACAAAATAACTTAAAAGAATATGTCAGGACATAATAAATGGTCAACCATTAAGAGAAAAAAAGGTGCTTTGGACGCAAAACGTTCAGCAATGTTTTCGCGCCTTGCTAAAGAAATCGCAGTTGCAGTAAAAGAAGGTGGTCCGGATCCGGATGGTAACCCACGTTTGCGTACTGCAATTCAGAATGCTAAGGGTGTTTCTATGCCTAAGGACAATATCGAACGTGCTATTTCTAAATCAGCAGGTGAGGGTGTTACTTATCAGGAAATCACTTTTGAGGGTTACGCTCCGGGCGGTGTTGCTATTTTCATTGAATGTTTGACTGATAACAATAACAGAACTGTTGCTTCTATCAGAAGTATCTTCAATAAGAGAAACGGTACTTTGGGTACTAACGGTTCGTTGAGTTTCTTGTTTGACAGAAAAGGTGTTTTCACTATTCCTGTTCCGGCTGGCAAGGATGTTGATGAATTCCAAATGGAACTTATCGAAGCCGGTGCTGATGATTTTGATGACGTAGTAGAAGACGAAGAAGAAGGTACTAGAACTTTGGTTGCTTACACTTCTATGGAAGGTTTTGCTCCGTTCAACAAGGCTTTGGCTGACTTGAATATCGAAGTTCAAAATGCTTCTTTGCAACGTATTCCTAACAATATGAAAGAATTGCCTACTGCTGACGGTGTTTCTGTTCTTAAGATGATTGAAGCTTTTGAAGAGGACGACGATGTACAGGCAGTTTACCACAACCTCGAAGTTACTGAGGAAATGGAAGCTCAGATGGATTAATTGATTCGTTATCATAATGTATAAAAACTCAAAGGCTGTTTTCTTAATGAAGACAGCCTTTGTTGTTGATATACTTTCCTGTTGTCGGTAGTTATATTTCTTGTTGTCAGAATATTTCTTTTGACACTTTTTCTGCAAATGTTGATAGCGACGGATCTCTTGCGCCCATCAGCAAGATGATATCGCTTTGGGTTATTTCTTTTTTTAACATCGGGATTATATCTTCACGTTCTGGAATATAGTATGCTTTTTTGCCGTTTTGAGTTAACGGTAGGATGAAATCTTCTGCCGTTACGGTTTGGTCGGCTGTTCCTCCGGCGTAATATATTTTGGAGAATATTATTATGTCTTGCGGGCGTAGCAGTTGTGACAGTTTTTCTATCAACTCGTCTTTCATCAACTTTGTAGGGGCAAATCCGTGGGGTTGAAACCATGCTATTACACGTTTTGATATTATTTGACATGAACTGATTGCAGCGTGTATTTTCGCCGGATTGTGTGCAAAATCGTCAATAATTGTAATATCGTTTTGAGATTTTATAATTGTACTGCGACGGTATATGCCTCTGTATTGAGCGAGTGCTTTCGCAATATCGGCGATGTTAAGACCAAGAGCCTCTCCTGTAACTATGGCTGCCAACGCGTTTTCCATATTGTGTTTGCCGATGATTGGCAATTTGATGTCAGTAGATTTGTATTTGAAGCTGATACCGCTGAGTGTTTGTGCAAAGTCGGTTGCTAAGCTTTGATTGAAATCATGCTGCGGGCTCTTGCTGAATTGTTTGGAGTATTTGTTGCCGGTATTTACGATAAGTGTGTTTTTGGTATGGTCAGCAAATGTCTGAAACAATGGCAATAAGTCTTTTATTTCTTTGTGGTCTTTGTCAATATTGAGAATCAGACCAATTTCGGGATGATATTTTACAATAGTTCCGTCCGATTCGTCGGTTTCGATTACGAGAAAATCGCTTTTGCCGACGTAAGCGTTTCCAATCAGACCTTTTTCTTGTAGTTCGGTAAGTCCTGCTCCGGAAATTAATGACGGTGAATATCCGCATTTATCAAGCATTGTAAAAATCATAGCCGTGGTAGTGGACTTGCCGGACGTGCCGGATACTGCTATTGTCTTGTTCTGACCGCATATTTCAGCCAAAAGGTCGGAACGGTGAATGGTTTTTATATTATTGTCTTTGGCGAATTTGTATTCCGGTACTGAGTCTTCTATCGCAGTGGATACTACTACAAAGTCTGTTGTTTTGTCGGGAACGGTTTCGCCTTGGGCATAACATCTGATACCGAGATTCTGAAGTTTCTCTCTGGTGTCGTTGCCTTCAGGTTTTAGGAATACACGGTCAGAACCTGATATTTCATGACCTTTTCCTTTCAGGTATTGAGCTATTGCGCTCATGCCGGCTCCTGCTATTCCTATAAAAAAGTATTTCATAAACAATTTCTGTTTTTGATTTATTTCTTCTTTCTGATTTCCTTCTTTTCCTTTCTGTGGGCAAAACGCTCTCTGATACGTGCCGTAAGTTTCTGTTTGCGTTCGTATTTCTGGAGTTTGGATTCAAAACCTACTGTAGCTTTGGCTCCCGACAGCGCAGAGCTTAGCCAATACGATACAAAACTTCTTGACCTGTCCGGTTCGGCATATATATAACCGAACTTTTTGGTATTGTTGTGCTTAACAAAAAGGTTAGCCAATAACGAAATTAAACCTCGCTTTTTGGGTTGAATGCTGTCTGCCTTGTTGACAGTAAGTTTCAGGTCGCTGTAAACAAATCTCGAAATTCCGGTTGATTGTACATTGTCGGACGTGAATTTGATATTTGCTTGGTGTAGCGTACCTTCTTCTATCTTTGCAAACAATGCGTTTTCCAAGAACGGGTTTACTACCGGCAAATATAGTGAATCTACTGTAAATTCGCAACGGAATGTATCAGTTGGTGATTTCATTCGGTATAGGATATTGGCGTTGACATCGCTTCGATTCATCAGTTTGCCTTTAGCGGAAAAAAGTATTGTATCGTTTTTGTTGATAAATACGCTGTCGTTAGTAAAGTTTTTGATTGTACCGTTCATATCCGTAAAAGTAAGAACACCTGACACTGACGCCTTTGGATTGAGTTGCTCTATTTCGAGAAAACCGTTATCAATCACAGTGTTGTTTACGTGCATCTTTAGTTTCATCCTATTGAGCCAACCTTGTAGATTGGGTTGAGTTTGGGCTGTATCGTTAGGCTTGGAAGTATTGAGATACGATGCAAACGAGGCATTGTAGATATACATCGAATCCATATCCATGGTCTTTGTTTTTATCAGATATGGCCAGTTGAACCGGGTAGCCTTTACGCTGTCGCAATAGATATAAGTAGCGGCTTTGGAATACGGGAAATGATTGTAAAAATCGTATCGTCCGTATTTAGGTCTGAAGTCAAAACCTTTTACAGTAGCAATTCTGGTTTCGGGATTCAGCTCGGCACGTCCGAAATTGAACCTGTAAAGACTGTCTTGGATATAAATAGAATAATTTGTAGCGCCCAAAACAATAGATTCGCACGGAAAATCTTTTTCATGTATTTCCTCGGTATTGATTCCCAAAATAGTAGCATCCATATTATAAAGCGGGAATACGGGCTTGTTGATACGGTTGATGTCAACTGCGATACCGTCGATTTTTACAGTATCAACAATTACATCGAAATGCAACTTGTTGGAAGTAGAGTCTTTCTGTTGTTTTTTCTTGTTGGGATTAGGAAAAGTTTCCAAATACGGGTCGTGAATCTTAATTGCCTGAGCTACAAATCTTTTGTTGAATGCAAATTCCATGTAATCGACATCTGTTAAAGTCATTTTAGGAATACTGAAATGATTTTTTTTGTAATTGTCGGGTGCTCCGAAATATGTTTGAGAGATTTGTAAACTGTCGTTCTCTTGATGAATATTACCGATTTCCAACTTGTTGCTGTCTTTGAGGTTTACGTAGAACGAATCGATGTTGAAATAAGGCTGTTTCCAATCTATCAAGTGACCTTTTTCGGTGATATTGCTGCTGTCGAGAGTGAGATTTTTGCATGACAAATCGATATTCATGTTAGAAACCATATTTCTAAACATGTCGGATTCGTCACCCTTTGCCATCTGAAAATGATTGCCGAATGATACAAAATTACCGATATTGAAGCCCTTTATTTGTACTTTCTTCTTTTTATTTTTGTTGATAGTTGCCAAAATCGTGGAATCAATTTCTATTGGGTGTTCGGCCTTTGCAAATATTCCGACCGCATTGTTCATAATTATACTGTCAGCCTCAAAAATTCCCGTTTCGCCAAACTTCTTGAAATCAATATTTGTAATATTAATCTCCGGAAGATAAGCATTGAGAATTTTGTTTTGAGGAATTCTGCTTCGTTTTACAGAATTTACAAAAATAGTTTTCAGTTTAAGATATTTGTTTTCAGTTGACAGTTTTATATTATTGGTTTCTACCTTGTGAATCCGGTCGGGAAGCAAAAATACGAAGTTGTTGATATTCAAATCGTAATCCTTTGCCAACATGAATTTCTTTTCAGTAGAGATACTGTCTTGATTGTAATAGAAGTTATGAACAACAAATCTGAAATTCGATGTTGTACTTACAATTTTGTTGTTGAGAGTATCCTTAAACGAAAAAGTCAGACGGCTGGAATCTGTGATAAGTGTATCAAGCTTGATGAGTTTTAAGTTTTGGGGTAACGCATCAACAATAATTTTGTCAAAATCAGTGTATAAATTATAAAGTGAATTTTCCTGAATATTGTTTTTAGCAATTTCAGTTTCCAAAGTATCTGTTTTACTTTTAATACTGTCGTTGTAGTGTTTCAGCTGCGGAAACAAATTGATATTGATGTGAGGTTTTTTGATTGAAAGTTTGCTGATTTCTACTTTTTGTTTGAAAATCGCGTTAAGAAGATTTGTCTTTGAAAATTCCGCTTGATACAAACTGATATCGAGCAACGAACTTTTGTTAAGTCGTTTCATAATAGCGATATGCGACGAATCTATTTCGTAAGCATATTTCATATTTTTGATATAAACGCGGTCTTTGCGGCTGTTGATATTCAGATTTTCAAGACGTAATGTATGAAAATTTTTCGGCATTTTTATTACAACGTCATTCAGATTGAGATCGATATTTGTTGTAGTAAAAGGCAAAATATCGCCGGAAGATATTGTCGCTTTGTTCATTGTGAAATTTCCGAGGTTCATCGAAAGTTTTCCGAACAAAGTGAGGCTGTCTTCTTTGATACTTGCTTTTGAAGTAATATTCAATTTACCTTGATAAATACCTACATTATTGATTTTGATAGAATTAATAAATTCATTGTTGAATATATTCGCCCAAGAGGATTTGTTGGGATTGTTGTTTGCAATTTGTGTACTGTCGATAAAACTTTTGGTCTTAATTTCGGGTACAGTGATTTTTACTTGTCCGATTCGGTAATCTTTGAAATTGTATGCTTTAGTAATATCGATGTTGTTGATTTCCAACTTCGGAACCGAGATATTAATTTCTTTAGCCGTGGAGTCGATTGTTTTGTAAGTCGGTTTGATTTTTATCTTTTCGGCTTTTACGGTTTTGTTTTCGGTGCTTACAAATAGGTTTTCCGCAGTCAACTTGTGTCTGTTGTCGGGCAACAACATCTGATAATCAGACAGATTGATTTCAATATTATTGGAATACAATATTTTGTCGTAATCCATAAATGACAAAGAGTCGAGCAAAAAACCTTGCATCATAATATTGATATCTCCGGCGTTGTAGAGGTTTTTGTCGGGTTGAGATGCTTTTGCAAATTTTATTTTGGCGTTTTCAATCTTCAGACTGTCAACAGCTAATAAATTCAATGTTCCTTTTATCAGATTGAACCAATCACCGTTGTTTTGTTCAAAGTTTTTGGTTTTTCTGTTGATATTTCCTCCTCGGATAAACTTGATTTCTGGTTTGGAAATTACAACATTTTTTAGATTTACTCTTTTGTTGAAATATGCATTGTTGATATCAAGTCCGGAAATATAGATTTTTTCGAGCTTAACATTGAATTTGTTGTAGCTGCTTTTCCATTTTAGTTTGCCATCCGCCAAAAGACTTACCTCGCTGGCTCTTATTACAGAGTCGCGGGTATCAATCATAAGTTTGTTGGCTCGTATAGTGTGCAGACTGTCAGCAAGTTTTATGACATAATTTCCCGAATTGAGAATGATATTATCGCTGTAAAAAAGTTTGTTTTTTTCCTTGTATACTTTTTCGTCAAGATACAAATTGTTGAGAAAGATGTCGATTTTCGCAACCTGTATTCCTTGCTTGTTTTCTACTTTGGTATGAAAATCAAAATATCCGTCGTAACATTCAATATAATTAATCTGTAGAGATTTAAACCATTGACTTATAATTGGATACAAATCTTTGTGAAAAGCATCGTACTTCTTTTGTTCTTTATTGCTATATGGTTTTGCAGTGAGCCTTATTGTCGGATTTACCAATTCTATCTTGTTGATCCATAGACGGTCGCGTAACAAAGCCGTTATGCTTATGTTTTTGATTTTCAGATTGTCAACCGAAATATTGTAAATCGCTTTGTTGTAATTGATAGAATCTCTTAGTTTGTAATATACAGTAGTATCCGATGTCAACGAAAAATTTACAAGTTCTATTCCTTTTCCGACAAGATTGATTTTAATATTGTCGAAATTCATGGTATAAAGCCCGTTGCTCTTGGTATGAACGCTTTCGCAGATTTTTTCTTTCAGAAGCGGAAATGCAAAATAGTACAACACATATTGTACTGCACCGAAAATAAGTGCAATAACACTTAACGTGATAAACCATGGTTTGCCGCGTTTGTGTTTGTGTATTGTATTTGTAATATTGTTATTCTGCTTCGTCATTGGTGAAAAAACTGCTTCTCAATAGTTTGTAAGCTAAAAAGAGGGACGGAATAGCGCATAATGTTACCCATATAAAAAACGTTTGATAACCAAAAACATTTTGTAAATATCCGCTAAACATCTTTGGAATCATCATTCCGGCGGCCATAAATGCTGTGGAAATCGCGTAATGTGAAGTTGTATATTTGCCTTTGGAAATTTCCACCATAAAAATACTGTATGCTGTAAATCCAAAGCCGTAGCCGAATTGTTCTATGCTTACCATCGAGGCAATTGTTACAAGGTTTTGTGTTTGAGTATGAGCCATTATTGCATACAAGATGTCCGGAACGTTGAGAATTAAAATCATTGGTATCAACCAGAATTTTAATCCTTTTTTGGAAAGTGCAATGCCGCCGAGAATGCCGCCGAGAAACATCGCAATTACTCCGATTGTGCCGTTTATTGTTCCAACCGCTTGGGTTGATAATCCCAATCCGCCTTTGTCTAAATTGTCTTGTAGAAACAGTATATTGATTGATGATAATTGTGCTTCTCCAAGTCGATATAAAAGTAAAATGCCGATTATCAGTAATATATGTTCTTTATGAAAATATTCTTTGATTTGAGAGAAATAATTTTTGTCTAATTTGCTGTTGGTTTCTACCGTTGTTTTGGGCAGAATGAACGCATGATAAAGTCCTGTTAAAACCAAAAACAATCCAAGTACACCAAATACTATTCCCCAAGCGAATTTTATATTCACGGGTTGTACAAAAATCATTGATTTGTCGGAATTTACAAGAGTTAATGTACGATTTTGATTTTTGTTTTGTTGATTGAATTTCAGTCTTGCGGTTTTTACTGTATCTTTTTCATTATCAGTGATATTTCCTTCGTCGGCTGATTTGGTTAATTCTCCGGATTGTGCAAAATAGCCTTGTCCGTTGATTGTAATATTTAAGATAATTTCGTTTTCTTCAAGATTTTCGAGTTTTAAATTCAGAACTTTGGTTGTGTCGTTTATTTTTGTAATTTGATACGAATATTTGTTGTCTGATTTTGTAATTTCTTGACTTGCAGCAATCTCCAAATTGTTGTAACTGCTGTTTTCTGCGATATGTCCAGCTAAAAATACCAATCCGCCTTGACAAATCAGCATCGCAATTTTGTAAAATGTACTTCTGATACCAATCCAAGTAGCTTGTTGTTCTTTGTTTAAAGCGTTGATATAAAATCCGTCGGTTGCAATATCGTTAGTGGCTGAGGTAAAAGCAATTAACCATAGTAAAATCAAACTGTATTGCATCCAATGGTCAAGAGGCAATGTTAAACCGATAAGACCAAATGCCGCGCCCATAATGATTTGACATACCGAAATCCAGAATTTGGAAGTTTTGTACATCTCTACAATCGGACTCCATAGTGGTTTGTAAAGCCAGGGCAGATACATCCAACTTGTATAAAATGTGGCATCCGTATTTGATAAACCGGCAAGTTTGAAAAAAAATACACTCAAGAATATTACCATTGTGTATGGTAAACCTTCTGCTAAGTAAAGTGTAGGTATCCAAAATACAGGTTTATTTTTGAGTGTATTCATTTTGTTAATATAATTTTGTTATCTCTGCTTTTTTGTAATAATGTTTTAGAATTTCATCGTATTTGTAGCCTTGTGAAGCCATAACAGCTCCGCCAATTTGACACATCCCAACGCCGTGACCCCAGCCGGCTCCGTGAAGAATAAATTTTTCTCCTGATTTTTCTACGGTAAATGCCGAGCTATAAAGGTGTGTTTCACTTAGTAATCTGCGGATTTCCAATTCTTTACCTATTGTTTTGGTCTGTTTGGTTCCTACAACTTTCAGTTTTGAAATTCGTGCCGAAGTTCCTCTCTCTAACGGTATCAAGTCGATAATTTCACCGAAATCTTCTCCTGATTTTCTGTTGATCAGTTCTGACAATTCTTTTTGTGAGAACTCAACTTTCCAGCGATAAAAATTCTTTGATTCAAAATCATAATCGTTAAGAATTTTTTGTAACAATTCTTTGTCGTTGGTGTTGCAAAATGCGTCGGGATTGCTGTTAATGAATTCTTTAGCATTTTCTTCAACAGTTAAATCTTTTGTAAAATCCGTACTGAAATCATCTGCTTTTTCGAGATAATCCAAATGAACGGGTTGCCAACATGTTTCAAAAACTTCGCTTGTACCACCGCAACATTTTGAGAATCTTGCATCGCAAATTTCATCGTTGTAAGTTAGCATTTGACCTCGAGTTTCGGCTATTGCTTTCTTTACATTGGGATTGTAAGCGCGTGTAATTCCTTGATATCGTTGACAATGATCGTCGGCGCAAACATCAAAACGGTCGTGATCTTCGCGGTCGTGCCATACGATAGTTTCGTTATCGTTTTTCACTTGTTTGCCATCAAGTTTCTTGCCACTTATTTGAGCCATGAGCCAACTTCTTGAGATTACGGCATGAGCTTTCAACAATTCTTCCGGATTGTTGCCGTTCATTTCTGACGAGATTACGCTTGTGATATAATTTTCAAGAGCGATAATATTAATAATCAGAATTTTGTTGCCCGTTCTTTCAAATACAAAATCCCCGTTGAAACGCTGTTTCTCTCGCCTGTTCCAATGAAAATTTATGCCGATTTCAATATCCGAAATTTCGATAAAATCATTTTCTTTGTCGGTTTGATACAAATTGATTTGGTCTTTGGCTGTTGTTACAATTGTTTCATTGTCAGTATTTTTCAGTACAATCATATCGTTTTGTACAAATGCACAGAAATTTCCTTTTCTGACATTTTCATTACCAATTTTTGCATCGTTTGACAAGCTGAATGTGATTTTCTCAAATGTTGCAATTCCTACTTTTACAATTGGCTCTTTGGTGATTTTATTGTACATTTTGGAATGTTTGATTATTGATTGATGGTTCCAACGTGATAATTGAACCGTCTTCCATTACAATATTTCTGCCTTTGTCGGCTGCGTTGATAGAACCGATAATTTTGAACATATCGGTATTTTTGATTTTATCGTAATTGCTCAGCTCTATTGTAAACAAAAGTTCGTAATCTTCACCACCGTTCAATGCCGTTACTATAGGATTGATATTAAATTCTTTAGCCATTTTTTCTGTGTCGGATGCAATCGGAATTCTTTCTTCAAATATTTCACAACCAACCTCGCTCGCACGGCAAATATTAATAATTTCGCTTGCCAAACCGCTTGATACATCAATCATAGAAGTAGGTTTTACACCGGTTTTCTTGAAATAGTCAAGCAAATCTTTCGGCACTTCCGGTTTCAATTGTCGGCGAAGAATATAATCATAACCTTCCAATTGAGGTTGTTGTTCCGGATTGGCGTTAAACAATGTTTTTTCTCTTTCCAAAAGTTGTAACCCCATGTAAGCACCGCCCAAATCGCCTGTAACACAAAGCAAATCAGTCGGTTTGGCTCCGCTTCTGTATACGATGTCGTTTTCGTCGGCTACTCCTATCGAAGTTACAGAAATTGTAATACCTTTCTTAGAAGTTGTAATATCGCCGCCCACGAGGTCTACATTGTATTCCTTGCAAGCCGCTGACACTCCGTCGAAAAAGCTTAGGATGTGACTTTGCATGATTGCATTACTTACCGCCAAACATATTGTAATTTGTTTTGGCGTTGCATTCATCGCGTAAATATCTGAAATTCCGGCTACTACTGTTTTGTAGCCGAGGTGTTTGATTGGAGTATATGTCAAATCAAAGTGAATCCCTTCTGCAAAAATATCTGAGCTAACTACGGTTTTGCAATTTCCGAACTTCAATACGGCGCAATCATCGCCAATTCCGAACAAAGTTTCTTTGTTGTAATTATTTGTTTTTTCGGCTATCTTCTTGATTAAGCCATACTTACCATCAGGTATTGAGTTGTTTTCGTTTTCTAATTCTTCTGTCATATTGATATCGTTACAAAAAATTTTTACTTTTGTACGCAAATTTAATCATTATTCTGATATTTGCAATCTATTCATTTTAAAGTATTTATTAATTATGAAAATTAAGTTTTTTGTTGTATTAGCATTCGCGCTTATTGTTAATTTGTTTAACATCAATTCATTGTATGCTCAGCGTGCAATTTATGATATTTCAGAATTGGGAATTTTTCCGGAAGACAATTGTACGGCTTCTGCAAAAATTCAGTGCGAATCAGACCTTAAAACCATCGAATCTAACATCATTCTTGGTAACAGAAAAAAACAGGCTTACGGATACAGCGTGCAAATATATTTTGGCGCGGGTTCCGATGCACAAACTAAAGCTGAAAAATCGGTAAAAGAATTTCGTAGAAGTTTTCCCGATGAGGATGCTACAATTGTTTACGAAGCTCCGTATTTTAAAGTTCATGCCGGAAATTGCCGTTCGCGTCTTGAAGCTACAAAACTCAAGAAAGCTGTTGAATCTCAATTTCCCGGTTGTTTTATTGTGGAATGCAAAATCAATTATCCGAAATTGTAATTTTTTACATCTTTCAGCATTGAAAAAACACAAATTATATTCTGTGATTAATACATGATGATATAATTTGTGGAATTATATCGCAGTTCTTTTTGATTTTTCCACCCGTCGTCATTAAGAAATAAAAATAATTTGCGACGAAGATATCATCTTATTTCCATTTGAAACCTTTTGTAAGGTAACTTATTACAGAAGCGACAACATAATACGGATAAATTATTTCCAAGATTATGATGTCGCTTATTTTTTGTTTCCTTTCGTAATAGTCTGACGATACTTTTACAGAAAAGATGTCAGATAAAAATTTTAGTAACAATATCGTGAGGTAAGTTTCCCAACCGATTAATCCGAATAATATCAGAAAGTTACTGATTATGATGTTGACATTTGCTATGAATATTATAAATGCAAATATCAGGATGTAAGATTCTGTATAGCCGCCGGTTTTTGAGACCCATCTTGCTCTTTGGTTGAGAAGTTGTTTTAAGTTTTCTACTCCAAAAGTTTCGGTTACGGCTTCTTTGTTTTTAACATAAATGATATTTTTTCGTTGCTTTTCAGCCGATTCCATCATAAACATGTCGTCGCCCGAAGCATATTTTTTGTTGAGATTATTGATATTTGTTTTCCAAAAATATGAATTGTAGCCTATATTTCCGCCGTTGCACATCACCGGTTTGCCGGCGATACAAGTTCCTGAAGTAATGGTGATTAACGCAAAAGATTCGCATTCCCAAAGCCGTTGAAAAAGTTTTGAATTGTCTTTGGCTTTTATTATTACCGGAGCCATGAGCATTTCGGCGTCAGATTGTTCGGCGGTGCTAATCATTGTTTCTACCCATTTTTCTGACGGGAAACAATCGGCATCGGTTGATAATATGTATTTGCCCTCGCAATAATTAATGCCGAATTTCAGAGCATCTTTTTTGCCTTTACCGCTGTTTTTCAACAGTTTCATGTTGGAATTTTTACATCTTTCGGCGATTTGAAAAGTTTTGTCCTGAGAATTATCATCAATCAAAATCAATTCTGTATTTTTATGACTTTGTGATTGTATTCTTCGGATAAATTTTTCAATATTTTCTTCTTCGTTTTTGGCAGATACAAGTATCGAAACTTTTGTTTCGCTTTGGTTTATGTCTTTGGGTTTGTATTTCTTGAATTTTACACAACAGTTTATTACTAAGTGAGCGTAAATTATGCCTAACCCAATTAGTATTAAACTTATTGTCATTGTTTATTGATTTTGAATTTACAACTTATTGCAAAATGGTCTGAGAGATTCTCTTTGTGAGTTCTGAATCTTTTGCTTGTAAGCGATTGTGAATGAAGTATATAATCTATTCTAAAATTCAGAAATTTTATTCTCATTGTTTCCGCAAAACCTGTTCCGCTTTCGCAAAACGCATCTGTGAGATTGCCTCTGATTCGTTTGTAGCAATATGAAACTGAAGGTTCGTTGAAATCTCCGCAAATTATTACCGGATAAGGTGATTTGCGGATTAAAGAATCGAGTAAAACGGCTTGTTTTACTCTTGTGTCGTAGGCTTTTGTGATTTTGGTATAGATTGTACCTATTCCTGTTAACTGTTCTTTATTGTTTTTGTTCCCGATTTGATCTATAAAATCATAATCGTCGTACTCCAGTTTTATAGATTTTAAGTGTACGTTGAAAATTCTGATTTTTTGATTGTAGATATTGGCATCTACGCTTAAACCAATCATATTGTCGGTATGATCGAAAATCGGTTGTTTGTTGTTAAGTTCAAATTGTGAAAATATGATATAACCTTTGTTTGTTTTGTGAGTTGTATCTTCGGGATTGTAATCTCTTACAATATATTCCGATTCCAAAAGTTCTTTTATCATATCCTGATTTGTAATGCTGTCTTTGTCGTTGTTGTAAAACTCTTGAAAACAAACAATTTCCGGATTTTCGTAATTCAGAAATTCAAAAATTTTGTTTTTGGTATCTTGTTTACTTTTTATCCAGTTGTAACGGTTCAACAGTCTTACATTAAAGGACATAAAGGTAAAGGTCGAATCCTCTTCGTTGAGGTCGTCCATATAGTGCATCGGATTGAGTTGTATTGTTGTTAAAATCATTTTCCAACCCAATGCAATTGTACCAATCATTACAATAGCAGTAAACTTTTTTGCTATTATTAGTAGCAAAGTGTATAGAATATCAATAATCAAGATGTATGGAAACGCCATTCCTGCAAATGCCGGTAAAGCAAATTTTGCAGGATTGATTATTGTAGCACTATACGAAAACATCGTTGTTAATACCAAAATGATAGTAACTGCAACGTTTATCTTTTTTAATGTTCTTGCAAACTTTTGTACTAATTTATTGTTTTTTATATCCCTTGTTTTTTTCATTTCCGGTAATTTTTGCGCCGGCTTTCTAATTATACTTCTTCGTTGAATTCAAATTTTGGAATTTCAATTATTTCTTTGTCTTTATCCAATATGAATTGTAAATATGTTATTTTTTTGCCTTCTTGGAGAAATTGGTTTTCGTAAAACGTATGTATTCCCAATATACCATCCAGATAATCAGAACTATACAAATCGTCGGTAAAGATTGTCGGAACAATGCCGTTAGCTTTCAAGAGTGCCAATGTGTAGAAATGCATCAATCTGCTGTCGGTTTTTAAATTTACAATGCCGCCGTCTTTTAAGAAACGTCTGTATAAATTTAGGAAATGAGCCGATGTCAATCTCTTGTTTTGTTTTTTGGGCTGAGGGTCAGGGAATGTAATCCAAATTTCCTCAACTTCGTCTTCTCCAAAGAAATTGTCTATCATATCTATTCTTGTACGTAAGAAACCGGCGTTTGTATTATTGTTGTCAAGCGCCTTTTTTGCACCGTTCCAAATACGAGCTCCTTTTATATCAACTCCTATGAAATTGCATGTCGGTTTTATTTGGCTGAGTGCTACAGTGTATTCGCCTTTGCCGCAGCCAAGTTCCAATGTGATAGGATTGTTGTTGTGAAAGAAGTCGTTAGCCCATTTGCCTTTGTATTCAAAATCTGTTACATTAAGGTTTTCGGGCTGTACTACATTTTTGAATGTAGCCATTTGTGCAAATTTTTCTAACTTATTTTTTGACATGATTAGTTCGTATTTTTTTCGATAGTTAATCCTATTTCGTTTATGTACGGAAGTTTTTCTATTCTCATACCGTGTTGGATGGTGAACTTGTAAACTCCTTTTGTTGCAAATTTTATATTTTCCTTGAATTTGAATTCGTAATCCTCTAACTCTCCGAACCTCAACTTGTTGGTGCTTTCTGAAAATCCTTTTTCATCATAGAGGATACATTCCATTGTATCTGCTTTTACAGCATTGTTGGGAGCTTCGGTGACGATATATAACCAAAGATTTGAAAATTGGTAAAAATCTACTGCTCTTAAATCAATTGTTATATCATAATTTACATTTTCGTCATCGATGTTTACTTCAAAACTTGCCGGTTCGTTCATATCCCACGTCATTTGAGGAATTTCCACCTGTTTGCTGTAAATCCTATTGGGATTGCAAGATATTGAAACTAAGCAAATTAATGATAAAAATAATAGTATTCTTTTCATTATTGTTGTTTGTTGAGTTTTAGCAATGCAAATTTAGTATTTATTAACTTAATTAACAAAATAATTTATTAGTTGTATGTATAAAAAAAAGGAACTCAAACTTTTGTTAAGTGAGTTCCCTTTCAATTGTGAGAGAAAAGTGTGTAATACATAATTTAAAGGTTAGAACGATTTTGTTCTGATTTACGTTATTTTGCTGCAATTGTACGTGTATTTTCTACAACGATAAAACTGCCTGTGTCATAATGTTCCTCCTGAAGAATATTAATTCTTGAGTTTTTCAGTAATACTGATGCCCACATCATGAGGATTGACTTTCTCTGTTCTTTGCCGGTTTCTATTGAAAAGGGCGATTTTAATTTAATTGTTCTCATAGTTCTTGTAAATTTAAATTTGTTAATTAATATTTTGTTTATTTGTAAGTGTTATATTTTTTATTTACGTTGCAAATATAAAATGTTTTTTTTAATTGTGCAAATATTTCTTCAACTTTTTTCTTAAAAATATCATATTTTTTCTTTTCTTTGATATCTCATGATTATTTTTTATTTAAATTATTGCTCTACAGCTATTTGTAATTGATATTCTTTTATTTTTTGTATGTTCTGTTAAATGATGTTAACGAATTGATTTTTTGAACAAATTGTTGTTGAAACACATCGATTTTTTTTGATTCGGATATTTTTTCGAGTAAAAAAATATTGGTGGAAGTTTTTTATAAATTCGTATTTTTTTATTACGTTTGCAACGTAGAAAGAAAATATCTAAGATGAATGAGAAGATTCTTGACGCTTTGATGCGTTTGTTTGCATTGATTATTGACCCCAACGATTATGGTGATACTACAAGTTCGCGTAGTGTTATTGAAAATTATTTGGGTAGAATTCTCTCGCCTAATCTTGTCGAAAAATATCTTGCCCGTTACGATGAATACAAAAATTCGTATCGTGACAAACTTTCCGGACGCGAAGTTCATAAACGTATATCTTCCAGCTCCGTAAAAGTTCTGAGAATTTGTTCTCAAATCAATCAGGAACTCCACCAGCGCGATAAAGTTTTTGTTTTGCTTCAGTTGATAGAATATGTTAACCTCAATGGTGAACTTTCTTTCAGCACAAGAGATTTTGTGGAGACGGTTTCTGAATCTTTTAATATCGAACATTCTGAATTTATGAATCTTTTGGCTTTCGTGGAAAACGATATGTCTATCGCAAGTCAAAAGTCTGATTTCCTTTTTATTGACAACAAGGTTTCTACATTGGACGGCGTAAAACATATCCAACTTGCCGAGATGGAAGGAACTCTCAGAATGCTTTATGTTCGCAGTATTTCAAATATTTTCTATATCTTTTCGGGATTAAAAAGTCTTTCGGTTAACGGAAAAATTATTCAACCGTCCAAAGTTTTGCTTTTGGAAAACGGTGCTATTATCCGAGGTGCAAAAATCGGTTCTATTTATCAGAGTCTTATCAATACGATTTTTACACAAATCGATGATTCCGAGAAGATTACATTTTCAGGCCGCAATGTTTCGTTTAGTTACGAAAATGCTGACAATGGTTTGAAACCTTTTGATTTTTCGCTTGATTCCGGTTCTTTGGTCGGTATTATGGGCGGTAGCGGTACAGGTAAAAGTACTTTGCTGAATGTTCTTACCGGTAAACTGAAAGCTGAAACCGGCGAAATTCTTATCAACGGTCATAATATTACTGAATGTAAGATGTCGGAAGGAATTATCGGTATAGTTCCTCAAGACGACCTTTTGATTGCTGAACTTACTGTTTGGCAAAATCTGTATTACAATTCTAAACTTTGTTTGGGAAATCTTACGGAAGAAGAACTGAATCTTCATTTGATAAAAACTCTCAAAGATTTGGATTTGTACGATTGTCGCAACCTGAAAGTCGGTGACGATCTTCATACTGTAATTTCAGGCGGACAGCGCAAGAGATTGAATATTGCATTGGAGCTTGTTCGTGAGCCGGAAATATTATTTGTTGATGAACCTACTTCCGGACTTTCAAGTACTGACTCGGAGACTGTTATGCAATTGTTGAAACAGCAGGCAGTTAGCGGTAAAATTGTAATCGTAAATATCCATCAGCCGTCGTCAAGTATTTTCAAGATGTTTGACAAACTTTGGGTAATGGATAGAGGCGGTTATGTGATTTACAACGGTAATCCGATGGAAGCCATCAATTATTTCAAACTGATGAGCGATTATGTGGATGCCGGCGAAAGCGAATGTCCTACTTGCGGTAATGTCAATTCCGAGGAAATTTTGCAAATTATTGAATCTCGCGAAGTTAACGAACACGGTCGCTACACTCAGAAGCGTAAAGTTTCTCCTAAAGAATGGTATCAGCGTTATCGTTCAAATCGGGAATTCAATTTTGAAGAAGATCAAACCTCAAAAGAAATTCCTTTGCCGAATGCAAAATTCAGTATTCCGAATCCGTTTAAACAATTTTGGGTATTTTTGCGCAGAAATGTATTGTCAAAACTTGCTAATAAACAGTATCTTTTGATTACATTTCTTGAATCTCCGATTTTGGCATTTATCTTAGCGTTTTTTACAAAATACATCAACGACGAAGGTGAATATATATTTGCAGACAACAGAAATTTGCCTGTATTTTTGTTTATGATTGTTGTTGTTGCTTTGTTTACAGGTATTTCGGGAGCTGCCGACGAAATTATTCGTGACAGAAAAATCCTTGAACGTGAGAAATTTTTGAATCTTTCGCGGTTAAGTTATTTGTTTAATAAAGTAATTGTAGTATTCATCATTTCAGCTATACAATCTATTTCGTTTATTTTAGTTGGCAACTATATTCTTGAAATCAAAGATATGGTTGGTGAATATTGGTTTGTGATGTTTACTACATCTTGTACGGCAAATATGATCGGCTTAATAATTTCGTCCGCATTGGATTCTGTAATAGCGATTTACGTCTTGATTCCGTTTATACTTGTACCTCAAATGCTTTTGGGCGGTGCGATGATTGATTTCGATGATTTGCACGAATCGGTTTCCGACAAAATCAATGTGCCGATGATTGGCGATATGATGGTTTCGCGTTGGGCTTACGAGGCTTTGGCGGTAGATCAGTTTCAGCACAATGCTTACGAGAAAGAATTTTACGAGCTTGACGAGCAGAAATCTCGCTGTATATATTTGAGTACTTACCTTATGAGCGAACTCGATAATATTACTTCTCGATGTATAAAACTCGCTGATTTGAAGAATCCTACGGAAGACGACGAGTACGAACTCGAAGATTTGCTCAAGGTTTTGAAAAACGAAATTGAATATCTTAATTATCGTAACGAAGAAATAAAATTTGAGGCTACAGAAACTCTTGAGCCTGAAAATTTCAATTATATGCACGGAAATTATTTGCAACTTTTCTTACGTGCTCAAAAAGAATATTACAACGAACAAGCCGAATTAGCTAATGCTGAGCGTCAGATGAAACTCAATGCTTTGGAAGAAAAACTCGGTAAAGACGGTTTGTATCAGTTGCAAAAAGATTATTACAACGAAAAATTAGCTGAACTTGTTCTTAATAAAAGAGCTGTTAAAAAAATATATCACGCTCCAAATTTCAGACTTATTCAGAAAAAAGATCCGATTTTTATGGAACCGGTTTCTGATATCGGACGCGCACATTTCTATGCTCCTTGCAAAATTATTCATAATCACAGATTTGCAACTTTCGGCTTCAATATGACTGTACTTTGGATATGGTCTGCATTGATGTTTATTGCTCTTTATTTCGATATTACAAGAACTGTCCTTGAAAGTTGTAATGTTTTTATCCACAGATTCATTAGAAAAAAGAAAGTTGAATAGAAAATATATATTCTATCCGACTGTTTTTATCTCGATTATACTATAATAAAGTTATGAAAAATAAATTTAATGTTTTCCTGTTGTTTTTCATGATAATTAGTTTTTGCAGTAATGCATCTGTATCATTCAACGATTATTTTGAAAACAAAACTGTGCGTATGAACTACGCAATTGCGGGCAGTGCCCCAAAAACTGAAATCTTTGTATCAAAGTATTTTGTAACAGATATTTGGGCTGGTACAAAAAAACATCTGACCGATTGTAGAGAGTACGGTCCGTTTCGTATTGATATTTTGGACAAAATTTCCGGTATCTTGATTTATTCCCAATCATTCAGTTCGTTGTTTTTTGAGTGGCAAGGTTTAACAGAAGCCGCCTCTACTACAGCATCTTACCGTGAAGCCGTGAGATTTCCGTTGCCAAAATCCGATGCTGTTATCAATATTTATCAACGCGATTCAGAACTGAAATTTCAAAAGATTTTTACTACAGATTTCAATCCGTCGTCGTATTTTATCAACAAGGAAAAAAACGATATTTATCCTTCAAAAATCATTTACGGTGACAATAAAACCGATAACAAAGTCGATTTAGTGATAATTCCTGACGGATATTCGCAAAACGAAATGGATAAATTTGAAAAAAGAGCCAATGAATACGCTCAACATCTTTTTATGTTTGAACCTTACAAATCAAATTCCGATAAATTTAATATCCGAATAGTTTTAGCACCGTCTTTTGATTCCGGAGTAGATTTGCCGGGACAAGGTATTTGGAAATCAACACTTTTGGATTGCAATTATTGGACTTTTAATATGCCGAGATACTTAACCACCGAAAACTATTGGAAAGTATGCGACGTTGCATCTTGTGTGCCATGGGATCACGTTGTTATACTTTGTAATTCTGACATTTATGGCGGTGGCGGTATCTACAATTATTACAGTATCTTTTCCGCAGAAAATTCCCAAAGTCTTGAAGTATTTGTTCACGAATTTGGACATGCTTTCTCCGGACTTGGTGATGAATACGAATCGGCAGGAGCCAACGATTCGTATCCTACTGAATATAAATTGGAACCTTACGAACCGAATCTTACTTCGCTTGTAGATTTCAAATCGAAATGGGCAGATCTTGTTGACAAAAAAACTCCTGTTCCAACTCCTAAAACATCAAAATATGATTCAAAAGTCGGAGCTTTTGAAGGTGGAAATTATACCGAGAAAGGTATTTTCAGACCGACAATGCATTGTATGATGCATGATTTGCAAAACAAATTTTATTGCCCCGTTTGCGAGAGAATCACACAAGATATCATAAATTATTGGACCGATTAAAAAAAATCGGTTTCTTTTATGAAATTTTTGAGGAATTTTACTCGTTAATATACACGGTGATTCCATTTACATCGCACTTAATCACTGCAAAATGAAATCAACGTAGTTTAATAAAAAAAGACAAAATATTACTTTTACGAAAATAAATCTCAAAACCATGAAAAAATTAACATCCTTATTAATCGCAACCGTAATATCAGGAAGCACGTTTGCTCAAACGGATTTCCGCAGTGACTGGGAAAAAATGGAACTTGCCGGCGCTGTTAAATCAATAGAGGAATCTGTTGACGGCTCTAAAACAAATAATTATACTTTTGATAATCACGGTTACCTTACATCAAACGGAATGCATTATTCTTACGATTCCAACGGAAGAATGATGACTGCTTACGATGATGTAAATAAGTATTCGTTCGATTACAACTCAAAAGGTCAGTTGATAGAGTTTGACAGACGTACCACCGGACAAAACGCTTACAAAGAAGCTTATGTTTATGATTCTAACGGCAACATGACATCTTGCAACACTTCCAACAGTATGATAGCCATGTTTTATGATGAAAGCAACCGTCTTATACATACAAACGATGTTTACGGCAAAATTCTCCGTGAAGTATCATACGACGAAAAAGGCAGAATTTCTGTAGATAGAACAATCGATACCAAGACTGTTTATACTTACGATTCCAAAGACAGAATTGTAAAGAAAGAAGTTGAATCAAAAGGCAAAAAAGTTGGCGAAGAAATCTCTTACGACAACAACAATGCTGTTACAAAAAGAATTGTAACAACTCAGACCCAAACCTCTAAAGAAGTTGAAACTCATACATATACAATAGATGAGGCCGGCAATTGGAAAAAAGACGTAGTACAAACCGAATCAAACGGTAAAACTACAACAAAAACCATTACAAGAGCTATTGAATATCAAGCTCTTTCGCGTCAGTTGTATCTTATAAAATAGTTTGTTTTTATACATATATCCTCTTTTTGTTTTATAGCCGCAATACAATCTGCAAGTATTGCGGTTTTTTTATTTTTTTCTTTTAACTTTGCGCTCAAAGAAAAATTAAAATAAAACTATGAAACATCTGATATTTACATTCATTTTCGCAATTGTATTTGGAATTGCAAATGCACAATTAATTGTAAAACCCACTGATTCAAATGTTTTGGTGGAAGGTCGTACAATATTGAAAGACGGCAGACTTCATTTCTGTTATCCGGGAACTGCTTTTACTATACATTTTACCGGCAGCAGCGTAAAAGCCAAACTGAGAGAAAATTCCGGTTATTACGTTTATTCTATCGATAATGGCAATTATCAGAAAAAAATCTCTACTGAAACCGGAGGAAATTCTGATATTCTTACATTTACACTCGCCGAAAATCTTCCTGCCGGCGAACATACTGTAAAATTGATGCTTGTTACCGAAGCATATCAAACTGATCCCGAATTTGTCGGTTTTGAACTCAATAACGGCGCAAAACTTTTGAAACCGATTACTAAGAAAAAAGTTAAAATCGAAATCATCGGCAATTCTATTACATGCGGTTACGGTGTAGAAGCAAATGGACGTGACGATCATTTTGCTGATTCTACATCCAATTTTGCAAAATCTTACGCCGGACTTACATTGAAAAATCTTGATGCAATATCTATGGTAGTAGCCCGCTCAGGTATTGGTATTTACAAAAATTATGGCGATGTAAAAACCGGCTCAGCATGGCCTATGCCGCGAGTTTATGAAAATGCCTTGATTTCTGATACTACTGTTGCTTGGAATTTTTCACAATGGTCGCCTGATATCGTGATTATTGCCCTTGGTACCAACGATCTTTCTGAAGACAATTACGATTACGAAAAATTTGCTCTCGCTCATATTGCATTCCTCAAAAAAGTAAGAAGTCATTACAAATCAGCGAAAATTGTGTTGTTGAATTCACCGATGTTGCATTATCAACAATCGCTTGATTTGCTTAATGTTATTACAAATTCACAAAATGCGATGTCAGTGCTTGGAGACAGCAGAATATATTCATTCTCATTCCCTGAACTTTCTGATTCTCCGGAAGATTACGGTGCTGATTGGCATCCGTCGGCAGCACGTGCCCGCGATTATTCAAGACTTTTAACTTATTTCATTCAAAATACTGTTTTGAAGAAAAACAGTTCAAAGTAAATTACTCAACTTTTCTAACTACGAAAAACACGAAAATACGAAAAAATAATTTTCAAGCTTTTAGCGTTTTTCGTAGTTTGATTATTTCTAACTACGGAAAACTGATGACATCACCAAATAAAAATCTCATTAAAAATCAATTTTTGATGACATCACCAAATAAAAATCTCATTAAAAATCAATTTTTGATGACATCATCAAATAAAAATCTCATTAAAAATTAATTTTTGATGACATCATCAAATAGAAATCTCATTAAAAATTAATTTCTGATGACATCATCAAATAGAAATCTCATTAAAAATTAATTTCTGATAACATCACAAAATAGAAATCTCATTAAAAATTAATTTTTCGCGAAAATTTCTAAAAGGAATTTTTCAACAAAAAAAATTAATACTATAAAAAAAATATATTTGTTGAAAAGTTTCTGCTGATTTTTTATATTATCTGAATACAAAATAACTCAACTTTTGCAAGTATTAATTAAATTTCAGAGCTTTTGATTTTTCCGTAGTAAATAATTGTTGTTTCGGTCAGGTTGTAACTTTTTTTATTAATTAGTTGAAACCTTTTTCAGACTTTTCCGTATAACTCGGTGTACACGATAACTTTTTAAAAGGAATACTTTTTAAAAGATATTATAAATTAATAATTTTAATTTCTCGGATATATTATCGGAGACGTTGCGAAACGTTCTCCGCTATTTCGAGAGGTTTTTGCCTTGAAACAAAGATTTTTTGTATTGCATTGATGATAATAGTTTTCATGTTGCCACATTAAGTGGAATTAATCCTTTTTTTTATTGTTGTTTTTTATAGCAAGAGGGCTGCAGAGGCTGAGAACATCCGGCGCTGCAGTTCTTTTTTTTTGGTAGTTTCAATTATTATTTCTACTTTTGTCTGTACAAAAATTTTACATACACAATACTAAGATACATTTAATTAATTCTGAAATTAGGGACTTTACTACACGTTGCGAAACGATGTCCCGTGAGTTTTTGTAACTCAATAACAATTAAATGACTAATACTTTATTTATTCAAGTGCGATGGCGTTGTGATAACGACCATCTTTTTTTTGCCATAAAAAAACGTACGCTCCAAAATCATTTTAGAATTAAAACAATTTAGGAAACGTACGTCTAAATAAAAATAATTGCAACGAGTATTTAGTTTCTTATTTCAATTATTTGTTGTTTAATGCTCCTTTTAATGCCGGTAATTTTGTTTTGCCGTCCCATGGTGTGAACGATGCTGCAAATCCGCCGCCTTCTACACAATTTACTGATACTGAAGTTGTATTTGTTACAATTCCTTTTTTAATGATGTAGTGATTTGTGTTTTTCTTGTAGTCAGCATCTTTGCTGTCCATGTAGAATGTTGCGACATATTTTTTGCCCGGTTCAAGGAAATTGAGTGTAACATTTGTTGTGTGATTGATACCGGCTTTGGTACTGATAAACCAATTTCCTGATTTTTTACCTTTGCGGGCTACGGTGATATATTCCATTGGTGAGGCTTCGATATATTTAGATTCTGTCCAGTCAACATCTACATCCTCAATAAATTGGAATGCATCAGGATATTTTTCGTAATTTTCTACAAAATCTGCTGCCATCTGACACGGCGATGCAATTGTAAGATAGAGAGCAAGTTGTCCTGCTATTGTAGAATTGCAATGGCTGCCGTTGAAACAATCCATCTCGAAAATTCCCGGTGTGTAGTCCATCGGTCCGCCCATAAGACGTGTAAACGGTAATATTACAGTATGTGATGGAGGATTGCCGCCAAAACTTTCGTATTCTGTACCGCAAGCTGCTTCGTTGCTGATAAGGTTTGGATATGTACGGCTAAGTCCTGTAGGGTGTATTGCCTCGTGACCGTTTACCATGATATGATATTTCGCTGCTTTTTGGATATTGTAGTTGTAGTGATTTACCATAAATTGTCCGTAGTGATGTTCGCCCATAGGTTGAATTGTTCCTACATAACCTGTTTTTACTGCATCGTAACCGTATTTTTTCATGAATTGGAACGCTGTATCCATGTGACGTTCGTAATTTACTACTGATGATGATGTTTCGTGGTGCATGATGAGTTTTACACCTTTGGAATGTGCGTAGTCGTTCAACATCTTTACATCAAAATCAGGATATGGTGTTACAAAATCAAAAACTTTCTCTTTGTAATATCCGTACCAATCTTCCCAACCGATGTTCCAACCTTCTACCAATACTGCGTCGAATTTGTGTTTAGCTGCAAAATCTATATATTTTTTTACTTCAGTATTGTTTGCACCGTGAGTGCCGTTCGGTTTTGCTGATTTGTAATCTGTAATACCGAGTTTTACAGATTGATAATCATTTGTATAAGACCAACTCCATTTGTTGGTAATCATTCCCCACCATACTCCGACATATTTTGTAGGTTTTATCCAACTTACATCGTCAAATTGACACGGATCGTTGAGATTGAGGATAAGTTTTGAATCAAGAATTTCGCATGCGTTGTTGCTTGCTGTTATAGTTCTCCACGGTGTGATACACGGAGTTTGAAGTCTTGCCATATCACCGACAGCATCGGCTGTAAGTGCCACTTTCAGAGAGTTTTCTTTTTCAATATATTCTACTCCCATGCCTGAATAGTCCACCAAAGCCGCCTCGTGAATTACCATGTATGTTTTGTTTGGAGTCTGCAACAAAAGCGGAGTTTGCAATCCTGTGGGAGAAAATACATATTGACAACTGTTTTCTCTTACTTTTGAGGGTAACAATTTGCGAACTTCTGATAATGAAGATTTTGTGTAGTGATATTCTTCGGTGTCCCAATCGCCCGGAATCCACCAAGCGGTGTTGTCACCCTGAAGTTTAAATTCAGTAAGTTCGTCGGAAATTGTAAAATAATTTAATTTTTCTTGACTTGGAAATTCATATCTGAAACCAAGTCCGTCGTTGAACAATCGGAATTTTACAATAAAGTATCTTTTTGTACTTTTTTGTGTAAATGTAACAGCTGCTTCGTTGTAATTGTTTCTGATTTTGGATACTTCGCCCCAAACGGTATTCCAAGTTTCATCGAATTTGCTTGTTTTTACATCTGTAATTTCAAATCCTGAATAAAAATCGTCCAACTCTACGGCTTTGCTTGTGTTTGCGGAAAAATCGGTATGAGTTTCCGGTTTTAATTTGAAACCCAAGTTGGAGTTTTTTATAATTTGTTCTTTGTTGTAAGTTAAAGAATAATAAGGTTTTCCTGCGGCATCTGTTGCCCAAGAACATTCAAATTTGCCGTCCGGCGATTTGATTTGTGCATTAATGCTGAGCGGTGCTATTAATGCAAATAGTAGCAAGAGTCTTTTCATACTGAGAATAAATTTTTGTAATTTTGGCGTAAACTTAATTATTTTTCTTTTGTTACAATATAATTAAGCATTGTTTTTCTAATTAAATTTAATGCAAACGTTTGAATAATTATGACAAAGATTGTAATTCTTGACAGTGTCACTATCGGTGACGACATCAATTTGGATAAAATAAGTAATTTCGGTGAAATTGTTTCTTATCCGTTAACCTCTAAGGCTCAGACTGCTGAGCGAATTAAAGATGCTGAAATCGTTATCACCAACAAAGTTTTTATCGGTGAAGACGAAATTCGTGATGCAAAGAATCTTAAACTTGTATGTGTAGCTGCTACCGGTTACAACAATGTTGATCTCAAAGCTCTCAACTCCAAAGGAATTGCGGCAACAAATGTTAAGGGCTACAGCTCTCAAACCGTTGCTCAGTTGGTTTTTACATTTATTCTTGATGTTTATTATTCGCTTTCCCGTTACAACAAACTTATAAAAGCCGGCGGCTGGCAGAAGTCTGAGGCTTTTACAATGCTCAATTTTCCTATCAACGATTTGGAAAATAAGACTTTGGGTATTGTAGGTTACGGTAATATCGGTAAAAAAGTAGCACAAATTGCAACAGCTTTCGGTATGAAAGTAGTACTTGCAGAATTGCCGAATCGTTCTCATAATCAGTTAGAAAACCGTATGCCGTTGGATGAGATGCTGAAAGTTTCTGATATAATTACACTTCATTGTCCGCTAACAGATGCAACTAAGAATCTGATTTCGGCTCCTCAGCTGAATCTTATGAAACCTTCGGCTGTATTGATAAATACATCACGAGGACCGGTTGTAAATCTTGATGATTTGTATACTGCGCTCAAGAACAATAAGATACGTCATGCTTGTATAGATGTAATGCCGCAAGAACCGCCGCAGCAACATCCGATTTTTCAACTTGAAAATGTTACAATTACGCCTCATATCGGTTGGGCAAGCAAAGAATCTCGCGAACGTCTTGTAGAGGGAATCGCAAATAACATCAGAATTTACAAAAATGGTGATATTGATTCTATAAAATTAAAATCTTAGTAAAAAAATGAAAAAACTTTGTTCTTTATTAATTGCAATGATGTTTTTTGGCTTAACTGTTGATGCACAGAGCGATGACGATATCATTGCAGCCAAATTGTTACAAAAATGTAAAAACGAGTTGGAAGACATCGCCAAGAAAAAAGTTGCAATCAAAGATATTTGTTTCAATACTGACGGTCATTGGTTGATACTTTTTGGTGATTTCGGTTACAGTTTCAGTTACGTGCCTACAAGTTTGGAAAACCTTTTGGTGGATCTCAACGGCAAACAAACCCAAATTAAACAAGCTTTGATGTCAGGAGATTCGTGGCTGTTGCTTTATGACCAAAATAAGTATACATCACAAGATTTTTCATCGGCAGTTACCGAAGTGCTTGATAAATGTAAAGCCCGAAACTCTATATTGACCGGAATTTTTACCGGACCTGAAAACGAAATTCTCGGACTTTACGGTACAAATGGTTTTGTAGCAAGAAATTGTCCTGAAAAGCAACTTGCAAAAATAAATGATGTCAACAAAAAACATCGTAAACTTCGCAATGCAGCATTCGGCAACAATTGTTGGGTATTGTTGTACGGAAACAACGGATTTTGTTTTCAGGATCTTCCTTCAGACTTGCAAGATTTTATGAAAAAGTCAATAAATAAAAAACTTACAATCAACCTTGTAAGAATTTTCAAAGACAAATGGTTTGTAGTTTATGACGATTACAAATTTGCCACAAATGTTGATTAAAAAATAAAGTTTCATTTTTAGTTCTTTTATAATCACGGCACATCTTAGCAACGAAAATTTACGTGTAACCGAAAAAAACAGTTTTCAGTTGTTAAAATGAAAATGCCGTGATTTTTTTGTGGGTAAAATTAATTTCTTTTGATTTTTTTGTTCAATTTGTTGATAAATAGTAGTCATTGTGGTTGGTGTATTGATGAATTTGAATATTTTTATTGTATTTTAATTTTTGTTTTTTCAAAATTTTCGATTGAAAATTTCGTCGTACGAGTAGAATTGTTAAAATTTCCGAGACGTTATGATTTTATATTTACATGTAGGAGGTTGTCTAAAAAGTTGGAGTGCGGGCTTCCAGCCGCCTTTCAAGTACTTGCAGGCAGGGATGCCTGCGTTCCAATCCATCTTTTTAGACTGCCTCTTGCAATTCTTTTAGTCTATATCCCAATATTTACGGTTTGTTACTTCGTTATATGAATTAGTTACTAAAAAAAACTACACCGCCGTATGTCGATTGACAAGTACGACGGTGTAGAGGGAAATTTTTTATTGAACACTGAAAAATTAAAAATTTATGTTCAGTACTAAAAAAAAGCCACCCATATTTTCGTTTGTTATAGGATTTTGCTTATTATAAAAATCTGTTTTTTTTGAATATTCTAGAGTGGAAAACGAATATCCCAGTCCTATGTTCCCTTTTTCTGAAAATTTTAATCCAATACCGCAAAACATCTGATAAGAATAAAATTTGCTAGTATATATACAATCCAAACTTTCTGAAAAATCTTCATTGTATGCTTTTATTGTTTTTGTAAATTTTCTGTTGAACATAATACAATTCTCAATAAAAACATTTATTTTAACACGTTCGGTTTCTATAAAATGAGGAGAACATATTTTAATATTAGGCATTACAAAAAGTCTAAATAATCCGTTATCATCTTCCCAAAACTCTTTGGAAATCATAGTTCCGGCTTCCATTTCACGCCAAAATCCAAAATAACAACCGGCTCCTGCATATTTACAAAACATGTATCGGTATCCCATACTCCTTGAAATTACATCACCCTTGAAATCCCAATTAATGCTGATTTCATGATTTGAGGGCAAAAACTCATCTTGAGCATATACCGATAAAAACATAAATTGAAATAAGAGAATTAAAAATATTTTCATCATAATTAAATTTTTTTCTATTTACCACGCAGCATATCTGTAAATCTTTGATATAGACTGCGATTCTTCCATTTATAACTTTCTACATTATATCCGTTATGAAATGAATTCGAAGCAAAATCTTTGCTCAGATTTTGCACTGCAACTAAATCGTCATTATCTTTTTCATTATGATTATTAAAAGAACGTGTAAATTCTACTCCATTAGATAAAATTATAGTATTTCCTAGTTCTGTAGTATACATTAAAGTAGTATCATTTCTTTTATTGTTAATAATTTTTTTTAATCGGTGACAAAAGTATATATTTATATTTTATTCTGCAAATTATAATTGTGTTTTCTTAATGTATAATAATTCTTCAAAATAATCAGTATATTATATTTGTATTTTTTTTTGATGTAAAACTAGTTTTTAGATAACCCTATTCTTTTTTTACAATCCTCTATGTAGACCATTTTCTGATGTTTCTTTTAACATTTTTTTGCATAGGGTAAATCAGCATATTGGGTGTTATATAGATGTAAAAACCAAAATTTACTTAAAACAAGACTAGCTACCTACTAAAATATTTTTTTTCGAAAAGTTTTTTTTGATGATGTGTTTATAATTATTATTTATGGTTAAAGTTCTCCATTTCCAAAAGAGCTGTGAATTGATAAAAGGACGTTCAGAAATGAGCGTCTTTTTTTTTGTGGTATGTTTTCAACAAAAGTATCGTGTAATAAAAATATTAGTCAACCTAATTGATTGATTTTTGTTTTGATAAAATTTGTAGGAAAAATTTTAATGGGAAAAATTAAAAAAGAAAAGAAAAAAATAAAGGGGTGATTATTTCACTCCTGCAGCATCAGGCTCAAGAGGGACGTTTGAGACCTGATGATCTTTCACATTGAAAGAATACACTTGATTATTTTAACAACTTTGGATGTGAAAATAACAGAGTTGTTAAAATTAAAAATTCAGATATCTAAAATTCCAAAACAGAATCAGATTTTCTGAAAGTCCGTTCTCTGATTTTGAAATAAGTGTGAAGAAAAAATTCTAAAGTTATTAATTCTCTAAATTCTTTTTATAATCTAAAATTGTTGTTTATCAGCGTGTTTATTACTTGTTGAAGTAATTTGGATCGCTCATCCAATCTTCGATTTCGAGTGGTTCTTCAGTTTCGGTGAAGAGTTTTTCACTCATCCAATCTTCAACGTTGAGAGCTTCTTCTGAAGCAGTGTAAATTGATTCGCTCATCCAATCTTCTACATTGAGAGTTTCCTCTGTTTCGTTGTAGATAGATTCGCTCATCCAATCTTCAATATTGAGAGATTCTTCGAAATTAACGTCGATTTTTTCGCTCATCCAGTTTTCGATGTTCAAAACTTCTTCTGAAGTTGTGTAAACTGATTCGCTCATCCAATCTTCGATTTCCAAAGCAGATTCTTCAATAACTTCTTCAGCATCAGGGCTGATAGTTGTTTTTTCTGTATTGGCAGCTTTGAGAGTGTCAATTTTAACGTTTGAATAGCTGTTTACCGGGTTCATCATTGTTGCTGCAACCATCATAGCTACAGCGATCATTTTTTTGCTTACTAACTTTTTCATAATGCTTTGCTTTTTTTAATTAATACTCATTTATTGTTTTCGTCTCTCACTCCTTATGTGTGTTGGGGAGTGTCCAATTATTTTTTTGACAGTTACCGAAGTAAGTGTCATTTCGTTACAAGTTTTGTAAATTCATTTTCAGAACTTGCAAAACAGGATGTAGTTTATAATGTGTCATTCATTAGTTTGTTGTGATGAACAAGTAAACCTTTAGAATTTTTTATCAAAGAACGTATATTTGTTATCAATTTTCGTATTCAGATTTCCTTTCTGATTACGGTGCAAAGATATAATGAAAAACTGTTATGCAGAACACTTTTTCGATTAAGATTTTGTTAAATAAATACAACAAATATTCGTACTTTATGTCAATTAATTAACAATTGTATATAATACACTGATTAATCAGATGTTAACCAAATCCCGTTGCTTAACATTGATTTTTTTTATTTTTATTTTTTTTTGTGTTATGGAATTAATTCATAATTTTGCAATATATAATCTAAAATATTAATTTATAGCCACTATGAAAAAATATATACTTATTGTTGCTGTCATGTTTGCTTTGGTATCTTGCTCTAAAGATGTTGACAAAAAAGCAATAAACAGTTTCTTAACAGATTTGTCAGAAGTTTACACTGCTAATTTTAATGGTCCTGATCCTGACGATGTTACGAAGATTGATTTCGCTGTAAAAAGATTGTATCTTGATTCTCCAAACGAGTTTGCACCTACCGGAAAGGGGTCTTTTGTGGAGGTTGATAAGCAAAAAGTTCATGATGTAGCGGCTCAATACTTCAAAACTTCTATTCACGAAGACCAAAATACAGCTGATGTTGATTTTACTTCCGGTGATAAGTATCAGTTTATGCCTACCAATGTGGAAGAATTGGTATTCTCAAAAGTGGATGAAGTTATGAAGTCTGTAGGTGACACTTTGTTGTTGAAAGTGAATGTTTATTCAGTTAAATCCGGTTGGAAAGGAGATATTAATTCTTCGGTTTCTGATTGGCAACTTGAGGATCCTAACAATATTCCTTCTGAGTACAAAGTTATGAGAACTGTAATTTACCGTTGCAATGACAGTTACAGAATTCTTTCTTACGCTGATTTTGATTCAAAGTAAATCAACTTTTATTTTTACTAATTTTACCCCGCACATCCTTACGCTTGGATGTACGGGGTAATTTTTTTTCAAAATAAATCTGCGACAGTTCGCACAAGTCTATTTTGATTTAAAATTATTTCAATCAAGTTCTCGCAGATTTATTTTTGATTTAAAAATGAATGAGTTTCGATATTTTGTAAAAAAAATAAGGCTGCGAGAATATTTTCAAGCAGCCTTATTCGCTATTATGAGATTTTAATTATTTTGTTGCTAAAATCGCATTCTTGATAAATTCACCAACTTCGTTAGTGCCGTAAGCTTTGCCTTCTGCAATATCTACGGTTCTTACGCCTTCTGCAAGGGCTTTGTTAACAGCGTCAGTTATTATCTGAGCTTCTTCCTTGAGACCGAAAGCAGTTTCCAAAAGCATTGCAGCAGAGAGAATTGCAGCCATTGGGTTTGCAATATTTTTGCCGGCAGCCTGAGGATATGAGCCGTGGATAGGTTCAAAAAGAGAAGTGTAAACTCCGATAGATGCTGATGGCATCAAACCCATAGAACCGGTAATTACAGAAGCTTCGTCGGTAAGAATATCTCCGAATGTGTTTTCTGTTACCATTACGTCAAAATCTTTTGGAGTTGTTACAATTCTCATTGAAGCATTGTCAACAAACATGTAAGAAGTTTCAACTTCAGGATAATCTTTTTCCATTCTTTGAGCCACTTCTCTCCAAAGTCTTGATGATGCGAGTACGTTGGCTTTGTCTACAACGAGAAGTTTTTTTCTGCGTTGCATAGCGATGTCAAAAGCGCATTTCAATATTCTTTCGATTTCGTAAACAGAATATATATTAGTGTCAAAAGCAGTTTTACCGTCTTCGGTTCTACCTTTCATACCGAAATACATACCGCCTGTAAGTTCGCGAACTACTGTAAAATCAGCACCTTCTACTATTTCTTTTTTGATAGGAGATTTGTGGATAAGAGCCGGAAATGTATAAATAGGGCGAATATTTGCAAAAAGTTCGAGTCTTTTTCTGATAGCAAGCAAACCTTGTTCAGGACGAACTTTGGCATTGGGATCGTTGTCGTATTTCGGGCTGCCGAAAGCTCCGAAAAGTACAGCGTCAGATTGTTTACAGATATCAATAGTTTCGTCCGGCATCGGGTTGCCTACTGCGTCGATTGCTGCTGCACCGCCAAGTACCGGTACGTATGTAAATTTGTGACCTCTGATTTTCTCGATTGCTTCAAGCGACTTTTTCGCTTCGGCAATTACCTCGGGACCTATACCGTCGCCGGGTAACACTGCAATTTGTTTATTCATCTTTGTTAGCGTTTAGAAAAAATTATATTTCGCAAATTTAATTTCTTAATTTTAACTTTCAAAATCATTTTAATAAAATTTTTATTAATAAATATACATTTTCCCGTGTTTTGATTTTCGGGGGATTTTTTGATTTTTGTTTGACTTTTTATCGTTGTTAACATGTAAAATGCATAAAAAATCCCTAAAAACGGCTACTTACCCTTTAGTAAAATCCCTATTTTGTGGTATTGTTAATATTGTATTTTTACTATTATTTTGCAATTGAAAGTTTTGGGCAATTTCGCGTTGTTGATAAACTGTTTTTGGATTGTTTGATTTATTTATTATACATTTTTTACAATATTTATTATAACTATTTGCCATAATAATAAAAAATCATTTTTTTGCGGATTATATTTAGTAATAGGATTGAATGTTATAAAGGAAACAACTTAAAAATTTAAGTTGTTTTCCTTTTTTTTTAACAAATTTTTTGATACCTTTGAAACATGGTTTCTATACGACATATTTTAGTTTTATTGATTCTGTTTCTGCTTTCATCAGGTGTAAATCAGAGTATTGCAATCAATATCGGAGCTGTACCTGATTTGAATTGCCGAATAGGAGGTATTTATCTTAATAAGGATTCTTGTATTTATTACGGAGAAAGGAATTCGGTATTTGACAGAGAGATAATTTTACCTTACGAGCATAACAAAATCAAAATTGTAGCAACAGCCGATACTCGTGAGAAATATTCTACTTTGGTGGAGTTTTCTACATTTTTGATGAATTACGATACAGAATGGACAGCCTGGTCAAACTTGCGCGAGGTTTCATACAGTAATCTTCGTGACGGTACTTACACGTTTAAGGTAAAAGCACGAATCGCCGATTTGGTTATCAGCGATGAGGTTTCTTTTGAATTTACTGTTAAGCGTCCGTTTTACCGTACGATTTTTGCCTATATCCTCTATGTGCTTGTTTTTTTAGGTTTTGGCTATTGTATTTTTTATTGTGTAAGAAATAGATTTCAGAATGAAAAAAGTAAAATTCAAGAAATTCTTTTAGAAAAGACTAAAGTTTTTGAAGAAACCAAAAAACAGCTTGAACGTCAGCAGGAATCTCTTAATAGTACGTTGAAAGATTTAGCCGTGTTGAGCGAATCGGGACAGACTATTATAAAAAGTGGTTCTATGAAAGAAATTTCACAGTACACCTATACCGAGTTGAAAAAGTTTTTCGAGATTGATGATATCGGAGTCGGCGTTTACAATGCTGTTCATACTAGTATAGATTTTCCGTCGTTTGTTCTCAAGGGTGAGATTATGCCTTTTGCGCGTTATAATCTTGAGAATATGAGTAATTTGATTGTGTGGTCGTTTCTCAACAGAAAATCTGTAGTAATTTCCGATTATAAAAATCAGGTTGGTAATTATATTGATACCGAAAAGTTCAAACTTGATACAACTCTTTTCGGATCAGCGGTTTACGTTCCGCTTTATGATAATAATATGACAATCGGAGTTTTTACGGTTCACAGTCTGAAAAAAGATTATTTTACACCGTATCATCTCAGTATTATTCATAATATTGCAACATATCTTGAATTTTCTATTGTTAATATCAATTATATCAAGAAAAACAATTATCACAAAAAACAGATTGAGGAGCGTAATTATAAGTTGCAACAGACTTATAACAATCTGAAAGAGAGTCAAAAAGAGTTGCAAGCATTAAATTCGGAATTGCAACGTTTGTCTCTTGCCGTTCGCAGTACCGACAATTCTGTTATGATTATTGATGAAAATCAGGATATTTCGTGGGTTAACAATGGTTTTACAAAAGTTTACGGTTATACTTTAGAAGAATATATTCGCGAGGGAGCATATTATAAAACTGCAATTAAAAATCCTAATTCTATTGTTTATTACGACAAAGTTTTTCGTGACGGCAAGTCTGTTACTTTTACACTTTTACATTATAATAAGTGGGGCAAAGAATTATGGATTCAGTCAACACTTACTCCTATTCTAAACGATAATGGTGAAGTAAATCAAGTAGTTGTGGTTGATACAGATATTTCTGTAGTTAAGAAAGCCGAAATTGAGATTATGAAACAGCGTAACGAAATTATTCAGAAAAACAAGGAAGTTACCAAGTCGATAGAGTATGCGTCAGTTATTCAGAATGCGTTGATGACCAGCAAGTCATCACTTTCGTTAGCTTTTAAAAACAGTTTTATAGTAATTATTCCAAAAGCCATAGTATCAGGCGATTTCTTTTGGATGGGTCGTAAATTCGGACGTAAATATCTTGCGGTTTGCGATTGTGCAGGTCATGGTGTTCCGGGTGCGTTTGTTTCTTTGTTGGGAAAGATGTTTTTGGATGAGATTCTTCAATCCGCCAAAGTGGAAGATACGCCCGGAAAACTTATCCGTCAGTTAAATGATAAATTGCATGAGTCAGTCAGCAATTTAAGTTCTAAAGTCGGCGGTATCGACGGTATGGATTTGTCGTTTGTAATTATAAATTCTACAAATACGATTTTGAAATATGCCGGAGCTTATCGTCCGTTATATATTGTTAGAGATCAATTTCTTACAAAACTTTTGCCTGACAGATGTTCAGTTGGAAATATTCCGCCGGATTCTGATTTTGTTTTTGAAACTCATACATTTAATCTTAAAGTAGGAGATTTTCTTTTGATGTGTTCCGACGGATATGCCGATCAATTCGGATATGAAAACGGTAAAAAGTTGGGGCGTAACAATTTTCAAAAACTTATTTTGGAAGGTTCAACTCTCAGTACTGACCAGATGTCAGAATTTTTTATTGCAAAACATCAGGAATGGAAAGGAACTCTTGAGCAAGTAGATGATATTTCGATGGTTGGAATCGTAATTTCAGAAGATGACGAGGAAGATGTAACCTTTGACGATGATGCTGATTAGAAATTTTAGTTTTCAATTAGATAAAAATAATCCCACATTGTAAAACTTACGATGTGGGATTTTTTTTTGTCGTATTTTGTTAATTTTTTATTTTTTCGTCATTGTGATTGAACCCTTAGACATCAAGAGAGTCATTTGGTTTGTGCTTGTTAAAGAGCCTGAATAATCAAAATTGTCATCACCTATACCTTCCCATTTGCCTGTAGATTCGTTGAATTTGTATTCTATTTTTACAGTACGTTTTTCTGTTTTTTCATCGGTATTTTTGGAAATCGATGTAGCATAATATGTGTGAGTCATATTAGATTTGGAAGTTACTGAAAGTGTTACTTCGTATCCTTCAGAATCCGTACCTGTCCATGTAGAACTTGCAAATGCACTTTCGGTCAGATATTTAGCAGAACTGCCGTCGTCGCTTTTTTTGCATGAACTTGCAACAAATATTACTGAAAGCAATAGTGTTGTGAATAAAAATGTTAGTTTTCTCATAATGAATAATTTATTAAATTTTATTTGGTCAAAGTTATAAATAATTTCTAAATCGAAAATTATTCTTTCAAATTTTTAAACGCCTGAGGCAAGTAATTTATTATGTCTGACGCAATTACACAATCTTCCGATAAGTTTTCGGCGGCAATATCGCCTGCTTTGCCGTGAAGCCAAACACCCAAAATCGCAGCTTCTTCGCTTGTATATTTTTGTGCCAAAAGTCCTGTAATTATGCCTGTTAACACATCTCCGCTGCCGGCTGTTGCCATTCCGGGATTGCCGGTAGTGTTGAAATATATTTTGCCGTCGGGCGTTGCAATTGCAGTGTGCGCACCTTTTAATACTATTATTAATTTTCGGTTCACTGCATTTTCTTGCAAAACTTTTAGCCTTTGTATTGAATTTTCGGTTTTTCCGAACAATCTTTCAAATTCCTTTGGATGCGGTGTAAGTATCGAATTTTCAGGAATTAAATCATGCCATTTTTTTGCTGAAATAATATTCAATGCATCAGCATCCAATACTAAAGGAGTTTTTGCTGTTTTCAACAATTTTTTGATTATGATAGCAGTACTTTCATCTTTTCCTATTCCGGGTCCAACGCCAATTGCATTGTATTTTGTAATATCCGGTAATTGACTGATGATGAATTTATTACTGTCAATACTTATCATTGTTTCCGGTGTGGAAGTCTGTAAGACGTTTACTGCTTTTTGCGGAACGTGAGTTGTTAAAAGTCCGACCCCGGTGCGATGACAAGCTTTTGATGCTAAGACAGATGCACCTGCTTTGCCGTAAGCTCCGGCTATTAATAGTGCATGTCCGAATGTACCTTTGTGAGAAAACTTTTTGCGAGGTTTTAGTATCGTTGCTACTTCTTTTTTGCGCACAAGATTATAACAACTTTCTATTTTTGACATCTCATCTGCATCGAGATTGATATCAATAATTTTGAAATCTCCTGTTATATCTTGATTTTCAGGTAACAGCATCGAAACTGTCGGGCTTTGTATTGTAAGAGTTTGTGTAGCTTTTACAACTTCGCCTTTTATTTCGTTGCAAGTTGCATAGTCAGAAAGTCCTGACGGAATATCAATTGCTATAATTTCTGCTCCTGATTCGTTTATTTTTTTGATAACTTCGGCACACAAGCCTTCTATTCCTCGGTTCAGACCTGTACCAAATATCGCATCTATCACAATATCAGTGTCTTTTAGCTCCGGAATTTCTGTTTCTTGATGAATATCGCAAAGTGTTACGCCAGACATCTTTTTCAATTTTTCGTAATTTAAAAGATTGTCAGCAGAAGATTTTTCTGAATATTTTACAAGATAACAGTCAATATTGTTCCAACCGAAATTGTAAAGCATTCTCGCAATACAAAGTCCGTCGCCGCCGTTGTTGCCTGTACCACAGAAAATTACAACATGTTTTTCTTTGTCGTAATTTTTGTTGATATATTTTGAAAGTTCGGTTGATGCTCGTTCCATCAATTCTGTTGAACTTATTTTTTGAATCTCGATTGTCTTTGTGTCGAGTTCGTGCATTTGTTTTGAATCCGGTATTTTCATTTGCTTCTGTATAAATAGATTGATCCTGAACGTTTTACAGAGTTTCCGTCCTTACCTTGAACTATTATATCGTAAAAATATGTTCCGGGAGGACATTCTCTTGAACCTTTGTTGTCGATTGTGCCGTCCCAACCGAATATCGCCGGTTCTATTTCGTTCCATTTGTATATTGTTTGTCCGTATGAATTATAAATTTTACCTTTTATCGATCTGATATTTGCCGGCATTTTGGTTAAACCGCCATTTTTTAGAAATGATTTGTCTTTGTCAAAGAATGTAAATACATCGTTTTGACCGTCTCCATTGGGTGTAAAAATATTTACTTCTTTGATTTCCAGCTCCATCGGAATTATTTTTACAGTTTGAGTATCACGGTCACGACATCCGTTTTCTGAAGTTGCTTCAAAAATCGCCTGATAATTTCCTTTTTCGTAATATGCGTGAGGTGCAGGATTGTTGTTTTCGCTTTTTGTTTCATCGCCGAATGTCCATAAATATTCTTTCGCCCACGAAGTTGTGGATTCAAATTCTATTTCATCGCCGATAAATATCGTTTCGCCTTCCGAACCTTTGAAACTTGGTTTTTCCACTTCTACAAATACAGAAGTGTCGTGATAACATGAATAATTATCCGAAATTAAAAATGTATATTTTGTAGAGCCGTAATCCTTTGGTATACAATCTGCTATACCTTGCGAAGTCGCTGAAACTCCATTGCCTGACCATACTGCACGGCGCAAATCGTATGTTATATCATAATTCCAGATATTTTCTTTTATGATATCTTCGTTTAACTCAATTCCCCATTCCGAAATATAGCCTTCGCTCTTATCTCCTTGAGATTCAAGAGAAATTGTCCATTCTCCGTTGATTGGTGAACCGATTAATTTTTCAAAACTTTCTTCCGGCAAATATTCTCCTGCTGAAATTTCTGATTCTGTTACGGAATTTATCGTTTTTGAGGCTTCGTTTGTGAATATATATTTATAAAGTGTGCCTGTGTTGCCTTCTTCCGGAATACCTAATGAATTTTTAACTTCTCCAAAACCTTTCAAAATCAATTCTTTATTATCTGGAGAAGTAAGTTTTATTTGTAGATTTTGTGAATTATCATGTACTAATTTTACCCAAACTGATTTAATATCGGTTTTACTGTTTATCGTTTTGCTGTCAAAATTCTTGAAAACTAAATAATCAGTCCATGTTGAAAAATAAAACGATTCGGGTTTTACAGTTTTGTAATAATTTCTGTAATGATATTCAGTAGTTGTGTTATTAATTGGCATTGAGAGTTTTACAGTCTCGCCAAGACAAATACCAAGTTGATTTTCTTTAATATCATTTTTGTAACCGTCAAATTTCGGGGCTTGGGGCACTTTTACATTAATTTTTGTAGAAGCCGACATATTGTTGTAATTTGCTTTTACACTAATTATATATGCTCCGCCTGTTGAATATCTGTAATTTATAAAATCTTCGTGTGAAGTATAACGGTCGCCGTTATCAAAATCCCAGACATAATCGGCTGCTACTTGCTCACCGTCCAAAGTGGTTTTTACATTAATTGTATTACTTGTTTTCGGACAAAAAATAAGTTCTGAGTTATCAGAAATTATCTCCACTTTTAAGTTTTGAGCTTTGCTGATATAAGATAATATTACAAATAGTATAATTATATAAATCTTTTTCATCGTTTTTAATTGTTTGGCGGCAAAGTTAATAATAATTGGTGTTGTTACGCATAACACTTAAAAAAAAATCAAAAATTGATAATAATAATATTCTTCGCTCTAAAATATTGTAAATCAATTTTATAAATTATTTGATTATTCATTTTTGTAAAAAATAATCAAAATGAATGTTTGTAAATTAAAAAAATGTTTTTACCTTTCAGACATAAAAAGGTAGTTTTATTGTATAAAATACTTTTTGTATAATGTGGCAAACTAAGGTCAAATTGGCTGTCGGAAGATTGATGACCATTTGAGCTTGAATTTTAATTTTATTAATTAAAAAAGGATAGTATTAAAGATTATGGCATCAACTGAACAAACTCCTGATTTTGTTTTTGAGACAAGTTGGGAAGTCTGCAACAAAGTAGGTGGTATTCATACTGTTGTATCCACCAAAGCGCAGACGTTGAAAGCCAAATTCGGTGACAATCTCATTATGATTGGTCCTGATATTTGGCGTAACACTGAAGACAATCCTGAATTTGTAGAGGACAAAACTTTGTTCTCGGATTGGAAGTACGTGATGAACCAGTCTGAAAATCACGTGAGAATTGGCCGTTGGAAAATTGTCGGCGAACCAATCGTTATTCTTGTTGACTTCTCTCATAACATTTCCAAGAAAGACAAAATTTTTGCTGAATTTTGGGAAACTTACAAGCTCGATTCTATTTCCGGTGACTGGGGTTATATCGAACCGGTGATTTTCGGTTACACTGCCGGTAAGGTTATAGAAAGTTTTTGTCAGTACAATCTCAAACCCGAAAACCGTGTGGTAGCTCATTTCCACGAGTGGATGACCGGCGCAGGTATTCTCTATATTGAAAAATACTGCCCTGAAATCGCTTCGGTGTTTACTACTCATGCTACTGCTATCGGGCGTAGTATCGCGGGCAACGGTCAGCCTTTGTATGGTCCTATCAACCATTATGACGGTGATACAAAGGCGCGTGAGTTTAATATGGTAGCTATTCAGAGCTGCGAAAAACTTTCAGCTCTCAATGCCGACGCTTACACTACAGTTTCCGACATCACCGCTATTGAATGTAAACAATTTACATACAGACCGGCGGATGTTATTACACCCAACGGTTTTGAAGATGACTTTGTACCAAAAGGTACAGTTTTCGATCGCAGACGCAAAGCAGCCCGCGAAAAGATGTTGAAAATAGCTTCGGTACTTTTCGACGAAAAATTCTCTGACGATACTGTAATTCTCGGTTCTTCAGGTCGTTATGAATACAGAAACAAAGGTATTGATGTATTCCTCGACGGTTTGAAAAAAATTACCGAACTTGGAACATGCAAAAAGAATATCTTGGCATTTATCATGGTTCCGGCAAACAACTACGGTGCACGTCAGGACTTAAAAGCCGTACTTGAAAGCGGAACAGGTACAGTAACCAACGATCAGCATTCTCGTTACTTAACTCACGGACTTCACCATGTGGAGTACGATGCAGTTTGCAACCGTGCAATACAGCTTGGTCTTGATAATGCAAAGGGCAGCAAATTGAAACTCATTTTCGTACCTTCATATCTTAAAGGTGACGACGGTATTTTCAATATGCCTTACTATGATTTGCTTATCGGTATGGATATTACTGCGTTCCCTTCGTATTATGAGCCGTGGGGATATACTCCGCTTGAGAGTATCGCATTCTCTGTTCCGACAATCACAACAGATCTTGCAGGATTCGGTAAATATACAGAATCTCTCTTACCGAAAGATTCAAAACCGGTTGTAGTACTTCATCGTAACGATGACAATTACAACGACGTAGTTTACAATCTCGCAGAAGCTGTAATCGAATATGCTAATCTTAACAAAGACCAGATGGACAAAAACCGCAAAGCTGCTTACAATCTTTCTCAACAGTTCTTGTGGAAAAATCTGGCTAAGTACTATTTTAAGGCTTACTCAATAGCCTTGGAGCGTACCAAAAAACGTTATGATGAAGCAGACTTTACTAAGTATCATGAATCGTTTAACATAAAACAAGTAAAAGTGAATAACCCAATTTGGAGAAACATTCAGGTTCACCCTAACCTTTCAGGCAAGTTCAAGGGCTTGGAAGAAATGTCCTACAACCTTTGGTGGTGTTGGAATTTCGAAGCTGAAGAAATGTGGCAAACCATTGGCGAAGACGGCCTTTGGGACAAATCAGGTCACAATCCTGTTGCATTGTTGCGCATGGTAGACCTCAATAGATTGTCAGTACTCGAAAACGATGCTGATTTTATCGCTAAATATGAAAAAGTATACAAAGATTTCCAAAACTATATGGCAGAAAAGAAGAATGCCAAAGGTCCATCTGTAGCATATTTCTGTATGGAATATGGTATTCATGACTCTTTGAAAGTATTCTCCGGCGGTCTTGGTATCTTGGCGGGCGACTATTTGAAAGAAGCTTCTGACTCCAACGTTGATATGGTAGCTGTAGGTCTTCTTTACAGATACGGATATTTCCGTCAGAAGATTTCTGTTTGGGGCGATCAGATTGCTGAAGACGTTCCTCAAGATTTCCGTTCATTGCCAATTACAGCTGTAAAAGATGCATCAGGAAATCAACTTCAGATTCAAGTAGCATTCCCGGGACGTAAAATTACAGCCAACGTTTGGAAAGCTCAAGTAGGTCGTATCGATCTTTTCCTTTTGGATGCTGACTTCGAGGCAAATTGGGATCAAGATCGCGTTGTTACTCACCACCTTTACGGCGGCGACAGAGAAAACCGTTTGAAACAAGAAATGCTTCTTGGTGTAGGCGGTATCCGTGCTCTTCGCAAAATGGGTATCTCAAAACAGATTTACCACATGAACGAAGGTCACGCGGCATTGATGGGTATCGAACGTTTGAACAACCTTATCCAAGAACACAGCTTTACATACAACGAAGCTCTCGAAATCGTTCGCGCCTCTACTCTTTACACAACACACACACCGGTTCCGGCAGGTCACGATGCATTCCCTCAAGATATGATTCTTACATACATGGGACATTATCCGGAAAGATTGCACATGACAGTAAACGAGTTCCTCGGCCTTGGTAAAAAGAATCCTGACGATCCGGGTCAAGAGTTCAACTTCTCTTACCTCGCTTGCCAATTGTCACAAGAAGTAAACGGTGTATCAATGCTTCACGGCGAAGTAACAAAACAGATGTTCAACTACATGTGGGACGGTTACTATCCTGAAGAACTCAACATCGGTTACGTAACAAACGGTGTACACTATCCGTCATGGGCAGCCAAAGAGTGGCAGCAGTTCTACAAGAAGACATTCAACCAAAACTTCTTGAAAGACCAGTCAAACGAATCTATTTGGAGTGCAATCGAAAAAGTAGACGATGGCGACATCTGGACAATGCGTCAAGCAAAACGTAAAGATCTCATCGACTATATCAAGACACGTATTTCTGTTGATTATCAACGTCGTGGCGAAGATCCGTCTACAATGATGAAAATCAAAAACGTATTGAATCCAAATACATTGACAATCGGTTTTGCACGTCGTTTCGCAACATACAAACGCGGTAACCTTCTTATGACAAATCTCGAAACATTGTCTAAGATTGTTAACGATCCGGTTCGTCCTGTACAATTCATCTTTGCCGGCAAGGCTCACCCTGCTGACGGCGGTGGACAAGGCATTATCAAACAAATCGTTGAAATCTCTAAGAGACCTGAATTTGTTGGTAAAATCTTGTTCCTCGAAGATTACGACATCTCATTGGCAAAGAAACTTGTATCAGGCGTAGATATTTGGATGAATACACCTACACGTCCGCTTGAGGCATCAGGTACATCAGGTATGAAAGCCGTAATGAACGGTGCAATCCATTATTCAGTACTTGACGGTTGGTGGGTAGAAGGTTATCGTCCTGACGGCGGTTGGGCACTTCCGCAAGAGCGCAGCTACGATAATCAGGATTTCCAAAACCATCTTGACGCAGCTACTATTTACCGTACAATCATCGAAGATATCTGTCCTAAGTTCTACACAAGAGACGAAAAAGGCGTTCCGCATGAATGGGTAAGCGTTATCAAGAAATCAATCGGACATATCGCTCCTAACTTCACAATGAAACGTCAGCTTGATGACTACTACGAACGTTACTACAACAAACTTGCTGTACAAGGCAACGACGTTGTAAAAGACGATTTCAAAGTAGCTCAGGAACTTTCTGAATGGAAACACAAAGTAATTCAGAATTGGGACAAGATCAAAGCTCAGAAAGTAAACTTCCACGAAGTAGTAAAAGATCCGCTTTACATGGGCGAAGAGTACTTCGGTGAAGTAGTTCTTGAACACGGTGACCTCAATCCTGAAGATTTAGGTATTGAAATGGTAATTACCGAAACAGAACAAAACGGTAGTTCAAAACTCTTGTCGAAGTATCCGTTGAAACTTGAAAGAGTTTCGGGCAAATTCTCTTACTACAGTATCGAATTGCGTCCTGAAAAACCGGGTAACTTCAATTACAGTTTCCGTGTATTCCCAACCAATCCAAATCTTGTTCACAGAACAGATTTCGCATTAGTAAAATGGTTGTAGTCTTAATTTAAATTTGATTATAAATATTGGGGGCTGTTCCTTGGGGTTTTCCCTTGAGAAACAGCCTTTTTTATGTTGTATGATATTTTTACTTACTTCATATCTTTACAATTAAAATAACGAAAAAAATAAAACCCGGAGAGCGATGTTCTGCTTCCGGGTTTATAAATTTAGAATTGAGATACCACCTAACAATTAGGCAGTAGTCTCTCCATCGTTTTCAGAATCAACAGTTTCGGATATTTCTTCCTTAACTTCTGAAACTTTTTTCGGCAACCATACCAACGATTCGTTGACATGTGTTACAATCAACTGACAATCTTCGTCGCCCATATTTGCTTTTACTTCTACATAGTTAGCAAGCAATTTATAAGCAACTTCCGATTCTTTTCTGAATTGAGCGAGTTTCTGCTTGCGCAAAGCTCTAAGCTTATTACGTTCAGCATAAAGACTTTCAAATTCAGAAGTCAATTTTTCGATGTCATCAATAGTATTCTTGAAACCTGATTCCTCAAGAATTTTGGGTTCTACTTCATCTATAATAGACGAAATCACTACCTTAATAACACCAACACAAGAGTAAAAACTCTTAGATTTAGGAGCAGTTACAGTATTAACAGCCTCTGTGATTACCTTACTAACAATTTTTGCTGCACGATCCGACGACAAAATAGTATCCGGCATTTTAAGTGTAGCATTAGCAAACTGTTTCAAATCTCTGAATTTTTCGTTCAGATTATCAAACACATCTGTAATTTGTTTAGTAAGTCCTTTCGTTTTCTTCATCTTCAAAGCTGAAGAATACTCAGATAACTTTTCCTTCAATTCGGTTGATAATTCAACCACGTCTTTAACAGTAGAAGACTCCGCTTCCATCTGTACTGAGTGCATAAAGACATATGCTTCCACGTTGTTCAAACGTCTCAGTTTTTTTTGTTTAATTGATCTCATAATTCTAAAAAATTTAAATATTGTACTGCAAAGATAATCAAAAAAAATCATATATGCTAATATTTTTTGTTTTTGATTTGATTTTTAATATATTTTTGGCGAGAATCTGTTACTTTTTATACTAAAAAACCGCAATATACAGCGTAAAATGGCGAAATTCGTCGAAAAGTTAAACTATGTTAAAACATAATTTCTTTAATCAAATTCTTTCAAAAAATAATATATAAATGCAGTATTTTACATCAAGAGAATTTAATATAATAGCAATATTTTCTACTTTTTAGACTGTTTTTTGTAACAGAAAATAACTATGCATTCATTTTTCCGCCACATGGATTGAAAATGAATGCACGGTGATTTTATTTTTCCGCCACATGGATTGAAAATGAATGCACGGTGATTTTATTTTTCCGCCACATGGATTGAAACTTTTGCACGGTGATTTCTTTTTTCCGCCACGTGGATTGAAACTTTTGCACGGTGATTTTATTTTTCCGCCACGTGGATTGAAACTTTTGCACGGTGATTTTATTTTTCCGCCACATGGATTGAAACTTTTGCACG
>JAFXZT010000098.1 GCA_017541145.1 Bacteroidales bacterium | reverse complement strand
GTTGGAATCGTTCAAAATTTTGATACGGTTGAAATCGGTTTTGGTATTTTCGTAATTGAGTTTTGTTGAAAGGTACTGAGTCTCGTCCATTTTAGCGAGCATCTGACCTTTTTGAACCTTATCGCCGACTTCTACGTAAAGGTTTGTGATTCTGCCTTGAAGTGCGGGAGCAACTGCCACTTTTTCGTAAGGTTGCAACACACTTGAAAGGGTCAGAACGCGCATAATTTCAGTTTTTTTGAGTTCGGAAACTGAAACGGTTTCAACTTTTTCCTTTTCGGTTTCAGCGGCCTTTTCATCTTTTGAACTGCCGCACGAAGCAATTAGCAGAGCCGAAGCCGCAATGAGTGAATAATGTTTTAATTTTATCATGACTTTTAATTTATTTACTTTTTTTATAAATTGTTATAAAGTTTAAGCAATTCTGTCTGCGCGTTCATAACCGAGTAAAGGCTCTGAATATAAGTGCTTTGCGCATTCAAAAGGTTGTTGTTAACAGTAATTAAATCGTTGCTTGAAATTGTTCCGACGTTGAATTTTTGCAATGAATTTTTGAATATTTTTTGATAAAGTTCCAAAGATTCTTTGCTTGAATTGTAAGTCTCGATAGCGTTGGAAAGATTATATTTCAACTGAATTTCTTGAACTTGCAACTGTTCCAAAGTTTGGTCGCGTTGAGTTTGAGCGATGTCAACATCGATTTTTTTCTGTTTGCAAGCGGCGTAACGGTTGCCTGATGAGAAAATCGGCACTTGAAGTGCAAGTGTCATCGTGTGAGGAGGACTCATATTGAAACCTTCATCCTTTCCAAAATACGTTTTTCCACTGTAATTGTATGAAAGAGAAAGTGTTGGTCCGTAAGCCCAGCGACTGAGAGTCCACTGTTTTTTTGCGATGTCGATACTCATATCAAGCTGTTTCATTGTGATACTAGTTTCAACACTGCCTGACGGTTCTGTAATCTGCTCGTTTTCAAAAAAATAATCGAGACTTTCGGTGAGTTCCACGTCCGTTGCGGGCGGTGCTCCGAGTGCGGTTATGAGTGCGCTTTTAGCGAGTTGAATATTTCTGTCAGCGGCTCTGAGATTGTTGTCAAGAACCATGAGTTGAACTTTCAACTGATCAGCATCAGTCTGTTCTGCCATTCCGACTTTTGTAAGCTGAACGACGTTGTTGTAACTTTTTTCGAGATTGGCGCGGCTGTCCTCAATGGTCTTTTTGCTTTCTTGAGCAATCAAAACCGAAAGATAAGAGGTTGTAGCAGCAGCTTTTACATCGTTTTCACTGCCAGTTTGAGCAAGTTTCTGCATCTCGATTGCCATTTTGCTAAGTTGAACTCCTACAATGAGTTGTCCATTAACGGCAGCAGTAGCGGTGATTCCGAGGTTTCCAACATCATTTACGGAGATTGTTATTTTTTGCCCATTCATTTCGGGATGCGCCTCATAACCGAACATTGTCGTATAACTTAAAGTTGCATCCACGTTCAAAAGCATGTTAGAGATACTCTGCCATTTAGCCCATTCCGCCTTCTGGATATTGAGGTCGGCAGTTTTCATCGTTTTTGAGTGCTGAACGGCGTAAGTTTTTGCCGAATCAAGGGTAAGAACAAGTTTCCCTTGATTTGCGGCGGTATCGGTCTGAGCGTTTGCGCCCGAGATGATCCCTGCCGTCAGTATCAGCGTTAATGTTCTCTTTAAATTCATTTTTGTATGTTGTATTATTTTATTTACTTGATAATTGTTAAATCTCGTCCGCTAAAAATTCTTTTTCGTAACTTTCGATCTGATTTTTCCAAAAGGCAAAACCTTTGAGAATTTCGCCGATGTTTTTTGCTGTACGCGAATTTTTGTCAAGTTTGAGTTCCAACGCCGTGCGGTTGAGTTTTTCAAGTTTTTCGATATGACGTTTCATCGCCAACAAAAACTGTTTGCGCGTGTTGATTTTGATTCTGAAATAGCGTTTGCGGTCGCCGGGATAGGTTACATATTCGATTTTGTCGGTTTCCATCAAATGATTTATCGTTGTTGAAATCGATGATTTCGAAATTTTGAGTTCATCTACGATTTCTTCAAATGTAAATTCCTCTTTATCAAGAAAAGAGAGTAATCCAAGGATTCTGCCCGCAAGCGACGTTCCGCCGCCCTGATTGGTCAGTCGTCCCATTGCTTCTACGAGTTCTCTTTGCTTCTGCGTTCTTTGTTCTTCAGTTAACTTTTCCTGCATAATTACGTTTTCTTTAGTTCTAAAAAATCCGAACTAATTAGATAATTCTAAAACTTTGCGACAAAGTAAGCAATTTAAAAACAAATAACTGGAAAAATATAATTAAGTATATATTAAGAAAAGTTAACCTCATAAAGTAACAAAAGATTGTCAAACTCAGTTCAAATCATTGTAACAAAAACACTTAATATATATTAAGAAAATGTATAAATTTAAAAAAGTTACAAAATAAAAAAATAATAGACTATTACAACGAATTCTTTATTACAAAATAATTTTTCATTCAAAAAAGTAAATTTAGAAATGATTTAAAATAATCAAAACACTGTAAAATAAAAAATAAAAACAGGCATATTCATACAACAGAACTGCCTGTTTTTATGTATTTTAGTTAAATTATTTTATGAAGTAAAAATCACCGAAGACTGATGAATTTTCCCACGGAATTTGCTCTTGACCATCTCCGTTGGAATCGTGCGAAATTCTGAACACCTCGTTACGAACTTGTTTGAAAACGTCTTCGATCTTTGCTCCCGGAACAAGCATTGCCTTAGCAAGTTGCTCGGTATAAAGTCCGTTGTCACCGTTACCGTCGGAAGCTGTTTTGCCCGGTGAAGTTGAAAAGGCAATAAATGTACCTTTCGGAGCATTCAACTGAGCAAGACCGCCGTCACCTTTCACTGCACGACTTGTTTGTGCAAACGGATTGTCACGACAAGCATCAAGAATTATGATATTCAAATCATTTTTTGCAAATGTCATTTGTCCCAAAACTTTTTCTATTGAAAAACACTCATCTTCAACCTCTTCCTTGCGTGCAATTTTTGCAGTTACAGGTACAAGATAGTTAATACCGTCCACCTGAATACCGTGTCCGGCGTAGAAGAAAAGTCCGACTGCTTTTTCTGACGCGATTTTTTCTCCGAAGAGATAAACTTTGTCACGCATTGTAGTACGGTCGGCATCGGTAACACAAATCACCTCAAAACCAAGATTTTTCAATGTCTCTGACATCAATTTTGCATCATTTGCAGCGTTTTTGAGCGCCGGAACATGCTGATACGATGAATTTCCGATGATGAGCGCGATTCTCTTTTGACTTGATATTTGGTCGCCAACTTCGTAATTAATAAATCTGGTGTCAGATGCTGAACTACCGCCTTCGTTTTTTACAACGGCTTTCAATTCGTTGCGACCCGGCGCCAAATCCACTGTAAAATCGTATGAATAATCACATTGAGAATTTATCAACTGATACGATTTGTTGGCTTTTTTGGCTTTTACTTCGCCGTTAACATAAAGTAAAACTTGGTCGGGATCTACTCGTGACGATACGCAGATGCTGACTTTTGCGGTTGATTCGCCGGTAGTTGTGGTGTACATCTGAGGCGAAGTCCATGAAACAGAAGGTTTTTGTACCGAAGCTACAAATTTTTCTTCTACAAGTTGTCCGTCCTTGAAAAAACCTTTCTGTTTTGTACCGTCTGCCAAGTACATTATACCTTTACCGGTAATCGCATTGTCAGTAAACTCGCCGACATATTTTACACCGGTTTTGATATCTTCCGACATACCTTCGCCGTTTGCCTTGCCGTGTGCAAATTCGCCAACGTAAAACGAACCGGAATAAAAGTTCATCATACCTTGACCCGACGGCAATCCGTTTTCCATGTTACCTTGATAACGTCCCGACTCGGTAAGCTTGATTCCGTAACCGTTTTTTGAACCGTAAATCAAATCCAATTCTTTCTCTTCCAACGGGTTAACAAGTTGACCGTCACGCCAAACACCAATAAGTTTTTTTCCGTTGTCACTCATATTTACCAACACACCTTGTCCGTTGTAATTGTTGTTGGAAATATGACCGTAATAAATTGAACCGTCTTTGTATAACATCGCGCCGTAGCCGTTCGGATCGCCGTTTTTTACCTCGCCGATGTATTTTACAAGACCGTCCGGACGAACTCCCTCTGGATAGGTAAGTGTAGCAAATCCGTCAAAACTTCCGGCTACAAAAGATCCGTCGTACTCAATACCGTTTTTCTCTACAAAACGACCCATGCCGTGAAATTTTCCTTCTTTGAACTCACCGAAATATGAACCCGTATTATCAACTTTTACGCCGTATCCGTTGTAACAATCGCCTGATACACAGCCAAATTGATTTTTGAGCTCACCAACATAACGTCCGCGCTCAAAAATACCGGCAATTTGAGTTCCGTCGGGATTAGAAATCACGCCGTAGCCCTCGTATTTATCCTTCGCAAACTGTCCTTGATAGATGGAACCGTCTGTAAGAGTGAGTTTTCCGTAGCCGTCACGATTGCCTTTGCGGAAATATCCTTCGTAAACAGAACCGTCATCGTAAATATAAACGCCCCACCCGTTTTTGGTATCACCGTTAGCAGGTCCGGGCTTGATAGCATCAGCCAAATCGTCGTTAACATACAAATCGGTATTTGTAGTACCGTCCGACTGAATTTCAATACCCAATCCTTGACGTTTACCGTCTTGCCATTGTCCGATGTAACGAGTACCGTCGCTCCAATAGTAAGTACCTGATTTTGCGAATTTTCCATTAGAAAATTGTCCGATATAAGCAGCACCCGACATGCGGTTCATAATTCCGAATCCGTCCGGCAACTGATTGCTGAAAAATCCTGTGTAACGTCCTTTGGCATCTTGATAAACGCCGTAGCCGTCTTTACAATTGCCGCTGATACATTGCGCAACAGCCTGATTTGCTGTCAACAACGACAACGCTGCTAAAAAGATTTTTTGTTGGCTTGTCATTTTCATATTATTTTTTGGTTTTTGATTTTTTATCTATAATTAAATTCCATAACTGATGTTTTACAAAAAAATTGTAATCACAAAGATAAAAACAAAAAAATAAACAGATTCATTATAATTTTTATATCTTTGTGCAACAAAACAATTGTAAAACCAATGAAAAAATATCTTTTATTAACAGTTTTGTCCGTTACAACAATCGTAAACGCGTTTGCTCAAAACCTGAAAATCTACAAAGCAGAGCACAGTTGCGGTACATTTTTGCTCGTAAGCGAAAAAGGCAAACATACGGCTATGAAAAACAGTCTCAACCTTTTAGGCTACGATGTTTGTGTTTACAATTATAAAACCGACACCATAAAAGATTTCAGTTTGTTGGTAAATTCCATAAAAAAAGAATATTTAAATTTAAAAAATCAGCAAGACAAGTATACCGCAACAGCAGTTAATACAAAATCACAACCGAATTTACATTCATTGTCGATAGCAGCCGACGGAAAATCTTGTCTTTATGCGGCTCAAGCCATCAAATATCTCGACAACAAACAATTACCGCAAAACTTGGTACTTACCAACGCTCAAAACCTTGAAACTAAAGCACTTGGAGATGCCTATCCGTTGGCTGTTCCGCCGTATAATCCCGCAGGTTCGCGACTTTTTCTTAGTGTTGACACCACCAAACTCAGTCGTGAAAGTTACAACGCAGCATACGAATTTTACCTTGCATGGGTTGGTTTTGACGGCGGAACTGCTAAATTTCTACCCTGCAATTTCCAATCCAAAAAATCATATACTTACGAAGAAAATCATTTTTACGAACTTCAAAAATTGCTAAAATCACTGCCGAATACAGTTGTAAAAAATCCAAATCCGGCAGAAAAAGCAGTTAAGGGTTACGACAAACAACGTCACGACAAAATCACTGAAAATCTGAAAAAGAACAAATACGACATAATTTTTCTAGGAAATTCGATTACGCACAATTTTGAAAAAACTGAATATCAGCCTGTTTGGAACAAGTTTTTTGGTGACAGAAATGCGATAAATATCGGAACTTCAGGATACAGAACAGAAAATTTAGTTTGGGAACTTGAAAATTTGGATTTCAACTTTCAAAAACCGAAACTCGTTGTAATTGAGATTGGTACAAACAATATCGACCGCGCAAATTATCCTTACAGATGCACCGCCACAGAACTTGCTTTGGGAATGCACAAACTCGTAAGGATGTGCCGACAACGAATGCCGTCAGCCAAAGTGATACTATTGCGCTGTTTTCCCGGCTCTTACGATGGCAAAATGCCGACGTCGCACCGCATGATTTTGGAACGCGCTTCCGAACTTGTATCGCAAACTGTTGACAACAAAAATGTATTTTATGTTGACATCAATCATGTTTTAAAAAATTACGACGGCTCTATCAATCAAGAACTTATGGGTGATTGCCTCCATCCTACTCCACTCGGTGCAGAACTTTGGCTCAAAAAAATGGAACCTTGGGTTTGCGAAATTCTCGGAGACAAACCTCACTGCAAATTTCCCCAAAATACAGCAATTGTTCCGACTCCAAAACTTGAAGACGATTGCTACAACTGGTATGACCGTCACGATAAAGTATTGAAAATCAAAGATAAAATCGACCCGGAAATAATACTGATCGGCAATTCAATTACACATTTTTGGGGCGGCGAACCTTCATTAGTTTGGAACGACGGCACACCCCGCGAACCAAACGGTCAGAAGGCTTGGGATTATGCTTTCGGTGACAAACGCGTTTTGAATCTCGGCTTTGGTTGGGACAGAACTCAAAATGTACTTTGGCGGCTAAATCACGGCGAAGTTGACAATCTGCATCCCGAATACGTTGTAATTCATATCGGTACAAACAATACTTCTGATACTCCAAACGCACGAATCAATACGGCAGACGAAATTTGCGAAGGCGTGGCAGAGGTTTGCAAACAAGTCAGAAGCAAAATGCCATACGCGAAAATAATCCTGATGTCAATATTTCCCCGCGAAGAAAAACCCGACAATCCGAGGAGAATTTTGATAAATCAAGCCAACGAAAAAATCAAAACTTTTGCGGAAAAACATCATATCACACTCATAGATTTAAGCAGCAAAATGCTTGACCCAAACGGAATCTTGAGCAGCGATATTTGCGGTGATTACACTCACCCCACCGAAAAAGGTTACATGATTTGGGCAGAAGAATTGAAAAAGATTTTAAAATAACTAACTAATAAACAATCAAATAACCATGTTGGAAATAGGCACAATCGGCAAATCCAAAGGTAAAAAAGCCATTCTTTTGGGTTCCGGCGAATTAGGTAAAGAAATTGCAATAGAACTTCAAAGACTTGGCGTAGAAGTAATTGCGTGCGACAAATATCCTAACGCACCGGCAATGCAAGTAGCACACAAACATTACATCGTATCGATGCTCGACGGCAAAAAACTTCGTGAAATAATCACAACCGAAAAACCGAATTTCATAATTCCGGAAGTGGAAGCCATTGCAACCAAGACACTTATGGAATTGGAAAAAGAAGGTTACAATGTAATCCCGACAGCAAACGCCACATTCCTGACCATGAACCGCGAAGGAATCAGACGACTTGCAGCAGAACAACTCGGCATCAAAACTTCGCCTTACAGATTCGCAGCAACTGAAGAAGAGTTTGAAGCCGCAGTAAAAGAAATTGGAATTCCGTGCGTTGTAAAACCGATAATGAGTTCGTCCGGACACGGTCAATCTGTTATTAAATCCGAATCCGATATCAAAAACTCATGGAACATCGCACAAGAAGGCGGACGCGCAGGAGCAGGTAAAGTTATTGTGGAAGGTTTTGTAAAATTCGATTATGAAATTACATTGCTCACTGTACGACATATCGGCGGTACAAGTTTTCTCGAACCAATCGGACACTACCAGAAAGACGGTGATTATCAGGAATCTTGGCAACCTCAACCGATGAATCCGATTGTACTGAAAAAAGCTCAGCAAATTGCCGAAAAAATCACAACGGCACTCGGCGGACGCGGAATTTTCGGTGTTGAGATGTTTGTACAAGGCGACGAAGTGATATTCAGCGAAGTATCACCAAGACCTCACGATACCGGCATGGTAACAATGATTTCACAAGATTTGTCGGAATTTGCGCTTCATGCAAGAGCAATTCTCGGTTTACCAATACCCAATATCGCATTTCACGGACCATCGGCATCCAAGGCGGTTGTAGTAGAAGGCGAAACCGAAGATATTACCTTCAGCGGCTTAGAAGACGCCCTTTCTTTGGAAGATACTTCAATCAGAATTTTCGGCAAACCATATATTTCAGGTCACCGCAGAATGGCTGTATTGTTAGCAAGAGCCAATTCGGTAGACGAAGCAAGAAAAAAAGTTCAGCAAATGGCCGGATGTATCAAGGTAGAAGTTAAGTAAGATGTCAAAATAAAATATCATAAAAAAACGGCTGTCGGAACAATTCTGACAACCGTTTTTTTATTTTTTTTTTTGACATCTATTTCAACAAACCTTCGTCCCTCACGCACATCAAAATTGCAGAGGCAGAAATGATGTAATATTTCTCGGAATTAAACTGAATTTCTATTGAGTTTTGACGTTGAAAAACAGCCAAATCGCCACGTTTTGCTTGCAACGGTACGTATTTTACATTTTCAGATTTATCTTTCCACGGCTCGTCGTAATCGTTAACTGCCGGAATCGGATAGCCCGGACCGGTTTTTATAACATATCCCAACGAAACTTGCTCTCTATCGATAACACTCGGCGGCAAAAACAATCCTGATTGTGTTTTTTCTTGTGGAAATTTCGGTTTTATCAAAACCTTATCTCCCATAATTACAAGCTGTTCTAAATCTTTTTCCTTTAAATTGATTGTCATATTTATTTTCACTAAAATTTTGGTACAAAAATACCAATTATTGAAAAACCGACAAAAATTAATTGAAAAAGGCTGTCAATTTTTCAACTGACAGCCCTAAAAATATCATAACAACATGAATTATTTCAACTCAGCGAGAGCTTTTTTAATTCTGCTGATACCTTCGTTAATTCTGTCAACATCAACTACATAGCTCAATCTGATACAAGAATCGATACCAAAAGCAGCTCCGGCAACTGTAGCAACGTGAGCCACATTCAACAAGAAATCAGCCAATTCAAAAGAATCGTTGATTTTTTTGCCGTTGTAAGACTTTCCGATATAAGCACTTACATCAGGGAAAGTGTAGAATGTAGCAGGAGGAGTATTGAGTTTTACGCCCGGAATAGAACGCAAACCTTCTACCATTGCATCACGTCTTTTAATCAAAACTTTCTTGTGTTCTTCAATACTTGTTTGATCGCCGTTAAGCGCCTCAACAGCAGCCTTTTGAGCGATAGAACATGTACCAGAAGTAGTTTGGCTCTGAAGTTTTTTACAAGCCTTTGCGATTTCTACCGGCGCACCCATATAACCGATTCTCCAACCGGTCATTGCGTAAGCCTTAGAAATACCGTTTACGATAATTGCCTGATTTTTAATATTTTCAAACTGACCGATTGTTTCATGTTTACCGTCGTAAGTAAGATGTTCGTACATCTCATCAGAGATAACAGCAACCTCAGGATACTTAGCCAAAACATCAGCCATTGCTTTCAATTCTTCTTTGGTGTAAATGCTGCCGGAAGGATTTGACGGTGCGTTGAGAACAAAACCGTGAGTTTTTGGAGTGATAGCAGCTTCCAACTGTTCAGCAGTGATTTTGTAATTGTTTTCTGCCTTTCCTTCAATCACAACAGGAGTTGCGTTGCAAAGATGAGCCAATTCGATGTAACTAACCCAATAAGGAGCAGGAATAATCACCTCGTCGCCTTCTTGAAAAAGTACTTGGAAAACATTTGCAAGACACTGTTTACCACCGGTAGATACAAGAATCTGATTTTCAGCGAAATCAAGATTGTTTTCACGTTTAAATTTAGCTTGTACTGCTTTTACAACGTCCTTGAAACCGGGAACCGGAGAATAGAAAGAAAAGTTGTCATCAATAGCTTTTTTTGCAGCTTGCTTGATATTATCCGGTGTAAAATAATCAGGCTGACCAACTGTAAAATTAATGACGTCAATACCTTGTTCTTTTAGTTCATTGCTTTTCTGACCCATTGCAAGTGTCTGAGACTCAGCAACTCTGTTAATTCTTGAAGATAATCTCATTTTGATATGTTTTATTCGTTATTTTTCTGTGACAAAAGTAGTAAAAAATTCAATATCCAAGTATATCGTGTATGAAAATTTAATTAAATAACTATCAAAAAATTGAATAGTTTTACAGTTTTTATATAAAAATTGTATATTCTTGAAATTTTCTGACAACAGCAAAAAACGAAAAAACTATCAGTTTTTTTTACATCGGATCTACATTCACCGAGATTATCAATCCGGATTTTTCTGCCACAGCTTTCGTACTGTTAATATTCTCCATAATGATTTTTTTAGCAGTAGATCCGTAGTATTTTTTGCTAATTTTCAACAATATTTCTTGGATATAAAAATTCTGAAGTTTAGAAATTACAGGCGGTTCCGGTCCTAAAACCCCGCCTCCGAAAGTTTGCCGCAACAAGTTCGCAAGATAAAAAGCCGATCGCATTGCAAGCGGTTCGTCCTTGTGTTTTACTTGAATTTTTACAAGTTTTGTGTACGGCGGATAAGCAAAACGACTTCTTTCGGACATCGAACGCTTGTAAAAACCTTTGTAATCGTTGTTAGCGACATCGGTAAACACCTGATTTTCAGGATTTGAGGATTGTATTATAACTTTGCCTCTTACCTCGGTACGTCCAGTTCTTCCGCTCACCTGTGTCAGCTGCTGAAATGTCCGTTCTTCAGCTCTGAAATCAGGGAAAAACAACATGGAATCAGCATTCAAAATTCCGCACAGCGTAAGATTTTTGAAATCAAACCCCTTGGAAATCATCTGCGTACCGGTCAAAATATCGATGTAACCTTGTTCAAATTCGTAAATTATCTGTTCAAACTTGTTACGCGAAGTAGAAACATCGGCATCAAGTCTGGAAATTTTCGCATCCGGGAAAAAAACTTTGATTTCATCTTCCACTTGCTCGGTTCCAAACCCTTTGGTTGACAGATTGTTATCACCACAAGCAAAACATTTGTGCGGCATATCAATCGCATAACCGCAATGATGACAAACCAAACGATTCTCCCGTTTATGATATGTTAAAGTAACATCACAATTTTCACATTTTGGTATCCAACCGCATGAATTGCACTCCACATAAGGCGAAAATCCTCGACGATTTCTGAACAAAATTGTTTGTTTATGACTTTGGATATTATCACCGATATACTTTAACAAACTCTGAGAAAACAACGATCTCATCAAACCTTTTCTTGCAGCTTGACGAGTATCAATTACCTGAATCTCAGGCATTTGAGACGAACCAAAACGGTTGTAAATTTCTACTAATCCATATTTGCCGTTCTGAGCATTAAAATAGGATTCAAACGAAGGTGTAGCACTTCCCAAAAGTACTTTTGCGCCGTGCATTCCTGCCAAAACTACCGACAAATCGCGGGCATTGTACCGTGGTTGAGGATCAAATTGTTTATATGAATTTTCGTGTTCTTCGTCTACGATAATTAATCCTAAGTTACTGAAAGGCAGAAATATAGACGACCTCACTCCTATTATGAGTTTATAAGAATCAGGATTTTGAGTATCACAAAGATTTTTCCAAATTTCAGCACGTTCCATGTCCGAAATCTTAGAATGATAGATTCCGACTTTGTTACCGAAAACTTTTTGTAATCTTCTGATTATCTGAGAAGTAAGTACTATTTCAGGCAAAAGATAAAGTACCTGCTTCCCTTGTGAAAGGTATTTATCAATAAGTTTAATATAAATTTCAGTTTTGCCGCATCCTGTAACACCAAACAGTAAAACTGTATTCAATTTATTGAATTGCTCAAGAATCTTGTTATACGCATCTTGTTGAGTTTCAGAGAGTTCATGATACAATTCAATATCGCCTTCATATTGTTTGAGACGGCTAATTTCGCGTTCTTCTTCTACAAAAATATTTTTTTGAATTAAGCCGTTCAATGCAGAAGGAGAAAGTTTTGAATTTGCCAAAATATCTTTTTTCGGCAATTCTCCACGGTTTAAGATATTGTTATTCAACATCTTATAACCGGAATACGACAAATAAAAAACAAATACTTCCAACTGTTTCGGAGCTTTTTTCTCCAAAATGTCGAAAATATTTCTTAACTGTTCTTCGTTTGTAATATTTTCAGAAAGTACAATATACTTTTCTGTTTTCGCTTGAAATTTATCCTGAATTATCTTATCCGAGACTAAATAATTTTTGGATAAAAGATTCTTAACCAAAGAAATATTATTTTTCAAACCGGTATATTTTGAAACTTTCGACAATTCTATCTCTTGAACTTTGTCGTTGAATATACCCAAAAAATTTATTTCTTTAGGACTGAGATCCTGAAAATCAATCGGTTTTGAAGTTCTGTAAATTACAGTTTCCGACTCCAATTTCAAAGAAGACGGAACAGCTGCCCGATAAACTTCACCAACCGAACACAAATAATATGCTGCAATCCAATCCCAAAATCGAAGTTGAATTGTATTGATAATCGGAGTACTGTCTAAAACCTCAATTATATCTTTTATCTCAAAACTTTGCTGTGGCGGCTCATCAAATATCCGATGTACAACACCTGAATATAATTTGTTTTTACCGAACGAGACTACGACTCGACTTCCTACATCGCAAAGAAATTGAGATGTCTCAGGAATTGTATAAGTAAAAAGCTGAGGTAATGAAACAGGTACTATTACTTCTGCAAATTTCTGAGACATTTCAAATTATTAAGGTTCTTAACAAAAACTATTTTATGGTTTCCGGATTTCTACCGTAAACTTTCTTATAACCTTTTTTAATATAATTCGGATTTTTGTATTCTTCCGGAATTGAATTCAAAGGACGAATCAACAATGTCTTTTCACCTTGTTGAACTACTTCAAACTCAATACGACGGTTATATTGTTTTGAATCTTCAAAAAGCTGACCATCTTTAAAATTGTAAGTTTGAGGATTCTCCTCACCCAAAGCCTGTGACTTAATCTGTTTTGGTAATACACCTTTACTTTTTAAGTAAGCAACTGCTCTTTCAACACGTTGTCTTGACAAATTAACATTTGTAATAGCACGACCGGCTGCATCACAATAACCGTTAATCATAACAACAGTATTTTCGTTCGCTTTCAAGAAATCAGCCAACTTGTTAAGATCTTCGTTTGTTTCAATTTTGTCTGCTTTTGCAAATGCAAAATAGATGTCATGAATTTCTACAACATAATCGTAAATCTGTCCGTCGCGACCTTCGTTAGGATCTACAACTGCAACCATAGCAGTGTCAACTTTACACTCAACTCCGGGATCCAATTTTATAGTCGGATAATCCAAAGAGTCACTTGCGTTTGCTGCAACATCAAAAACATCTGTGAAAACTACTTCATCATTTGTAGTTGCTGACAAAGAATAGTTGTGAGTGCGATATGTTAAAATTTCAAATTTACCATTTTCGTCAGGAACAATCTCAACAGATTCTCCGGTGCTGTTGTCTCTTACCAAAACTATGCTTGCCGGAAGTGAATCGCAATGTGTAACCTCACCTTTATATATAGTAGCATCGGTTTTCAACATCTCTGTCGGACCCAAAACATAAAGGTCAGCGGCACCGATACCTTTTGGTCTGTCTGATGATAAGTAAGATTTTCCATCTGAATCAACAAACATATAAATATCGTCGTCGTTTGAATTGATTGGGTAACCGGCGTTTACAGGTTCTGACCAACCATCCTTAGATTTAGAAGAAGGATCTGAGTAGAAAACATCGTAACCGCCTAAACCATTGTGACCTTTAGAAGAAAAATAAAGTCTTCCGTTGTCTGCAATGAAAGGACCGTCTTCATCTTGATCTGTGTTGATTGTTTTGCCAAGGTTTTCAGCCATGCCCCAATCACCACCGTTTTCACGAGTTGAAACCCAGATGTCAAGACCGCCAAAACCTTCCGGACGGCTTGATGCGAAATATAATTTTTTACCGTCAGCAGAAAGACAAGCTCCTGTTTCACGATAATCTGTATTAATCATTTCGTTGAGCGGCTCAGGATCGCTCCAAGTATCACCTTCTTTCTTTGATACCAAGATAGAACCGTTTTGCTCCTCAGAATAAATATAAAGTTCCTGACCATCAGGAGATAAGCAAATTACAGCGATATGCTCACCTGTATTTACGTTTTCAGGAAGAGGCTCCGGCTTAGACCATGTACCGGTAGAATCTACCAATGTAGAAACGTAAATATTCTCATCGAATTTGCCATCATCGGTCTTTTCATGACCTTCAAGTCTGCGACGAGAAGTAAAATACAATTTTTTTTGATCGTCTGTAATAATAGGTGTATGCTCAATTTCATCACTGTTAACAAAAGCACCAAGATTCAAAACCAAAATGTCTTTCGGGTTTTGTTTCATAGTTTTGGCATAGTTGCAAAGTTCGATTTCGTGAGCAACATCTTTCTTTAATTGTTTGCCTTTTGCACGACCCTGAAGATCTTTCAAAAGAGTAAGAGCTTTATCAAGACTGTCTGATTGTCTGTAAGTTTTACCAATATAAAATTCGTTGGTTAATGCCGGAACTTTCTTTTTTTGCTTCTCAGTATACAAACTTTCAGCTTTCTTGAATTCACTGAGAGCGTCGGTTCTTCTATTGCATTGCAAATAACAATATCCGAGCTTAGAGTGATAGAGAGGAATATCAGGATTAGATAAAACTAGTTGTTTGTAATTTTTTGTAGCTGTAATCCAATCACTTGAAGATTCAGCTTCTTGTGCTAATCTAACTACCGCTTTGTCTTGAGCAGATGCCGTCTGCACAGACATAACACCCGCAAGTGTCATCAGAACAAAGGATAATGATAAAAGCCTGTTTTTCATATTATATTTTAAGTTAAGACTTTATGATTAATTTTCTTAATTTTATAATTGCACAAAGATAACAATCTTTTATTAAAACAAAAATTTTTTTTTCAAAAATGATTTTATGGTACAGTTTTTTATGTAATGTTATCTTTGTGCTAATTATTAATTTTCAGAATAATAAACGTTAGGAAGCTCCCTCAGATTATATTGCGATGCCATTATTTCTCCGTACGCTCCGGCTGTTCTAAAAGCGAGCAAATCGCCTCTGCGAGTTTCCGGTAATGTAATTCCTTTGTCAAAAACGTCGGTTGACTCACAAATTGGACCTACAACATCGTATTTTTTGGTTTGTGATGATTCTGAAGTTAAATTTTCAATTTTGTGGTAAGCTCCGTAAAGTGCAGGACGAATCAAATCGGTAAAACCGGCATCAACAATTGCAAAATTTGTCTGTGTTGCCGGCTTGATATACAATACTTTAGATACCATTGTGCCGCACTGAGCTACTACTGAACGTCCAAACTCGAAATGTACGTGTTGTCCCGATTTTACATCAAGATTTTCGTGAATCATATCAAGCAATTTTTCAAATTCAGGCACCGGATTTTCGTCAGGATTATAATAATCAACACCAAGACCGCCGCCAAGATTTATTTCGTCAAGATGCAATCCCATTTTTTCTAATTTTGACTGCATTTCGTTACTGCGTTCACACAACAATTTAAAAGGCTCAGGATCAAGAATTTGAGAACCTATATGATAATGCAAACCGATAAGTTGGAGATTTTTGAGCGACAAAACTGTTTTTACAATATCTTCCAATTTGTTAAAATCAATACCAAATTTGCTGTCAGCCAAGCCGGTATTAATTTTCTGATTTGTATGAGCATCTATTCCCGGATTAAGTCTTAAAGCAACTCTTGTTGTTTTGTTGAGAGATTCTGCCAATTCGTTGATTATTTCCATTTCTTGAATTGACTCGCAATTGAAACAAAAGATGTCGTTTTTCAAGGCCGCGATAATTTCCTTGTCGCTCTTGCCAACACCTGCAAATACCACTTTATCAGCATGAAAACCACATTCAATAGCTTTCAAAACCTCGTTGCCGCTTACACAATCAGCTCCAAATCCGTACGAACAAATTATTTTTAAAATTTCCGGATTAGCATTGGCTTTCACTGCATAATGAATTTTGTAGCCGTATTTATCGGCAGCTTTCTTCAATGTGTCAAGTGTCTGTCTCAACAAATCTAAATCGTAATAATAAAAAGGTGTAGAAAAAGTTTTGAATTTTTCTATAACATTTTTGTTAAACATAGTTACTTTTAATATATAGGTTCAAAAAAATAATTTATTATCAGAAGTCGGACTGAAATATTTTTACATTTTCATCGCATAAAAAAACAATGACATGCAAAACGATGCAAATTTATTTTAATTTTTTATAAAAAGTGATATTTAAACAGTTTTTTCATAAAAAATTTTTCAATCGTTAAATGTCTATTTTTGTGACTGTTACAAAGTTTATCGTGAAAAATATTGAAAATTGTTTTTTTAGAATACAAAAATAAATTACATTTACAAATTGGATTGAAAGAGGATTAAGACATTCGTAATACAAATTGAGCTGTAAAAAATTTGTAGCAAACGCTAAAAACGGCAATAAATTTGATATTGAAAAAGAGTGCGCACAAAAAATTAGAAAATGAAAACACCAGAAAAGATATCCATAAAGCTAAAATTTAGAATAATGCTCATCTGTTTTGCCGTTTACGCCGGCATTACAGGTTTATCGTTTTGGTATTTGATAGATCATTTCAACGAAATTGAAACAAGTTACAGCAAAGAAATCAAACTGAAAAACGATATTACTGAATTGCGCAATATTCAGTACGAGCTTTTCAATTCATACTCAGGCAAAAAGGATAAAGAAAGGGAAGATTCTCTTCTTGACAATATATCTTCTGTTTGTAAAAATATCGAATCAGAACTTGCTGAACTCAACGAAATTACAATTTCTACAAATCGCAAAACAATACAGTCAATCAAAATTCTAAACGAAGAATTTGAGACTTATAAACTTAAAATAGCAGATATCAGCAAGATAGAAAACGAAATTACAGAACTTACGCAAGACGGCGGCCGCCTTGCAAGCAGCCGTCAAACTGTGAAAAAAATCATTTTCCAATTTACTCTCGCCGGAATAAACAAGATGTTTGAGGAGGCGGAAAAATACGAACAAGAATTTATATTAAACTCTAAGATAGATGATTACAAAAAATTCAACAAACAAATTGAATCTATCAACAATACTCTGAAAAATGTTAACACCAGCAATATTCTGATTAAATATCAGATTCAGAAACTTATGGATCAATTGTACGAATACAAAATGACATTTAATTTGTTGTTTTCCAAGCAATTGATGATAGGTTTGGAAAATTTTGACGGTTACAAGGGAATGGCAAATGTCCAAATAAAAACCATGTTAACCGATTTGGAAGAACTGATGGTGGAATCCTCTCTCGCAAGGGAAAAAGTTCATAACAATGCTATTATTAAAGTTGTAATTATTCAGATAATAATTATAATATTAGGTATTTCATTTTTCTTAATTTTGTTCTGGTCAGTAAACAAACCGATCACCAAACTGAGCAACTACCTCAAACAATTGCTTAGAGGCGAACTTGTAACTGCCGAAATTACTCACAACAGTACCAACGAAATGGACATGATGAGTTTGCAACTCTCGCAATTCATTAAGAATCTGAAAGAAAAACAGATTTTTACAGAGGATATCGGCAACGGAAAACCCGACAAAGGATTCAAACTTCTATCAAACGACGACGAACTTGGCAATTCACTTATTAATATGAAGCGTAGCCTTGAAGAAGAAAAAGAACAGCAACGACTTCGCCGACAAGAAGATGAAATTCAAGATAAAATCAATATCGGACTCGCTGAATTCGGTAACATCTTACGAAAAAATAATAACAATCTCGAAGCTCTTTGCAACGAAACACTCAGAAACCTAATTCATTATATGAGTGCAAATTACGGTGCAATTTACATCTACATAGATGAAGAGGGCGAAGATCCGTATCTTGAGATGAAAGCAACTTACGCTGCCGACAGAAAGAAATTTATTCAAAAACGTGTAAATCTTTACGAAGGCATTGTAGGAACATGCGCTGTAGAAAAAACAATGCAGATAATTGACGATATTCCAAAGGATTACATCAAAATCGGTTCGGGATTCGGAAATACCAAACCAAGCAATTTGATAGTAATTCCGTTGCTGTTAAACGAAGAAATTCTCGGTGTAATAGAACTTTGCAGAACTGAAAAATTTGAAGAATACAAAATAAAATTTTTGAAACGTCTCGCAGAAGATATTGCAAGTACAATTTCTTACGTAAAAGTCAACAATCAAAACCTTTTCAAATTAGAAGCAAAAGGAAGACGACTTGATGACTATACAAAGCGACTTCACAAAGCTAAAAACGAAATCGCTCAAAAGCAAGAAATTATAAAATTACTCAAAGAAGAAAACGAGAAACTCAAAAAAGATATTGCAAGATTTACTGACAACAAGAGTCAGAGATAATGCAAAAAAAACATGAATCTAAAACAATATGGACGCCAATAACAAAATAAGTAAACTCAACACAATCAGATGGAAAGCTGTATTGTCAGCAATTGTTGGAGCATTAATTCTCTCCATATCAATAATGACAATTCAGGATAGGATATTGTTGTCCAGAATTACAGATTATAGTAAACTTAACACAAATATCGTCAACGATCAATATGTGAAAGATTTTGAGATTCAATTGTCTCAAACTATAATCAAACTTCAAACCGTGGCTGAAACAATCTCGGAACAAACAACTCAGCTCGGCTTTCTCACAAAAGAAATCACGCACAGAACAATTCTTAAATTTTTGGAAAATGACCCGACCGCAAAAGCGATGTTCATTATTTCCGAACCGTATATTTTCGACAATTCCGACAGTTTGTTAGTTAACACAAATCCGGGATTTCCGATCGGTTGGTACGCAAAATATATTCGACACGAAAATATCGGAACTCCCGAAATATCAGCCGATTTGCAAAGTACATGTTCTGAAGTTTACGATTTGTACAGAACTATGAAACACGACTTAACACCAAAAGTAATAAGTCTGAAGGAAGATGCTGATATTTCGAATGTTATCGTCTGCTTGGTTCCGATTTTTACAAAAAATAAATTCAGCGGAATACTCGGTATTGATATCGACCAAAAATATTACCGCAATATTCTCGATGAACAAATTCCAACTGAAAACACACTTTATATTGTTGACAGTACAGGAAACATTTTCTACAGCCGCAACAAGGATTATCAAAACAGAAATATTCACGAGATTCTCCGTTTTACAGAGGAAAACCTCAATATTATGTCGAAAACCGCAGAAAATCTGCCTATTGACATCGAATATGAATTGGTAGAAAACAACAACGAAAATGTATATATTCACAACAAAAGAATTTCGCTGCCATGCAATAGTAATAATTTTACTATGATTTCGATAACACCCTGGAAATCAGTAAAATTAGCACAGCAAAAAGCGATTTTGAAAGCGATTTTGATTGTTGTAATTATGTTTGTTATTTTTATCAGTTTTATAATTGTAATTTCCAAAAGACTTACAAGGCCGATTGATATGTTAAAACAGATGATTACCAACCTCGCGGAAGGCAATTTTTCTGACGAAAAATTTAATAACAAACACAAAGGCAAATTGCCGAAAGAATACAGAACATTAATTAAAGAAATTGAAGATTTATCTGATTCATTGAAAGTTACAGCAGAATTTGCCTCAAAAATACGCGACGGAAATCTCGACAGCGATTATGACAAAACAATAAAAACAAATGCAATCGGTACATCATTGATTGCAATGCGTCAAAATTTGTTAGACAGTCGCCAAAAAGAAAAAATAAGAATCGCCGAAGAGAAACAAAATCAATGGGCTACCGAAGGTCACTCGCTTTTCTCTGATATTTTGCGTAACAATATTTCGGATATTCGCAAAATGAGTAATGCTGTAATTGATAAACTTGTACCGTATATCAATGTAATTCAGGGCGGTATGTTTATCCGAACAGTAATGGAAAACGAACCGGAAACCGAATGTTTTGAGCTTTACGCCGTATTTGCCTACGGTCATCAACGCTTTCACAAGAAAATTTTACGACTTGATGAAGGCATGATTGGAGCGTGCGCAATGGAAAAGCACACTATAATTCTGAAAAATATTCCGGACGATTATACCGATATAAGTTCAGGTTTAGGACAGTCAAAACCCAAGTCAATTATCTTTGTACCATTGGTTTACAATGATTATTTGTACGGCGTTTTGGAATTGGCATCGTTCCGCGATTTCGAGCAATATCAAGTACAATTCGTAGAAAGAATTTCAGAAAATGTAGCGTCAACAATCGCAAACGCCAAAATCAACGAACAAACCAATATCTTGTTGAAACAGAGCCGTCAACAATCAAAAGTGATGGAGGAAAAAGAGTATCAGTTGAAAAACGAAATCGAATCGCTCAACAACCTTATCCATGCAACACAATCAGAACTTGACGAACTGGAACAAGTAAACAACGCAATGAACAAAACAATGATGGTTGCGATATTTTCTACCAAAGGCGATACTTTGGAAGCCAACCGCAAATTTGCTCTGCGTTATACATTAGATGTCAACGATATACGTAGAAAAAATGTTTACGAAATCCTGCAACTTACATTGTCCAAATATGATGAATTCAAGAAGATTTGGGACAATGTAAAACAAGGAACCACAGAGACTTACAACATTGAATTTAAGATCAACAACTCAACAAGAAAAATTAAAAATACATTTGTTCCGATTACAAACAAAGACAACTCAATTGAGCGAATTTTCTGTATCGCAACCGATATTACGGGTCAGCAAAATACAGAAGAGGAACTCGAAAAAGCAAAACGTCAAATAAAAGAAACTAACGACGAATTTAAAAATCTCAAACAAATTATCAGACAAAAAGAGATTGAAATTGATTCTATCAACAAGGAACTGATGGATTCTAAGCAACAAAATGCAGACAATAGAACCAAGCTTGACAAAGCGACTGCAAGTGCACAATTTTTCAAACGTGAGTTGGAAAAGAGAATTTCTAAATTCAGAAAGATTGAATCCTCTCTTAAAGAGAAGGTTAAGGGTCTTGAAGAAAAGTTAGGAATCACAAAAAATAATGGTGAAACAGAACAAAAAAACTGATGATGTTTAACAAACTTACCATATTATTTATACTTTTAGGACAAATATTCACTGTCAACCAAAACGATTTTCAAGACAGTGATTATAATGCGATTATGAAAATTGCAAAATATACGTCATGGCCGGAAACCAATAATAACGAATTCGTTATAATGATTGCAGAAGATGATGAAACGCAATTTAAGATGGCAACAAATTTTTTGAAAAATGTTCAATTTGAGAAAAAAATAAAAACAGTTTTTCTCACGAACGAAACTGAAATTACAGACGTAAATTTAATTTTCATAGACCAAAATACCGATATTGATTTTGAAAAATTGTACGAAAAAATCGAAAATAAAAATGTGATGACAATCACAACTAACAAGGAATTACTGAAAAAAGGATGTATGTTTTACATCGAAACCAAAGATGATTGCATTGATTATCTGTTTAATAAACAAGCAGTTAAAAATTCAGGACTGATGATAAAGAGCTCTCTGTTGGCTCCAATGCACGTCTACGAACAATAATATAAAAGTATAACAACAACTAAAATTTTTAAAAATGAAAATTTTAACTAATCTGTCAATTCGCGCCAAACTGTTAGCCAGTTTCTTGATAGTAATGCTGGTGTCGATTGTAATTGTGACATTTTCGATGACAACAGTCCACAGCAATTACCTTGACGACTATCTGAAAAAGTCTTACAGCCTGAAGGCACAGATGATTGGTGAACTATGTCTTACAGCCTTGGATTTCAAAAATTACAAAGATGTTAACGAAATTCTTAACAGGGTTGATATTATTGAAGACATCGAAAATGCTCAAATTTACAACTCAAAAGATTCACTTGTAGCAAGTTACAACAAAGGCAACAAGATACTTGAACCGCTTACCAAAGTCAGCAACAAATCGGAAGCGTATATAGAAGACGAATATCTTTATGTAACAGAACCCGCTATTTTCCAAAATTCAATCAACGGAAAAGTTTTTCTGAAGGTTTCTACTAAAAGCCATTCACTCAGCGAGTTCAAATTTATAAGAACAATTATTGTCGTTCTTATAATTTCTACAATTATGATTATTGCAATTATTTTCGGATTGCAAAAAATGATAATTACACCTCTGAAAAAACTTTCTGAAACTATCGGTGATATAACTGAAAATCAGAAATTTAATATAAAACTTGATATTCCTGAAGGTCGTGACGAAGTTTCGGAACTTTACAAACGTTTCGGAATTATGATGGAAACTATCAGCAAACGCGAACAAGAACGCGACGAAGCTAAAATGCACGAAGAATCTATAAATGAGATATTTGCAAAGGTAAACAAATCATCGTTTGATGCAATTATCGTTTGCAACAATCAAATGAAAATTACTTTCTTCAACAATGCAGCAGAAAGACTTTTCGGTTATACATTTGCTGAAGTTAACGGCGCACCTTTTGAAAATATCGTTGTTCCGGCTGAATACAGAAAGGAATTTGAAAATGAAATCCAAAAATACAGATCTTCAGGTACTTGTAAATACACTACCAAGACTTTTGAGGCAATTTCAATCAACAAAGAAAACAAGACTTTCAACGCTGAAATTTCAGTAAATACCTATTCAAGCGGCGACAAAAACGGCAGCGTAATCATGATAAAAGACATCACGCAGCGTGTGAAATACGAAGCTGAACTTGTGGAAGCTAAGAAAAAGGCTGAGGAATCCGACAAACTGAAATCTGCATTCCTCGCAAATATGAGTCACGAAATCCGTACTCCGATGAACTCAATTATCGGATTTTCAGAGCTTTTGGCGAAACCCGGTAATTTTGATTTGCACAAAGAAAAATATCTTGAATTCATAATCAACAGCGGCAAGAGCCTTCTCAATTTGATTAATGATATCATTGATATTTCTAAAATTGAAGCAGGTCAGCTGAAAGTTAAGAAAAGAAAAGTAAATCTCAATCCGATTATGAATGAAATTTATCTGTCTCATTACCAGATAAATGACATGAAAAACAAGCCGTTTGAACTTAGAATGAAACGTGCAGTGGATTCCGAAGATTTTAATATTGAAACTGATCCGTTCAGATTCAAGCAAATTCTCAACAATTTGATTGGCAACGCAATGAAATTCACGGAAAAAGGCTATATTGAATTCGGTTACAAGTTCAATACTCCGGAGCAATTGCTTTTCTATGTGAAAGATACCGGTTGCGGAATGCCACAGGACAAACTTGATGTAATTTTCAAACGTTTCGGTCAGATAGAACAAAAAGACGATAAAAATCAAAGCGGAACAGGTTTGGGGCTTACAATTTCAAAGAAACTTGCCGAACTTCTTGGCGGCGAGATGTGGGTAGAATCTGTTGAAAATGAGGGTTCTGTATTCTACTTTACATTACCTTACGATCCGGAATTGAACACCGCTGACGAATACGGCGCATCGCAAGCCGAAGGTAACAACGACAGTTTGGAAGGCAGTACAATTCTTGTAGCAGAAGACGAGGACATGAATATCGCCTACATGCAGGAAGTTCTTGCCGATACCAAAGCTACAGTTCTTTGGGCTAAAAACGGTGAAGAAGCAGTTAAAATCACAAAAGAAAATCCATCTATCGACTTGATTCTCATGGATATCAAGATGCCTGTAATGAACGGTTACGATGCAACAAAACATATCCGCGAATTCAACAAGGACGTGATTATTATAGCTCAAACAGCTTACGCACTCACCGGCGAAAAGGAAAAAACAATTGCCGCAGGTTGCAATTATTACATCACGAAACCAATTGAAATTCAGATTCTTATGAATACTTTACAAGGTTTCTTGAAAAGCAAAAAGAAATAAAAAGAATTTCCTACAAAAAAAATTAAACAGCCCTTTTGACAAGAAAATTCAAGTCAAAAGGGCTGTTTTGTTTGGCGACTCTCCCACCCGATTCTTTAAGAAATCTTAGTAAGTCATTCCATATTTTGTAATTGTTTCAGCATCCGGTTTCCAAACAGAACCATAAAGATCAAGCTGATCGATATGACGGGTAATTCCATCAGGACTTATAATTCTAAGTTTCAATGTTTTAAGCTTATGCGAATCGGTATAAACTGTCAAAATATATTTTCCGTCCGGAGAAAAAACAGCCGACGAAACTTTGCCGTCATGTTTGAAATTCATCACGTCTTTGCCATCGGTAGTCCAAAGTCTTGCCGAACCGTCATCCGAAGTCGTAAGAATATATTTACCGTCAGGCGAGAAAACAGCAGAATTTACTTTGTTTTCATAACCTCGGAATGTAAATTGCATTTGTCCTAAACGATCCCAAAGCACAGCTGTCTCATCTGAAGAAGTTGAGATAATATACTGACCGTCAGGAGAAAAACAAACCGAATTAACTCGCCCGTCATGACCATGAAATGTCTTGAGAATATTACCTTTAAGATCCCACAAAACAACTTGTCCATCGGAATTCCCTGTCGCAAAAATTTCACCTGAAGGCGAGAACGAAACCGATGAAACTGCCGAATTATCAAGTACTTTCAATTCTGTGCCGGTTACTAAATTGCGAATTACTACAGCACTATCGTTGGAAACAGATACCAAATATTTGCCGTCAGGAGAAAATTCCACATCGTTTGCAGAAGAATTATGTGTACAATAAATATTTTGAAGCGTACCCGATACAGCGTCCCAAACTCTTACTGAACCATCCTTTGACGCAGTCACAACTGACTTACCATCAGGCGAATAGCGGGCTGTATTGATTGCAGAATGATGTCCGACAAATGTAGAAACAATCTCGCCGGTTAAATCCCAAGACTGTGCAACCGTATCTTGAACAACAACAATATTTAAACCGTTTTTTGAAAAACATGCAAAACTTACATTACGTGCGCCAGGATAGGTTTCAAAACGTTTTCCGATTGTCCATGACCGAATTGTATGGTCATCACCAACGGTAATAATTGACTGATTATCAGTCATAAACCTTGCATTCCAAACATTAGAATTATGACCTTTCAACACTTTTTCCAATTCGCCGTTCAAGGCAAAAACGCGTACAAATTTATCGCGAGAAGCCGTAATTATATGCTTACCGTCCGACGAAAAGGACGCCGAATTTATCCAATCGTTATGACCGGAAAACGAAATTAACTCATTGCCATCCAAATCAAAAAGTCTGGCTTTATGATTTTTGTACAAATAATCGTTGGCAGCCAGCAAAACAAACTTACCGTCCGGAGAAAACTCCGCTGAAATGATAATCGACATCGAAAAACGGTTATCCTCTTTAATTGCGAAAACTTTTTGCAATTTACCGTCTGATTTCCAGAGCCTTGCAGTATTGTCACCACCGGAAGTAATTATCATCGACGCATCCGGAGAAAAACGCGCTGAATACACGTCGAAATCATGTCCGGAAAGCGTAGAAAGTTCGTTACCTTCTGAATCCCAGATTTTTACCTTGTAATCGCTGCCGCCGGTAAGAATCTTGGAATTGTCAAACGAAAAATCAGCAGTCCAAAGTATTGCTTTATGATTTTTTATTGTTAAAAGTTCATTTCCCTTAAAGTCAAATACTCTTGCTGTACTATCATACGAAGTTGTAATAATCTTTGAATTGTCACGAGAAATGGAAATTGATGTAACTTCCTTTTTATGAGGAATTTCCACAATCACGTCGCCGTCAGCATTCAAAATTCGGGCTGCATATTGTTCCAACAAATCATTTTTAACGTATGTAGCAATATATTTACAATCGTCTGATATTTCAGCTTTTACAACATTTAAACCGTATTCTCCCGAAATATTGTAAAAAATATCAGTATTGTAAAAAGAATTTAGTAACGCGCTGTAAGCCTGAATATTAGTAGTATCAAGAGAAATGGCACGCTGTGCAAGACGCAAACTGAATGTTGGATCGGTTTCCAACTTTTGAAATGCAAAAGCTGTCAACATGCTACTACGTGCGTTTTGAGCACTGCGCTCTGCATCGCCTTTCAACGAAAATGCAAGTAATATACACGACATACTTACAATCGCAATTCCCATTATTGCAAGGATCCATGGCTTACGTCTTACTTTTACAGGTGAAACAGATTGTACAGTTGTTGTTAAACCATGTATTATTGTATCCTTTTGTTTACTTACAGTTTTTTGTTCTACAATAGGTAAACTAGTCTTTTTATCCTTTAGAATATACTTAAAAATTTCCGAATTATACGGCAAATAAAATGTGCGGGCATCAGCAGAAATCAAGGATTTTAGAATGGAATTATGTTTTGCAAGATCCAAAATCTCGTCGCTGAGACCATATTTTTTTTGCGCGATACCTTTGTAAGCCTGCAACGGCTGTGTTTCGCCATCCACAACCATTTCATTTACAAGAAATTGCGAAAAAGCTACTCGTGAATTTTCGTCTTCGATAAGATTTTCAAAATTGCTAAGCCGCGATTTTGAAAAATATTCCGATGATTCTATAAATTCCTTATTTACAAGATTTTGACTGCACTGTTTTGCCAAATTTCTAAAATATAAAACAGCGTTTCGCAAAAATCCGGGATTGATAACACCATTGTAAGCCACGCCCGAAACTATTTTGTCAACAGCATGAGCATCAAATTCTACGACAGGTAAATCCTCAAAAGGCTGATTTACAATTGTTTCGCACGCAGTTTTTGCTGTATCAAAATCAAAAGGCAACAATTCCATTGTATTTTGAAAAATTCCTCGAATACTGTCATTTAATTCTGACATGGAATTATACTGATCTTTTGATACCGAGAACAACACGCTTATTTTCAGAGGTTCATAAAGTAAATTCATGCCATCTTTTGAAATGACAACATCGGATTGTCCAAGCATGATTTTTTGCATTTCCTCGCTGAATTTCGATGGAATTTCTCCGTAAATCAAATTCGCCAAGGCTTTTGCAACTTCTTTTCTGGCAGCTGTACCGTATGTAAAAAAATTCTCGAATGAATCCAAAATCAAATAGAAACGCTTACAATCCTTGTAACACGCTTGAAGCCGTTTGGAAGCGTACCACAATGAATTGTCGTTCTCGAAAGCCATATCAATATACGACGGCTTGTCACATTTGGAATTTATGAATTTAATTAACTGTTTTTCAAGGACTTCGTCACCAAATTTGAATTGAGGGATGTCGAATTTCAACGCACAGACTTTCTTTTGTGACAATTTTTCTGCCACCAAAATACCGGCATTTATAAGCGAAGTTTTTCCAATTCGCGGCTCGGAACATAGTATCGAAACAGTTTCATTATCAAGTAAATAAGATAATTGTCTGACATCATCTGTCCTACCGGGTAAAAATTCATAATCTTCTGAATTATAAGAATTTATACCCAAAAAGAATTCATTTTTCATAATTTTATAAACGTGCGATTTTTGAGTTTACAAATATATGAAAAATGAATCAGAAAATTACAAAAATGATTAAAATTCTTCTACTTCTTGAAGTCTCCACTTCGATTTTTTCTCGTCCCAAAACGAAGTTTTCATACTACTCATGTTTCCGGTGCTCTCATTGTAAGAATAATCGGTACGAACGTAATATGTCCACTTGTCTTTACGCCACGGATTTTTTACATACGAAATGGAACTTTCACGAAGTCCTTTAACGTTGTATTGATGTTCAATTTTGCTTACAAGATTCCACTTTTTGTTTTTTAATGGCTCGTATGTATAAACAAAAACCGGTAAATTTTCACTGAATTCTTGCTCTATTTTTGATTTGTAAACCCATTTTCCGGTAGTATCTGAAACGTATTCTATAATCTCGATAGGATTATTTTGCGAGTCAAAAGTATATTCTTGTTTTGAAAAAGCGATAAAATCATTTTGCTGAAACTTGTACAATTCATCAATTGTAACATTCATTTTGTTGTCATAAGTTTTCTTTTCTTTGGAAACCGGCAACCATTTACCGTTTTTGTCAACATAATTTGTAATTTCTACGGGATACATCAACTTGTTAAATACAAGTTCCTGCTTGTTAACATGAAAAAAATCCTGTTTTACAGTATCATACAAACTGTTGATTATAAGATTTTTACAACCCAACGAATCGTAACCGAACATCGATTTGAAATAAGGCACAAAAACCTCTTTAAGCTTAATATGTTGCAACTCAAATCCTTGCTCATAATCGCCCAAAAAAAATGTAAGTTTGCGATAATTTGCAGTATCGGTTGTGTACAACGAAATCATTGTATCAGTTTTTTGTACAACCGGCGGAGCTTCTTTGCCAGCACCGCAGGACAATATGCCCAAAGCGGGTAAAATAAACATTAAATCGGTAAGTTTCATAAGCTATTTTCATTAATTAGTTTATCATCAGGATAATAAAATTCTTGTAAATCTCTCGCTACTTTTGACGTATCACGCAGATCCAATTGATATGTCAATAACGAAATCACTCTCCCAAGTGAATCATATTCATAATATTTTTCATTTACTTTTTGCCAATGTTTCATGTCACTATCCCAAGTAAATTGGGATTCGGAAAATACTAATGTATCGTTGTCTAAATAATTGTAAGAAAGTCGCGAAACGCGTGCCCAACTATCCGGTTTTCCGCCGGACACAAAATATACAGACTCAATTTTTAAGCCTCTATCGTTGTAAAAAACAGAATCCAATTCCAACGGCGAAATTTCCATAGCAAGGTTTGGTCGAAACATCTCTTCCCTCACTACTTGCCCGGATTCGTTGTACTGAAATTCGTCGATTCCGGTTAAAACCCAATGATTATCAACAGTATCGAGATAATGCTCTTTGGTTCTTACAACTTTTCCGTCTGAATTATAAAAATTTACGAATTTCTCCAAACCGTTTTTATGTTCCACGCTATCCGTAATTTGGTCGTCAATGCTCAAATTCTTGTTGGAACAATCTGAAAATGAGAATATTGACAACACAGCGAACAATAAAACCGGTATCTTCATGTTAATCATCGTTTTCTGCTGGTTGACAATAATAACGCTCTATCAGGATGTTGCGGTAACGGTGACAACTACGAACAAACAAACTGAACAAATCATAAGCCGTATCTGAATGAAAATCAACATCTTTGATACAAGATGTTGTCATCTCGACATAACCTTTTTCTACAGCAAAAGCAATACGCGGAAATTTATAATTGGTTCGCAACAACAAATCGTAAACGCGGGCAATATTCTCGGTCGGAAGTTTACAAAGCAGGCAAACTGCGTAAATGTAATTGCTTTCAGGACGGTACGAAATATTAAAAACAAGGTCGTCGTCTTCAATTGACCACGAATCTTTGCCGTCTCGTACAAGTTCCAAATTGTAGCCCATCTTTGCAATAATTTCCTCTACTTTTTTACTTGTAGCACCCGGAATATAAAGTTTACCTTCAAAATCTTCGCTATTCATTTTTGCACCGCAATACGGACAATATCCATTTTGAAGTGTACTTTCTGTAACAATATTTGTACATGAATTACAACGTACTGCATAGCCGGTTTTCAATGCTTTAAACTGCTCGAGCGATTGTCTGAGGTACGAATAATTGAGCGCAAAACCAAGATTTTGACCGTTTGCCAAAATGAAAGTATTTACACCAATCACAAGTCCGTCACTCGTAATAAGCGGGCCGCCGGAATTTCCGGGATTAATCGCTGCATCGGTCTGAATATATTCCAAACCGTTGAAACGGCGAGAGGCTTTGGAAACGATACCTTTGGTATTTGAATATTTCAAACCCAGCGGATGTCCGACTGCCAAAATAGGGTCGCCGTCTTTTACTTCGTAACCTTCAAAAGCGAGCTGAAGACTGCCAATTGCCACACCCTCAGGCGGTTCGATAAACGCCAAATCATGCAACGGATCCACGTAAAGAACATTTGCAATACGTTTTTTGAAGTTTTCTGATGTCAATACTACTTGACGGCAACCTTCCACAACATGACGGTTGGTTACAATCAATTCGTAATCGCCTAACAGGAAGCCGGTTCCAAGTCCCCAAGGGGTTAATATTCTTACGATGGCGTCTTCTGCCATTATCGATGTATTCTGAGCCATGATTATTCGGGTATTTGTAAGTTCTTAAATTCCAACAAAAATGTATACGCAAAGTCTTCTAATGTTGACATGTCAACAGCAAGAAGATTAAACTGAAATCCCGGATAAATAACTGAATATTTGGCATTTATCCTTTCAATTTCTTGAGCAATTCTTGTTTGTGCCAACTGCTGAACAGTCTCATTATAAAATGTATCAGTAAAACCGATTCCATAAAAATATTCGGAATTTAGCGTGCGCCAAAATATTAAAAGCAATTCGCTGGCGGCATCAGGCATTCCGTGAAGGTTAAGATGATAACCGACAATAAATTCGCACAACGGAACTACTTCATCATCCATGTTAGCTTCGGCAGCTTTCAACGGCAAACGCAACAGTTCTACCACAGAATCAACCATTTCCGCAAATGTCATGTACTCAAGTTCCGGAAAAACAGCGTATGTTCTGTAAAGTGATTTTTCCAATTCTGAATCGGAAAGTTCTGCAATTGCGTGCAGTTCTTTATCCATTTTGTAAAAAACTTCGTTCATATTATCTTCTTCCTTATCGTAGGTAGAATAAATTGACAAAATTTTACGAAAACGATTCAAAAGTGCACCTTCAGGTGAAATTAAGTACAAAATCTTGTACACCAATGCCAAAAGCAAATACGGTTTGAATTTCTCAAATTTACATTTTTCAATCAACTCAAAACTCTCCTTGATCCAAACTCTAAGAAATTCGATTTTGGTTCTTAATTCGTTGGAATCCAACGGAATAATATTTTCGTAGTCAACAGGAATTATATTTGCAAATTCAGTTTCGAGATACTCATCGGTACTGTCGGCACAAATCGCAATCTCAGAAAGCATGTCAGAAAACGACTGCGGTGACATGTCTTTTATCGGACAACGTTGCCTAAGATAAATTGTATCGCCGTCAATCGCATATTTTGTATAAGCAAACTTGGTATTCTGACTAAGTAAATAGCGCATCAAGGCGATGTTTTCACCCGAAAATTTTGCTACTTTGGATTCTACAAGAATATCAGTTTGATTTATCACTCCGCTAACAATTTTTGAACCTTGCAACAACTTGAAAATGAAATCGTTGGTATCGTTATCAATTTCACACAAAACAGCCGGGCCGCCAAGTTTCTGCATATAATCGAAAAATGTAACGTAAGCATCCAAATACTGACCGCTTTCAAAAAGTTCGTCAGCTTGAGTTTTCAGATCCAAAAGTTCCTCATTTTCCGACGGCTTTGCAAAACGTCCAAACTTGACATCCGGATAACCGAGATTGTCTTTCTTGGTTCTGTTGAAAATTTTTGAAAAAAAGCTCATTTCTTAGATGATTTTGAGATTGATTTTACAGTTTTTTTTACTGAATATCCAAACTTGCCAAGCTCCTGCCCCATTTCGTAATAATATCCGTGACAATAAACTGCAAGATTTGCACGCTTCAGTTTTAATGCGCCGGTATCTGTATCTATCAAGTAATCAGCAACATCCACAGAATCAATTTTTGCAATAAAAAGGTCGTGACTGCCAAGTTCCAAAACATTTACCACCGAGCATTCTATATTTACAGGACTTTCTGAAATAACCGGACAATCAGAAGTTTCAGCTTTTTTGGCTGTAAGTTTCATCTCTGCAAACTTATCAAAATTACGTCCAGAGCGACAACCGCACCAATCGGCAGCTCGTACCAACTCTTTGGAAACCAAATTGATAACAAATTTGCCCGTGTTCCGAATTAAATCATACGAAAATCTTTCTTTTCTTACGGAAATGGAAACCATGGGCGGCTTGGTACAAATTGTACCTGTCCATGCTACTGTAATGATGTTTGACTTAATACCAAATGTACCGCAACTCACCATCACAACAGGAACCGGATTGAGCATCGTTCCCGGTTTCCAAATTTGTTTGTCTGATGACATAAATCGTAATTTAAATTTTACGAATATATAGAAAAAATTTTGAAAGAAAAAAATTTTTAGTGAATAATTTGAGCCACAGCTTCAGCCGCTTTTTCGCCGTCCATTGCCGAAGAAACTATGCCGCCCGCATAACCTGCACCCTCACCGCACGGAAACAGATTGGAAACATTCACGCAATTCAGATGTTCCTCGTCTCTAACAATTCTTACCGGAGAAGATGTACGTGTCTCAGTAGCAAGTATTTGTGCCTCGTCAGTTACAAATCCGCGCATTTTCTTGTCAAAATCTTTGAATCCTTGACGCAATCGGTCGCTGATAAATTCCGGCAACCAAAAATGCACCGGAGAAATCACTGTACCCGGCACGTAAGATGTTTCAGGTAAAGAACTTGACATCTTGCCTTTGATAAAATCCGTGAGTCGTTGAGCCGGAGCAGCAATTGAACTTCCGGCATTTATATAAGTGAGTTTTTCTACTGATTTTTGATATTCAAGACCGCAAAGTGGATTATCCTCGCTAACATTCGGAATATCTTCTTGTCTGATTTCCACCACAATACCGGAATTTGACCAACGATTGCGACGGGCAGCTGCCGACATGCCGTTTACCACGTTTTGACCTTTGGTTGTACAAGCCGGAACTATCTGACCGCCCGGACACATACAAAATGAGTAAACTCCTCGTCCGTCTACTTGTGTTGCAAGATTATAACTTGCTGTCGGTAAATATGTTGTATCAGCACCGTGATATCTGATATCATCAATAAGCTCTCGCGGATGTTCCACACGAACACCCATCGCAAAACCTTTGGATTCCAATTTTACAGACTTTTGATGTAACATCTGATATACATCTTCTGCGCTGTGACCTGTAGCCAAAATTACAGCATTTGCAGGAATTTCGTTGCCGCAAGATGTTGTAACTGAGGTAACTTTACCGTCAGAAATCTTGATGTCAACAAGTTTTGTAGAAAAATGAACTTCGCCGCCACAACGCAAAATAGTTTCACGCATTGAAGCAATTATTTTTGGAAGTTTGTCAGTTCCAATATGAGGGCGAGCATCATAAAGAATACTTTTGTCAGCACCATGAATACTGAAAATCTCCAAGATACGGCTAATATCGCCGCGTTTGTTGCTTCGGGTATAAAGTTTGCCGTCAGAAAATGTACCGGCACCGCCTTCACCGAAACAATAATTAGATTCTTCGTTCAAAACATGCTGAGTACTAAGCAGTGCGATATCTCGTTTACGCTCTGTAACGTTTTTACCACGCTCCAAAACTATAGGTTTCAATCCCAATTCTACAAGTCGCAACGCAGCAAAAAGTCCGGCAGGTCCCATTCCGACAACTACAACCGACGGTTTACCGGAAACATCGTTATATTGGTATTTTTCAGACAGTTCCGGGGATTTTTCACCGTGCAAAAACAAAGAAAGACGCATATTAACAATTATATCGCGACCTCTGGCATCTATCGACTTTTTGGTGATAGAATGACTTGTAATATCGCTTGTTTGAACGCCTAAAATTTTTGCCGCCTTAGACAAATAAAATTTACTGTCCGAGGCATCATGAGGAGTAAGAATGAGATCTACTTGCTGCATTTCAAATTTAAAAAAAATTGATATACTAATAAAAAAAAACACGTTGCATAAAATCACTTCATGCAACGTGCAAATTTAATGAAAAATCCAAAATTCTCTAAAAAAAACTATTTAAATCTCAAATTTCCTGATTCGAGGTTAACATCTTCATACTGAGTAACAACAGTATTAGAGTTACCTATATCGATACCGACAGCTGTGTTGACATCGCCGCCGTTTACGTCTACAGAGTGCAAGCAATAGCCCACAGAAGTAAGAGTAAGCGGATTTTCAACAACCTCGATATTACAAATACCTTCAAATTCTTTGTAGAAATTCTCAACCAATTCCATATAAAGAGCACCACCGCCGGTGATATACATCTTGCTAGCTTTTGTAAAGTCGGCATCGGTGAAAACTCTACGCAAATTAGGAGAAATTACATCTTTATAATACATATTAAGCACATTTCTACGAATATCAAGGATATCGATTTTTCTACGGTTGAGCATGATGTAATTATTCATAAAAGCTTGCTCAATTTGTTTTTCGTTTTTCAAACCGAGATTATACTGCAAACCGAGATCTTTGATAAACAAGTCAAGAGCATATTGCAAACCCTGAATACTGATAGCAGTACGCTGAACGATACCGTTTTCAGTACTCAAAACAGCTTCGCATGTACCATAACCAAGGCTGATAACAAAGAAATTGCCCGAAGCTTTGGTTTCTCCTTTACGCAAAGCAACAATATTACCCATCATTTCCGGCAAAACCTCAACAGATACAACGTCAACTTTCATTTCGGTACGTCCCTTGTTTGTGAAAGACGACATGTCGAAGTCGATTCTGTGAGTACGTTTCAAGAGGTCTACAGCCACACCTTTATTTACTTGGTAAGTACTGAAAGGGAAACCTGTAGTCACCACGAGAGGACGATTGTTTTTATAAGACGCAAGCAACAAAGCGGTTTGGAACAAAATCTGATAGTCGACTTCGCTCGGAGCCGCATTTACTGTGCGGTGAGGAGATAATCCTTCAGAGAGAGCCAAATTGCCTACAATGTATGGAACATCATCAATATACAGACGAAGTCCATTGATTAAATCTTGTGAGACCATGGCTAAGTTCGAATTATTATGTTCGAACACGCTTGGAACGCTGTAACTGTTTCTCATGTTTATTGTTTTTGTTAGTTCCGAAATTTAGTTTTTAATATGGAATTAGCTTTTCAATTTTATCTCAGCAAATTCTATGCCAAACTAATTTATTTAGATATAATTAAGCTTTGCAATTTGTTCCGCTGTTTTAAGAAAATTGTCTTGGCCAACCAAAAATTTTTTCCAAATATAAGGAATATTTTCCAACCCGTAAAATAATCCCAACAAATTCCCCAAAAGATTTCCGGTCAAGTCGGTATTTTCACCTTGATTAATACCGTCCAAAACACCGGCTTGATAACTGTTAGTAGCTGTAGCACAATGCATTAAGAGTTTCAAAATTTTTAAAGAAATATTTGCGGAATTTATTACAAGACCTATTTTTTTTAACACTTTTTTGAGTGACTTTTTTGCGATTTTGCACGATTTTTCCAGTGATTTTCCCTCAGAAACATTCTTGAAAACGCAAAAAACCACCACCGCCGGCGCAATTGCCTCGTCGCTCAAAAGATCAGGAATCGAAGAAAAAACACTATCAAAATCTTTTTTCATCGACGAATAAAAAATTCCGGACAAAGCAGCGCATGGCAAAATCACTCGCAAACGATGTTCTTCATCCTTAGCTTTAAGTATATACCATTGATTACAAAGATAAAAAAATCTTTCAGGCGTATATTTTTCGTAAGCATTGTCACAAAGAAACTTTGCAAAATCCAAAGTCGCCTGTGTACACTCAGCAAAATAACCTGCCGGAGTCTGAAAATCACCAAATCCAAGCAGCTCCGTCACAGGATTTTTCAAAATTTCTTCTTTTGACTTGTTCCTTACAGGCAACGCAAGTGCCTCTCCAATGGCTCCTCCTACAAAAAATCCTTGAACTTGTTGCAACCTCAGAGCACACGAAGGGTTGGTATTATTAAAAAGTTTACTAATAAAACACAACATAATAATTAACAAAAATAAAAAATAAAATTTAATGATTTTTGTTATCTTCTAATTATTGTAAAAAACAATAAATTATTATAACAGTACTTCACGAAAAAATACTGAAAATCAAAAAATTGTAATCATTATTTTTATCGTCAACAATTTTGAGACAAAATTGTCGTTCATACACACGAAAAAAAGTTTGCAAATATACAAAAATAAGAAAAGATTTAACTAACTTTGCAAGGCAAATATTTAGCTTTTGGGCTAAATTTTGCATAGAATGTAAAGAAAAAAAGAAAATAAAACAGATAGAGAGAAAAAAAACCTAACTTGTAATGAAAAAAGAATTAACGACATTTCCGATAACATTAATTCCGGGCAAAATTCAAGAAGCCAAAAAAAGTTTTGTCCCCGTGAAAGTGCATCCGGTAAGACCACAAGAACCGGTAATGGGAAAGTTTCAATATGTTGGAGAAATATCGCTCGCAGTTGTAATAATAGCAATTTTTATATACAAATTTGCAGATTTAGAATCAATTACTTGGGTAACAGCCTCAATAACAGTACTTTTGGTAACGGCTGCTGCATTTGCTATCTACGAAATAATCACCAATCGCCTGAAAAAAGCGCAAAACCTCAGAAAACAAGAAAGTTTTGAGTGTCAATTGCGACAATATTTGGACGATGTTGCCGAATGTGGAAATATCAAATCAAAAAACGATGACCCACAAATACTTGAAGATTATAGACTTAACCAAGTAAGAAAGGTACTTCTTTACACAAATATCTCATTAAAACCGATCTCGTGGCAAGGTCCAAAATATTTTGAATGTTTTTACGGGATGTTAATCAACAATTTTCCCGGTAAAGTATTGATTAACTACGGTTTGGAAGATGAAAAAACCGGCGAAAAATACAATCCGAATTATGTAGTAGCAATTTCGGACTGGAAACTCTATCTCGACATCGAAATCGACAGCCCGTATTCGCTTGACAATCGACAGCCAAAAACGTATTTAACAAAACACCAAAACGACGAAAATCCGGAATTTACTTCTGATAAACACAACGATTATTTTACAAATCAAGGTTGGATAGTGATACGTTTTGCCGAAGAACAAATCGTAAAAACACCAAAAAGTTGTTGCAAAGTAATCGCAAAAGTAATTAACGATATAATAAAAGACGATACATTTTTGAAAAATTACGACGGAATCGAAGATTTGCAACCGATAGAAATTTGGGACGAAGAAAAATGTAAAACTCTCGAAGCCGAAAAATACCGCGAATCATATCTTCCGCCAAAACCGGAAGACAAAACAGAAGATGAATTTTTGGAATACAGAAATTTCAGAAATATCACTGATAATCAAGAAGAAAAAGAAGAAATTGCGGCAGAAAAATTTTATCAAAATTACAGCGAAGAAACCAAAAAAGAAGATTTTGCACAACAAGAATCTGACAATCAAGATCTTTCAATCGTAAAAGAAAACGAAGAAGTTTCAGAACCGGAAAATTCTGAAACATCAGAAAATAACGACACTATTATAAATAGTGAGTCAAACGAATCTACCAAACCCGAAAATATCGAAGAAGTTACTGAAACTGAAAACGTTACAGAAAACAATGAAGTAGTTACCGAACCCGAAAATATCGAGGAAGTTACTGAAACTGAAAACGTTACAGTAAACAATGAAATAGTTACCGAACCCGAAAATATCGAAGAAGAAACTAAAACTGAAAACGTTACAGAAAACAATCCAGCAGTTACAGAACCCGAAAATATCGAGGAAGTTACTGAAACTGAAAACGTTACTGAAAACAATGAAATAGTTACAGAACCCGAAAATATTGATGAAGTAACTGAAACTGAAAACGTTACAGAAAACAATCAAGAAGATGTTGAAAATATTGAAGATGTAACACTAACTGGAGACGTTGTAGAAGAGGATGAAGATGTTACAAAATCTAAAGATATTGAAAACATCAATGAAAAAGATACAATAACAGAAGGAATTACTGAAAATCAAAATATTACATCACTCAATGAAGAACAACAAAACGAATTACTTGCGCAACAATTTGCGGCGGCTCTTGAAACAACTGTAGAAGTAACTGATAACAAAGAAGTTACAACAGAAACAAAGCCGGAAACAACAGCAAATTCAGAACAAATAAAAGTAGAAATGGTAACAACAGAACCTATACAAACAAAAGAAACTCAACAAGTTACAGCTGAAAATCAGTCAAATGAAAGTAAAATTGTATACTCAACACAAGAAGCCAACGAGAAAAAAGCTCTTGTTGATTTGGTTGGCGAAATGACTGAATATCATAAACTTGAAAAATGGAATGATCTTTTGGAATGTTGCAACAAGATTATTGAAATAGATCCGCGTTTTGAGCTCGCTTACATGCGCAGGAGTACAGCAAACGGAAACCTCGGAAAATTTGAGGAAGTAATCGCCGACAGCAAGATGGTAAACGAGATAAATCCTTCAAACGCAGATGCTTACTACAATGCCGGAATCGCAAACTTGATTTTGCAACGTCACAGAAACGCTATCGAGGAATTCAACAAGGCAATAAAATTCGGAATCTCAAATCCGGGCGACGTATTCCTCACGATAGCAAATATTTACAACAAACTTTCTGATGACATCAACTACAGAGAATTTTTGCAAAAAGCGGCAAATTGCGACAACGGAAAAGCTAAAATCTTGATTAGCAAACTAAAACAAGACGAAAAATACAACTCACTTTCAGAATTTAACGGTTGTATAAGCAAGCACCTCGAAATCGCCCGCGAAGGCGTGAACGAAATTGCTTTCAGCGTAAACGACGATTACGCCGCAATTGCCGACCAAAGTAGAAATCTGAATATTTACAGAACATCGGATTGGGAAATCGCTTACAAAGACGAAATCGAAGTTGCAGCAATGGCATTTAGCCGCAACAACCGTCTGATGGCGATTGGAGGTCACGGATTACTGAGAATTTTAAATACTGCAAATAGTACATTTAGTTTGCACGCTGATATTACAAACTTCACAGGAAGTATAAAGAAAATATTCTTCCATCCGTTTAACAGCGACATCCTATATGTTTCAGATAATTTCAGTCTATGGAAAGTTGACACCAAAACAAAAGTTATCAACAAGGCAATCAGCGATTTTCAACTGATGGCAGTTTCCAAAGATATGCAATATATCGCCGGAAAAGATTATTTCAACAGAATAAAAGTTTACAGAATAGACGTTTTGGCAGAAACATTTGACAAAAAAATTGACGAAACGGTTGAAATAAAATCAATGTCGATAAATTCTGACGGTTCAAGACTTGTTTTTGGTGACAACAACGGTAAAATAGAACTTTACAATCCGTTTACTACAGAACAAATAATAAGTGAAACCTTAGACTCTGAAATTGAGGAAATTGAGGTAAGCAACACAAATTATTTCCTCGTGATGACTACCGACAGAAAACTAAGATTTTTCAATACAACAAACGGCGCAAAAGGTAACGAATTGCAATTGAATTTTATGCCTAAGAGAATAAAACTCAGCAACTTAAACAATCTTTTGGCTATCGGCAACTTCAACGAAGATTTTGAAGTGCTATATGTAAACGAAAAACTTACTGAAGTAAAGTAATCGTTTGCAACACAACATTGACACAGGAAAAACAAATATTTATAGTGTAGAATCTTGGATTAGAAATAATTCAAGTTCTACATTTTTTTTATATTTGCAGAAACAAAAATCACTGCAATGAAAAGATTTTTCATACTCATATCGCTCATTTTTATAAACGTTTCAATAAACGCGCAACAACTTCTTGACGATGAAAAACTCAAACACTCAAAGACTTATATCAATCTTCAAGAAGCGATATCAGATGCAGATAATGTTTACAAACTCGAATTGGTAAGTTACGGACTAGACACACTACCAAAAGAAATCTCAAAACTAAAAAAGCTTCAAGTTATTAACCTGAGTTGCAACATGTTAGAAAATTTGCCGGAAGAATTTGGAGAACTTACGAATCTTCAAAAAATTTATCTTGACAGAAATCAACTGACATCGCTCCCTAAATCGTTCGGAAATCTCAAAAATCTTAAATTACTGAGTATCAATTACAACAAATTTGAGACACTGCCTTACGAAATTTCAAAATTAACAAATCTTGATACAATCTCCGCACGTGACAACAATTTGAAATCAATGCCTGATTTTCATAACTGCAAGATTATCAGATATATTGATTTCAGTAACAATCAAATAGAAAGCATTCCGGAAAGCATTTGTGAATGTAGCAAATTAAATGAATTAATTGTTAACAATAATATTATCAACGAGTTACCTCAAAATTTACAAAAACTCGAAAACTTGGAAAAATTATATGTTGACGAAAATAATATCACGATGCTCGGAACTGAAATCGGCGGCATTAAAAATTTGAAACTTTTTTCGGCGTACAACAACAGAATTATCATGATACCGCCGGAAATCGGATTGTCAAAAAATTTGGAAGAAATTACTCTTAAAAGCAATCCCATTTCGGATTTACCACAAGAAATCAACAAGCTCAAACACCTGAGATACATGGATTTAAGCAATACATTGATAAAAAAAGACAATGTTAACAAAATACAGAATTATGTGCCTTGGGCAATAATTTCGTTTCCATTTTAATTGACTAAAAAATGACAAAACTTGCAATATTCGATTTCGACGGAACATTGGCTGATACGTTTTTATCGGGTTCTAAACTGATAAACCAATACGCAGAACAATTTGGATATCAACAAATTGACTTTGAGAAAAATAAATCGCTGTCAGCACGTGAACTGATAAAACTATCAAAAGTAAAATTTTGGCAAATCCCGAAATTAATAAGATTTTTTCGCAAAAAATCAGAAGAAAATTCGGATGAAATTTGCGCATTCAACGGAGTTTTACAAATGCTTGAAACAATTAAAAATCAAGACATTAAACTTGGAATTATAACTACAAATTCACAAAAAACAGTAAACTGTTTCATAAAAAAATACCAATTGGAAAATTATTTTGAATATATCGAAACTGACGTATCATTGTTTGGAAAAAAGCGTGCTGTGAAACGTGCTAAACGATATGCAAAAAATAAATTTCAGAAAATAGTTTACATCGGCGACGAAATCCGAGATATCGAAGCTTGTCAAAAAGCCGGAATCAAAATTTTTTCTGTGGACTGGGGATTTAATTCGTCGGAAATCCTCAATCAAAAAAATCCGGGTTTCGTAGCCAACAATGCTGTAGAATTAACAGAAATGATCATTAAATATTAAACAATATGAAATACATTTTAACAACTATATTTATAGCAATTTGCACACTAACCGCAAAATCACAAACAGCAGAACAATTGTTGAAACACGACAAAATAAAACCCGTATCCACTTCGTTTTTGGGCGGAAATTCAAGAAATTATTACGGAGAAAAACTGCCCCAAAAACTTGATACAATTTGGTCGATTGTACTGGGCGAAGGCATGAGCCCGGCATACGGTTACAACAAAATTTGGAAAGGCGCCGGCTGGACCGGTCAACCGTTGATTATAAAAGAAGGTAAAAAAACATTCTTAATTCAAGGAGCATTTGATTATAGTCTCAGAAAAATAGACGCAGAAACAGGTAAAGTGATTTGGCGTACAGAATTTGATGATATTTTGAAAGGTACAGGTACATTTTTTGTAAACAGATTTGCCAAAAATATAGAAGACCGTTACATCATAATTCAAGGTTCTCGCAAAGGTTTCGACAAAGATTCCACAAGCAAAATTTGCAGAAGTTTACGCGGAATTTCGTACATGACCGGCAAAGAACTTTGGAGCATAAATTCCATTCAGACAGATTGTTACAGTAGAGATTGCGATGCATCGGCTGTCGTAAAAGGCGATACGGCGTATATTCCGCTCGAAAATGGATTTTTTACAATTTTCAATCCTAATCCGGATAGAGCAAGAATAGTTGACGGAATTTTGCAACCGCAAATTTACAAACAAATAAAACTTTACGATCAAAATGATATAAAAACTCGCGGAACAGACCTCGTTCCCGAAGCCTCTCCCACCCTTTTGGGAAATCATATTTACATCCCGTGTTCTACCGGTTGGATTCATGGTTATAATATTGAAACTCAAGAAATTGACTGGAAAATATTCATCGGACCGGATATCGATGGAAGTATGCCAATTACCAAGGATAATTGTCTTCTTGTAACAATGGAAAAACAATATATTGAAGGTCAAGCAGGAATCATGAAAATAGATCCGTCTCAAAAACCCGAAAATGCCGTTGTGTGGTTCTTTCCGGTCAGCGATTTGCACTACTCACATTGGGACGGCGGCATAATCGGCTCAGCAACAATCAACGACAATTACAAAACAAAATTCAGTAAATATAACATCGCTATTTTCAACGACTTAGAAGGATATTTGTACGGTATTGATTACATGAATATCGAACCCGGAAAAATGGTTTTGGGACCGGATAACAAAAAGAAATACCCGACGCCTAAACTTTTGTTCAAAGAAAAAACATATCTCACAATTTCAACTCCGGTTACCGACGGAAAACTAATTGCCGCACCTACCGACAAAGGGTTGCATCTTTTTGAAATACAGGAAGATAAAGTCAATAAAAAACTAAAATTGAAAGAATTGGACAGTATCGAAAATTTACCGGCCGACGCTACTCCGGCGTTTTACAACAAGATGCTTTTTGTACCGACTTACGACGGAAATATGATTGGGTTCGGTAAAAATAAATCCCTATCCAACTAATTGATGAATAGGGATTTATGTAAATTAAATTTGTTTTCCGATAAGAACTTCGCCATCCAAACCAACAATTTCAACATCGTAAAAATTGTTTGGACAAGCATTATCGTTTTTCATTTTTATTCTGACATAATTTTCACCGTAGCCATAGATAAAGCCGTCATTTTCAATGGTTTCTGTTAACAACTTCTGACGTTTTCCAACCATTGACTGCAAATAATCTAAGGATAATTTGTCTGACAATTCGCGTAAAATTTTTGAACGTTTGTTTTTAATTTTTTCATCAATTTGACAGTCCATCGCATCGGCTTTTGTACCGCTGCGACGCGAATATTTAAAGGCGTGAACATGTCCGAAACCGATTTTTTTTGCAACTTCCAAAGTGTCGGCAAAATTTTCGTCCGTCTCGCCAGGCAAACCCACAATAATATCCGTCGTAAAATTAAAATCAGGGATTATTTTTCTGAATTTCTCCACAATTTCCAAAAATTCTTCTTTCGTGTAATGACGGTGCATACGTTTTAGGACATCGTTGCTGCCCGATTGAAGACAAAGATGGATATGCGGTGCAAGTTTTTGATTTTTAAAGAGTTCAATAAAACTGTCAGAAAAATCGTCAGGCTCAATAGACGCAATCCTGAGACGGAAATCCTTGTCAATTTCCAAAATCTGTTTAATCAAATCCTCAAAACCGATACCGTTAAAATTATATTTTGAAATGTTGACGCCGGTCAGAACAATCTCTTTGAAACCGTATTCAAGTTCGGTTTTGATATTGTTCAAGATGTCTTCCACCGGTCTTGAAACAGCTCTTCCACGAACGTAAGGAACTATGCAATAAGAACAAAAATTGTTGCATCCGTCCTGAATTTTCACGATGGAACGCGTGTGAAAAGTCTCTTTTGCCGCCTCAAAACCGAAAACATCGCCGTCAAAGTTTTCAACGTCATAAAATTCACCGCAGAGATGAGCCTCCACGATGTCAAAAATGCGGTTTTTGTGCTTGTTGTCAACAACTATTACATTTGTATTGTCAGAGAAATATTTTTTTGCGTATTGCTCTGCCATACAGCCTGTTACAATCACAAGCGAACCTTTGCGGATGGCGCGGTTGATATATTCGCGGCTTTTTTTGTCCGACTGGTTGGTGATTGTGCAGGTGTTAATCACAAAAATCTCCGCATTGGAGTTTTCAAAATCGCCGTCGGTTACAAAGCCCTTTTCGCGAAACTTCGATGCAAGAGCGTCGGTTT